>DXXK01000001.1 GCA_019416425.1 Bacteroidales bacterium
GGAATTAGCGATGGACTTGGGAACGGCCAACTCCATCATCATTCATAATGACAAGATCGTTGTGGACCAGCCGAGCGTGGTCGCAATCGAGAACAAGACAGACAAGCTGCTGGCAGTCGGCGAGAAGGCTCATCAGATGGAAGGCAAGGAGCCCCCGGGCATCCGTACAATCCGTCCGCTGCGAGATGGTGTGATCGCCGACTTCAACGCCGCCGAACAGATGATCCGCGGCATGGTCAAGATGGTCAGCAGCAAGCGCCGTCTATTCACTCCGGCACTCCGCATCGTGGTCTGCATCCCCTCCGGCTCGACCGAGGTCGAGATCCGCGCCGTGCGCGACTCCAGCGAACACGCCGGAGGCCGTGACGTATACATGATCTACGAGCCTATGGCCGCAGCCCTGGGCATCGGCCTGGACGTAGAGGCGCCCGAAGGCAACATGATCGTAGACATAGGCGGCGGCTCCACCGAGATCGCAGTGATCTCGCTGGGAGGTATCGTCTCCAACAAGAGCATCCGTATCGCCGGCAACGACCTGACCGCCGATATCCAGGCCCACATGGCCAACCAGCACAACGTCAAGGTGGGCACCACCATGGCCGAGCTGATCAAGATCAACGTCGGCTCCGCAATCCCCGACCTGGAGGACGCTCCGGAACCCTACATCATCTGCGGCCCCAACAAGATCAACTCGCTGCCGATGGAAGTTGCCGTGACGCACGATGAAATAGCACACTGCATCGACAAGACCATCCAGAAGATGGAGACCGCCATCCGTGACGCGCTGGAGCAGACTCCTCCTGAGCTCTACGCAGACGTGGTGCGCAACGGTATTTACCTGGCCGGCGGCGGCGCCCTGCTCCGCGGTCTCGCCAAGCGATTCACCGATAAATTCGAAATCCAGTTCAAGGTGCCAGAGGACCCGTTGCACGCAGTGGCCAAGGGTACCGGCGTCGCGCTGAAGAACATCAACAGGTTCTCCTTCCTGATCCGATAACGCTAAGCCAATTGGTTCGGAATGAAAAACCTGATAAACTTCATTCTGAAATATTCGCGCTGGTTTGTCTTCACGGCATACATGGCGATAAGCATAGTTCTGCTGGTAGTTAACCATAACTATCAGCAGTCCATCTATTTATCATCTGCCAACGTAGTGACAGGAACGGTCTACGACAGCTGGTCGTCCGTGACCGGGTATTTCCACCTGCGCAGCATCAACCAGAGCCTGCAACAGCGCAACGCCGACCTACAGAACCAGGTGCTCAACCTGGAGAACCGTCTCAACCAGCTCCAGGCCATAATCAGCGACAGCATCCCGACGCCGACTGTGGAGCGCTTCGGATATGTGCCGGCACAAGTAATCAACAACAACACCCGCCATCCGCGCAATTTCTTCACCATTGACCGCGGAGAGCTGGACGGCGTCATCACCGGAATGGGCGTGGTGGACCAGAACGGCATAGTTGGCATAGTCAACGTAACCGGCCCCCACATGTCGCGCGTCATCTCGCTGCTGAACGAGACGCAGAGGTTCTCGGTCAAGCTGAAGGACAAGCCATTCTATGGCTCATTAGTATGGCGCGGCGAGGACCCAAACACAGCATACGTCGAGGAGATACCCCGTCACGCCGAATACCAGATAGGCGACACAATCGTGACCTCCGGCTTCAGCACCTCGTTCCCCGAGGGCATCCCCGCCGGAATTATCCTGAGCCGCGTACACAGCAAGGATGACTCTTTCTTCACATTCAAGGTGCGCCTGGCGTCCGACTTCCGGACACTCAGCGCCGTCCGCGTGATCAAGGATATATACAAGAACGAGATTGATTCATTGGCAACATTCGATGCCTCAATGCCCAGGTGAACTGATGAACCGTAGCTTTGTACACACACTCATAGTCATGCTGTTGCTGGTCATAGCCCAGGTGCTGATATGCAACCACATCATGCTGTTCAACATGGCGACGGCCTTCGTGTTCATATATGTGATCGTGAGCCTGCCTATGAACCTCAAGACTGACGTGCTGCTGACCTGGGCGTTCCTGGCCGGACTTGTGGTGGACATCTTCTCCGACACGCTCGGAGTGAACTCTCTGGCATGCACCATGCTGGCCATGATCAAAAGACCCGTGCTGTTCGCCTTCATCCCACGCGACGACCATACCAAGAACGTGGTCCCATCGCTGCAGACACTCGGGTTCTCGGTCTATGCCAAGTACCTCGTATCTATGGTCACGCTGTACTGCGCCATGGTCTTCACCATCGAATATTTCAGTTTTGCAGATATCAAACAGATTGTCGTAATGACCGCTGCCAGTTCAGTGTTCACCACCCTGGTCCTGATGGCAGTGGATTGCCTCATAATCTCGAAACGTGAGAAAAGATTATAACTTAGAGAAACGGAAATTCGTCATCGGCGGTTTTGTCGTCGTCATAGTCCTGATCTACATCCTCCGGCTGTACAACCTGCAGATCGGAGATGGCAGCTACAAGGGGCAGGCCGACAGCAACGCCTTCCTGCGGCGCACCATCTACCCGGCGCGCGGTCTGATCTACGACCGCAACGACCGGCTGATAGTGCTGAACAAACCCGCCTACGACATCATGATAATTCCCAAGGACGTGGCGCCCTTCGACACCGCCGGACTCTGCTCCGTACTGAATATCACCAAGGAACAGCTCAAGGAGAAATGGCAGGAGATGAAGGACATCCACAAGAATCCTGGCTACTCCGCCTACACTCCACAGAAGCTCATATCGCACCTGTCGCAGGAAGACTATGGCAAACTGCAGGAGAAGCTCTACATGTTCCCAGGCTTCTTCATCCAGACGCGCACTGTGCGTGAGTACGCCACCAAGGCCGGAGGCAACATCCTGGGCAACATCCGCGAGGTATCGGCCAACGACATCGAGAACGACCGATACTACCGCCGAGGCGACTATACGGGCGACTTAGGTATTGAGAAGAGCTACGAGAAGGCGCTTCGCGGCAACAAAGGAATAGAGATCCTGATGAAGGACGCCTACGGCCGTATCAAGGGCAAGTACGAGAACGGAGACTTCGACATAGCGCCCATCGCAGGTCATGACCTTAAACTCAGCATAGACTGGGACCTCCAGGAATACGGCGAACTGCTGATGATCAACAAAATCGGGGCAATCGTGGCTATCGAGCCACAGACCGGCGAGATTCTCTGTCTGGTCACCTCCCCCAGCTATGATCCGTCGCTATTGGTGGGCCGTGACCGCGGAAAGAACTACACGGAACTGTCGCGAAACTTCTTCAAACCACTGTACAACCGCGCCATCCAGGCATCGTATCCCCCGGGATCGACGTTCAAGCCCACTCAGGGCCTTATCTTCCTGCAGGAAGGTACGGTCAACCTGCACACCATGTATCCATGCTATCATGGATACGTTAACAGACTGCGCGTAGGTTGCCATGGCCATGCCTCCCCGATAGCACTGAAACCGGCCATACAGACATCGTGCAACGCATACTTCTGCTGGGGATTGAAGAACTTCATCGACAAGCCCGGCACAAAGCCGTCGCAACAGCTCGAGAAGTGGAAGGACTATATGGTCGAGATGGGCTACGGCTACAGGCTGGGCGTAGACCTGCCGTCGGAGGGACGCGGTTTCATACCGAACCCCGGTACCTACGACAAGTCGTTCCGCGGTCCGAACTGGCGCGCCAACTCCATCATATCGATTGCCATCGGGCAGGGCGAGGTTCTGGCTACACCCCTTCAGATCGCCAACCTGTCGGCCACCATCGCCAACCGCGGCTGGTACCGCACTCCGCATGTGGTCAAGGAGATAGCCGACAGCACCATCGACGCCAAGTACAAGAAGCGTCACCGTCCCCACATCAAGAAGGAATACTACGAGGCTGTGGCCGAGGGCATGCGCATGGCCGTGACCGGCGGTACTTGCCGGGGCGCGAACCTGGCCGGCATCGAGGTCTGCGGCAAGACCGGTACAGCCCAGAACCCCCATGGCAAGGACCACTCGGCGTTCATGGGCTTCGCTCCGTACCACAATCCCAAGATCGCCGTCTGCGTATACGTACAGAACGCCGGCTTCGGAGCCACGTTCGGCGTCCCCATCGGCAGCCTCATCATGGAGAAATACCTGACCGGTGGCATCGCGGAGAGCCGGAAGCATATTGAAGAAAGAATGTTAAACTCTAACACCATAGTCAACAGTGGAGTCAAAAAGCACTGACAATAGTCTGGGAGGATTCCGTGGCGTGGACTGGGTCACTGTTTGCCTCTACCTTGTGCTGGTATGCGCCGGGGCAATAAGCATATATGCAGCAAGTTATGACTTCGACAACGCCTCGCTGTTCGACCTGAACGAGTTCTCGGGCAAGCAGATCCTGTGGATCGGCCTCTCGCTTGTTGTAGGCGGCATCATCCTGATCATGGACTACAAACTGTTCAAGATCTATGCCTACCCCATCTACATCATGGTCCTGATGGTCCTGCTGCTGACCATATTCATAGCGCCTGATGTCAAGGGATCACATTCCTGGATAGTGATGGGACCGGTAAGCCTGCAGCCTGCCGAATTCGGCAAGTTCGCCACGGCCCTGGCCTTGGCCAAGCTGTTCGACTCATACAACTTCAGCCTCAACGCCAAGATCAGCAACTATTTCCGCGCGCTGATCATCATCTTTCTGCCCATCATCTTCATCCTGTTGCAGAACGAGACCGGCAGCGCGCTGGTTTACATATCGTTCATTTTCGTACTGTATCGCGAGGGCATGAGCGGACTGGTGCTGTTCTCCATCCTTTGCGCCATCGCCTACTTCGTGATTGCCGTCAAGTACGCAACTCCCTTGATTCTGGGCATACCAACGGGCGAGTTCACAGTGTTCCTGCTCATCACATTGATATTCGCGCTTATGCTGCTGTTCTACTGTAAGGATGTGATCATAGCTCGCAACGTCATCATCGGCTTTGCCGCGGCCGGTGCCGTGGTAACCATCCTGGCCCTATGCGGATTGGTGGTGAACGGTACGGTCTTTTTCCTGACCATCCTGACATGCGCCATCATCTATGTGTCCATCGCCATGTTCCGGCACCGAATCAGCAAGTTTGTCGTGACCATCGGCTTCTGTCTGGTGTCGGTGATGTTCATGTTCTCAGTCAATTACGCCTTCAACCAGATTCTGCAGCCCCACCAGCAAGGCCGTATCAAGGTAGCATTGGGTATCGAGGAAAACCTTCGCGGCGCGGGCTACAACGTCAACCAGTCCAAGATCGCCATCGGGTCGGGCGGCGTGGCGGGTAAGGGTTTCCTGAACGGCACGCAGACCAAGCTGAAATATGTGCCCGAGCAGCACACCGACTTCATATTCTGCACCATCGGCGAGGAGGAGGGCTTCATCGGCGCCACCGCCGTGCTGCTGCTGTTCCTTGCCCTGATATTACGATTGATATACTTAGCAGAGCGACAACGGTCGCCGTTCGAACGGGTCTACGCCTACTGCGTGGTGTCGATACTGATATTCCACCTCTGCATCAATGTCGGCATGGTGATCGGACTGTGCCCTGTGATCGGTATACCGCTACCCTTCTTCAGTTATGGCGGCTCGTCGCTATGGGGCTTCACAATCCTGCTGTTCATCCTGCTGCGGCTTGATGCCGCGCGCAAGGAACGGATGGACTGAGCTCGAAAAAACATCAGTTAAGAGGATTTTCATTTGGCAATGTCGCGGGAATTCGCTACTTTTGTGGAAAATCCTGCAACTTCAGCCGGAATCTGAATAAAAACAAGCGGTTGAGGTGTTATAACCAGAAAGGCACAGCGGATTCCACAAAACCGAGCCTTTTGAACAATAAATAGACTATATAACCCGATATTATGGCAAACAAGAGAGAATTCAAGAAATTCGTCGACGAGCTCGGAGCAACCGTGATCGACGAGATGATCGACGCATACCGCAACGTGAAGGATGTTGACCAGGAAAAAATAGCCCAGGCCATGGAGATGCTGCTTGGTGCCATAGGCAAAGCCAAGAACAACAGCAACGTGTACTTCGACCGCGGCGAGCGTGCATTCGAGGACAAGAAGGCTTACTCCAAAGCCAAGAAGGAGTTCTTCACAGCTCTGTTCAACAAGATCCAGACCGAGTTCAGCGAGGAGGTAAACCAGGCACTGAAGCTATTCAACTCCGCCCTTCCCGCCGAGGAACGCGAGCGTAACAAGGCCTATGCCGCCGCTGCGGCCAACGCTTGAGCGACATGGCCAACCTATGGGGCAAAATATTGAAATGGATGGGATGGAGAGTCGACATTACGGCTCCCCATCTCGATAAATGCATAATCTGTGTCGCGCCCCATACCTCGAACTGGGATTTCATCATCGGACTGCTGGCCTACAAGTCATTGGGCCGGCAGGCCAATTTCCTGATGAAAGAGTTCTGGTTCTTCTGGCCCATGGGATGCCTGATGCGCAAGTTAGGAGGCATTCCGGTACCTGCCAAGGGTTCCAAGGGAAGCCTTAGCCATCATCTGGTGGAGGAATTCGAACGCAGAAGCTACATGAACTTAGCTGTGACTCCCGAAGGCACCCGCAGCCGGACCTCGACATGGAGACGTGGATTCCTGTATATCGCCGCCGACGCCCATGTCCCCATCCTGCTCGGCGTGATCGACTACAAGCACAAGGAGGTCATAATCCGCGACTCGTTCCACACCACGGGCGACGTGGACCGCGACATGGCTGCGGTGAAACAGTACTACTCCCGCTTCCCTGACGCAGCCAAGTATCCCGAGAAATTCTCCACCGAATAACAATCCACTACAACCGTTATGATTACCAAAGACCTGCATGTGTGCCTGATGCCGTTACAGATACAATGGAACGACAAGATGGCCAACCTGGCCGAGCTGGAGGAACGAATCAAGCAGGTGCATCCCCAGACGGACCTGCTGATCCTGCCCGAGACATTTTCAACAGGATTCCCTACCGGCAAGGACAAGGAGACCGTCCGCGACATGGCCGAAAGGAATTCCGGCGAGACCATGGACCGCATCAGGGAACTTGCAGCCAAGTATCATATAGCCATTGCCGGCAGCTTTATCGCCGACACGGGCGGTTCGCTCTACAACCGTGGGTTCTTTATCGAGCCTAACGGCGAGGAGACGTTCGAGGACAAGCACCATCTGTTCAGCATGGCCGGCGAGGACAAGGTATTCTCGCGCGGATATGGCCGCATGCGTGTCCGCTACCGTGGCTGGAACCTGGCGATGGTGGAATGCTACGACGTGCGATTTCCGGTATGGTGCCGCAACGTGGACAATGAGTACGACGCCCTGGTCATCGTGGCCAACTGGCCTGAGGTCAGGATCGACGCATGGAACAAGCTGCTGCCGGCACGCGCCATAGAGAACCAGGCCTACGTCTGCGCGGTGAATTGTCTCGGCACGGACGACAACGGCTACAAGTACGTCGAGGCATCGCAGGTCATCGATTTCAAGGGCCGCGACATATCGATCCGCGTCGAGGCCTCCGGCCTGATCTACGCGACTCTGGTTCGCGACAAGCTTGACGGTTTCCGCGCCAAGTTCCCCGCCTGGCGTGACGCCGATCCGTTCAGGCTGATCTGACAGGAATATGGCACAAAAAAGCCACGGACTGAGTCCGTGGCTTTTTTGTATAGGTAATTGATTATTTCTCAGTTGATTCAGATTCATCTTCTGATGGGACATTCTCCGAAGCATCTACCGGAACCAGTGGAGTGTATTCCAACGAGAGTTTCTCGGTGTCGCCATCCGTAGCCTTGACGGCCTTGATGGTGCCCCCTATGCTGCCGTCGGCATTCAGCTTCAAGATTATCTCCGCCAGCTCGTCCTCCAGGTATTTCTGGATGGCACGCTTCAGCGGCCGTGCGCCGAAGTTCTTGTCGTAGCCCTTCTCGGCGATGAAGTCCTTGGCCTCCTGCGTAAGCTCCAGCCTGAATCCAAGTTTCTCCACACGGGTAAAGAAATCTTTAAGCTCCAGGTCGATGATGCGTCCGATTGCCGGACGGTCCAGCTGGTCGAACATGATGATGTCGTCCACTCGGTTCAGGAACTCAGGGCTGAACGCCTTGTTCAGAGCCTTGGAGATTACACCCTGCGCCTGCTGCTTGCTGGCCTCGGCAGTCTGGAAACCGACACCTGTACCGAACTCCTTCAACTGACGTGAACCTACATTGCTTGTCATAATCAGGATGGTGTTCTTGAAGTCAATGCGACGTCCCAGCGAATCGGTCAACCGACCCTCGTCCATGACCTGCAGCAACAGGTTGAACACATCGGGATGGGCCTTCTCGATCTCATCGAACAGGACCACGGAGTATGGCTTGCGGCGCACCTTCTCGGTCAGCTGGCCACCTTCCTCGTATCCTACGTATCCCGGAGGCGCTCCGACCAGACGCGACACGGTGAACTTTTCCATATACTCGCTCATGTCGACGCGGATCAACGCATCGGCCGAATCAAACAGATACTCGGCCAGCTTCTTGGCCAGCAACGTCTTGCCGACACCCGTGGGGCCAAGGAACATGAACACTCCGATTGGCTTGTCGGGATCCTTCAGACCGATGCGGTTTCGCTGGATGGCCTTGACAACCTTGGCCACGGCGTCGTCCTGACCGATGACGGAACCTTTCAGACGGTCGCCCATCTCGATGAGACGGGAATTCTCCGCCTGCGCCACACGCTGGGTGGGGACACCTGTCATCAGAGCCACTACCTCGGCCACCTTCTCGTCATCGACCTCCTCGGGATTGTTGCTGAGACCGTTCTCCCAGTCTGACTTGGCTTTCTCCAGACGCTCCTTGGCCTGTGTCACCTCGTCGCGAAGACGGGCGGCCTTCTCGTAATCCTGAGCCTTGGCGGCTTCGAGTTTCTCGCCGTTCAGACGGTCAACCTCTTCCTCCATCTTCGAAATCTCTTCCGGAACCACGATATTGGTGATATGCACGCGGCTTCCGGCCTCGTCCAGGGCATCCAGAGCCTTGTCTGGGAAGTTACGGTCGCTGACATAACGCTCGGTCAGAGTGACACATGCCTCAAGAGCCGCATCAGTGTAGCGGACGTTGTGGTGTTTCTCGTACTTGTCCTTGACCTGGCGTAGGATCTCCAGGGTCTCCTCGGGCGAGGTAGGCTCAACCATCACCTTCTGGAAACGGCGTTCCAGAGCGCCGTCCTTCTCGATGTTCTGACGGTACTCGTCGAGTGTGGTGGCGCCGATGCATTGAATCTCGCCACGAGCCAGCGCCGGCTTCAGCATATTGGCGGCATCCATCGTCCCGGGAGCGCTGCCGGCGCCGACGATAGTATGGATCTCATCGATGAACAGGATGATCTGCGGATTGTGCGACAGCTCGTCCAGAACTGCTTTGATTCGCTCCTCGAACTGACCGCGATATTTGGTGCCGGCCACCATACCGGCCATATCCAGCCCCACGACGCGCTTATCCAGAAGGACACGCGGCACTTTACGCTGGATGATACGCAACGCCAGACCCTCGACGATGGCGGACTTACCCACGCCGGGCTCACCGATCAGGACGGGATTGTTTTTCTTACGGCGGGACAGTATCTGCGCCAAACGCTCAATCTCGCGCTCACGGCCCACGACAGGGTCCATACGGCCCTCGGCCGCTGCCTTGGTCATGTCATAGCCATATTTGTCCAGCGCCGGAGTATCACTGGCGCCGGAAGCGCCCTTGCGGCTTTTGGACTGCCCGCTTCCCTTGGACGAAGGAGACTGAGTCGGAACATCGTCGTCGTCATCGTCATCGTCGTCATCGTCGGCCGACTTGCCGGGCTGTCCCATACCCATGGGAGGAAACTCGCCGATGGCCTGGATTGAGATGTCGAAATTAAGATACTCATCCTTGATGTGTCGCAGGATCTCGCTGTCCATTGCGCGTGCGTCGTGAATCAGGGCCAGAATCATATGCTCGCTGCCGATAGTGGTCACGTTCATCTTGCGCGCCTCGGCCGTGGCGAGCTGCAGAAAACGCACACCGGCGATGCTGATGCGGTACTGCCGTTCGAACAAAGTTGTGGTCTCGCCGGGATTGACGTTATCCCGGAGATAATCCTCCAGTTCCTGCCTTATCTTGTCCAGCGGCACATGCAGCTGCGACAGTATCTTGTATCCATACCCTTCGGTGTTGCTGACCGCCACAAGCATGAAATGCTCGGGTGTGATGGCCGGGGAACCCAGTCGTTGCATTTCCTTGAGCGACGCCTCGAGGATCGGATTGAAAAGTCTTGAATAATCTTGCTTCATTTACAGTAGTTTTACTTTGGCTGCTGATTGAAATCAATGAATGTAGACGATTGAAGAAATAGTGATGATTTCTTACAGCTACATACATAGCAACAAACCATGTGCCAAAAAATCACAAAAAGGATAAACAGGGAATTAAAACAAAAAGTGAAACTAACGGAAATTATTTTGAATAACGTAAGTGACAATGCGGTTATTACATTTGTATATGTGCCATTTTTTTTGTAATTTTGTAAGCAAGAACCGCATGATTCCAATTACCTAACTAAACAATAATGCGGTGACTAAGTATAGATAAAAGAAATGCAAGGAGACGACAAGATTATCCCGATTAATATAGAATCGGAGATGAAAAGCGCCTATATCGACTATTCGATGTCGGTAATTGTTTCCCGAGCGCTCCCGGACGTACGCGATGGCTTCAAGCCTGTACACCGCAGGGTGCTGTTCGGAATGAACGAGTTGCACAACACGTTCGCGGGCGACACCAAGAAGTCGGCACGTGTTGTCGGCGAGGTCATGGGTAAATACCACCCCCACGGAGATTCCTCAATATATCTGACCATGGTCCGTCTGGCTCAGGAATGGTCATTGCGTTATCCACTGGTCTACGGACAGGGCAATTTCGGGTCGATCGACGGCGACTCCCCCGCCGCCATGCGTTACACAGAGGTTAAGCTGGCCCGCATGGGCGAGGAGATGCTCCGCGACCTGGACAAGCAGACCGTGGATTTCGTCCCGAATTTCGACAACACGCTGCTGGAACCCGCCGTACTGCCTACTCGTATCCCCAACCTGCTGGTGAACGGCGCCGCCGGTATCGCCGTGGGTATGGCCACCAACATGCCGCCCCACAACCTGACCGAGTCGCTCGACGCCTCGATTGCGCTGATAGATGACCCCGACATCGACCTGGACGGACTGATGCAGTACATCAAGGCTCCCGACTTCCCCACCGGCGGCGAGATCTTCGGACTTCAGGGTGTCCGCGACGCCTACGAGACGGGACGCGGCCGCATCATTATCCGCGCAAAGGCCGAGATCGAGACCCACGACTCGCATGAATCCATAGTCATTTCCGAAATCCCCTACGGCGTCATCAAGTCCGAACTGGTGAAAAGCATCTCCGAGCTGGCCGAGGAGAAGAAGATCGATGGCATAGCCGACGTGACCGACACCTCGGCACGCGGCAAGATCAACATCACCATCGACGTGAAGCGCGACGCCAACGCCAAGGTGGTCCTGAACAAGCTGTTCAAGCTGACTGCGTTACAGACCTCGTTCAGCGTCAACAACGTGGCGCTGGTCAACGGCCGACCCAAGACACTGAGCCTGAAGGAACTGCTCCAGGCCTTCGTGAACCATCGCCGCGAAGTAGTGCTTCGCCGCACGCGTTACGAACTGGCCGAGGCCGAGAAGGAAGCGCACCTGACCAAGGGTCTGATCATAGCCTGCGACAACATCGACCAGGTAATCCACATAATCCGCAGCTCGGCTACTCCCGACGAGGCCAAGCAGCGTCTGTGCGACTCGTTCGAACTTGACATGGACCAAGCCGACAAAATCGTGGAGATGCGTCTGCGTCAGCTCACTGGCCTGGAGATGGACAAACTTCAGGAGAAATACAAGAACCTGCTTGAAGCCATAGCCCGTTACAACGAGATCCTGAACAACGAGCATGTTCTGCGCGAGCTGATGAAGTCGGAGCTGGCCGAGATCCGTGATAAGTACGGCGACGAGCGGCGCACGACTGTCAATCCATTCTCCGGCGACTTCAATTCCGAGGACTTCTTCCCCGACGACCAGATGATCATCACCATCTCGCACATGGGCTACATCAAACGTACGCCACTGTCGGAGTTCCGCGCCCAGCACCGCGGAGGCGTCGGCGCCAAGGGCAGCTCCACCCGCGACGAGGACTTCATCGAATACATATATCCGGCTACCAACCACAACCACATCCTGTTCTTCACGCAGAAGGGACGCTGCTACTGGCTGCGCGTATACGAGATTCCCGAGGGAGCCAAGAACTCCAAGGGCCGTGCAATCCAGAACCTGCTGCAGCTTGAGGCCGATGACCGTGTCAACGCCTTCATCCGCGTCAAGAACCTGATGGACCCGGCCTACAACACCACCCATAACCTGATATTCGCCACCAAGCAGGGCGTCATCAAGAAGACCTCGCTGGCGGCCTATTCGCATCCGCGCGCCATCGGCGTCAACGCCATCATCATCCGCGATGACGACGAGGTGATCGGCGTTCGCCTCACCGACGGCAACGCACAGATAATCATGGCCAACCGCAATGGCCGCGCCATCCGCTTCCCAGAGGACAAGGTCCGCACCATGGGCCGTATGAGTACCGGGGTGCGCGGCATGACGCTAGATGACGACAACGATGAGGTGGTAGGCATGATCACCATGACCGGTGCCGAGGGCGAGACCGTCATGGTTGTTTCGGAGAACGGTTACGGCAAGCGCTCGGACATCGACGACTACCGCATCACCAACCGTGGCGGCAAGGGCGTCAAGACCATGCAGATTACCGAGAAGACCGGCAAGTTGATCGCCATCAAGAACGTGGATGACTCCAACGACCTGATGATCATCAACCAGAGCGGTGTCGCCCTCCGTCTGCCTGTCAACACCATCCGAGTGATGGGTCGCGCCACCCAGGGAGTAAAGCTGATCGATCTGGAGAAGCGCGGCGACACCATAGCCTCAGTATGCAAGGTTGACTCCCAGCCGGAAGAAGAAAATCCCATGAATCCTGACGCAACGGTTCCAGAAGGTTCTGTTGTGGAGACATCCCCGGAGGGGACGGACAACAGTCAAAGTGATTCCGAACAGGAAAATATCACCGAAGACCAGGCATTTGAATAAACTTTTTACATTGTAGGTACTCTTACCATAAGAATACCTACAATTATTTGTTTATTAAAATGGAGGAATTCCTTCGAACATAAGAAATAGAAATTAATCACCAATTTTCAATAACATGAAAAAGTTTCTCACATTGACCCTTTGTCTCGCCGTAGCCGGAGGTGTGTTCGCGCAGACCGCGGACCTGAAGACCCGCTACAACGAGGGCAAGAAGGAGTATTCGGACTACGATGATGCCCGTACGAAGCAGATGATCAACCCGAACGACAAGAGCATCAACCCCGTCGAGATGGCCCAGCATCTGATCAACGGCTACAACATATTCATGGAGGTTCTGCCCCAGGATTCACTGCCCGACCAGAAAGGCAAGGTTAAGCCCAAGTATTCCAAGGACATCATCAACAAAATCAACGAGCACTACAACGACTACTTCAACGGTGCCATCGCTTTCTACAACGATAAGAAGTACTACCCTGAGGCATACACTCTGTTCATGCTGTACGGCGACCTGCCCAGCAGTCCTAACGCCACCAAGATGATGCAGGCCACTCCGGACTCGACCAAGAACATGGCGTTCTTCAACGCAGGCATCTCCGCCTACGCCAGCAACGAGCTTCCCGCCGCCGCCCAGGCCTTCAAGAAGGCCCGTCTGAACAACAGCGACAATCCTCAGAACTACATATACGAGCTGGCATGCTGGCAGTACATGGCTCAGAATGACTCTACGCTGGAGAACGACGCCGAGAAGCAGATCGAGGAGATTGCCCGTGCCGGTTACAACAAGTTCGGAATCTCGCAGATGCTGTTTGTCAACAACATCATCAACAGCTACATCCAGAAGCAGCGCAACGATGACGCACTGGCATTCATCAACGACCTGATCTCCAAGAACCCGGATAACCCCTCGCTGTACGGCCTGCGCGCCTTCGTCTACGACCGCATCGGCAACGATGACGCCTCGGTAGCCGACTACCGCAAGGCAGCCGGCTTCTCGGACGCAGACTTCGACACCCTGCGTCTGGCCAGCCGTAAGATTTTCCAGGAAGGCACCAAGAAATGGAACGCAATCGAGGGAGCGGCCCCCGAGGCACGTGCCGACGTGAAGACCAACTACTTCGAGGCCGCCAAGACCATCGCCGAGCGCGCCAAGCAGCTCAACCCCGATGACAGCGACGTGGACTATATCCTGGAGAACATCAACTACGCTCTGGACACCTACTTCAATAAGTAAAATCACGGGCTGACATAAGCCACAAGCCGGGCAGGTCATGAATCACTGACCTGCCCGATTCATTTTTATATACGAGCGGCAGCCGTTTTTTGGTATGCTATTTGTTATAGACATAAGATATGACGGATTAATATTCGGCACTTCAAATCCGTTGTTATAAATATATGGATAATAAGCAAATCATCATAAAGGGAGCGCGTGTCAACAACCTGAAAAACGTTGACCTGAACCTTGATCTGGGACAGTTCGCCGTATTTACAGGAGTCAGCGGCAGCGGCAAGTCGTCGCTGGCGTTCGACACACTCTACGCCGAGGGACAGCGCAGGTATGTGGAGAGCCTCTCGGCCTACGCGCGTCAGTTCCTGGGCCGCATGTCCAAACCTGAATGCGACTACATCAAGGGGCTGCCCCCGGCCATAGCCATCGAGCAGAAAGTCAACACCCGCAATCCACGAAGCACCGTAGGAACCGCCACCGAAATATACGATTATCTCAGGATGCTGTACGCCCGCATCGGACATACATATTCACCCGTGTCGGGCCAGGAGGTCCGCAAGCATAGCGTCGAGGATATCGTCAGGACAGCCCTGTCCTACCCCGAAGGGACACGGCTTGCCGTTCTTGTCGACATCAACATCCCCTCTGGCCGTACGTTCGCACAGCAGCTTGACATATACCAGAAGGAGGGATATTCACGCCTGGAGAAGGATGGTGAGTTCATCGACATCTCCGAGATAATGGACAATGCCGACAAACTGTCGCCGAATGACTACAGGCTTCTGATCGACCGACTGTCTGTGACCGATGACAAGGACGAAGTGTCGCGACTGACAGATTCGGTCGAGACTGCATGGTTCGAGGGCGGCAACCAGGCTATCCTGAAGATCTGGGGCAAAGACGGCGTCCACGAGCATTCCTTCTCACGACTGTTCGTAGCGGACGGAATGGAATTCCGCGAGCCGTCGGACCTGATGTTCAACTTCAACAATCCCTACGGTGCCTGCCCGGAATGCCAGGGATTCGGCAACGTCCTGGGCATCAGCGAGGACCTGGTTGTTCCGAACAAGACGCTATCGGTCTATCAGAACGCCGTCCGCTGCTGGAACGGCGACAAGATGTCCGAATGGAAGAAACGGCTTATTCATATTGCCCCTCGCTTCAATTTCCCGGTCCATACACCCTACAAGAACCTGACCCAGGCTCAGAAGGACTTTCTATGGCATGGCAACTCCATGTGGGAAGGTATCGACGGCTTCTTCAAGTGGATAGACTCCAATCAGGAAAAGATGCAGTACCGCGTCCTGAAGGCACGCTACCGCGGACGCACCATATGCCCCACATGCCGTGGATCACGCCTGCAGCCGGATGTGGAGTATGTAAAGATCGGAGGAAGGTCCATAACCGAGCTGGTACGCATGCCAGTGTCGGACCTGAAGCCTTGGTTCGAGAATATCGTAATCTCCGAGACTGACCAAATCATAGGCAAACGGCTACTGACGGAGATCAACCAGCGACTGCAGTTCCTGCTGGACGTGGGACTCGGATACCTGACTTTGGACCGCCTGTCGAACTCTCTTTCGGGTGGTGAGAGCCAACGCATCAACCTTGCGGCATCGTTAGGCAGCTCGTTGGTCGGCTCGCTATATATCCTTGACGAACCCTCAATCGGACTGCACTCGCGCGACACCGAGAAACTGATCAACGTGCTGCGCAATCTGCAGAAGATAGGCAACACAGTAATCGTTGTGGAGCATGACGAGGACATCATGCTTGCAGCCGATGAAATCGTGGATATAGGTCCGGACGCCGGACGGCTCGGAGGCGAGATTATATTCCAAGGTAATCTGAAAGATGCACTTAAGAAGGAAAACATCACCAGATCGTACACTTTGGACTACCTGCAGGGAACACGCCGCATACCGGTTCCTGTCCGTCGGAGGCCGTGGAAGAAGAGTGTCCTGGTGGAAGGTGCCGCCCATCACAACCTGAAAGATATCGACGTACGGTTCCCGTTGAACATCATGACCGTGGTGACAGGCGTAAGCGGATCGGGCAAGTCAACCCTGGTCCGTGAGATCCTCTACAAGGGACTTCTCCGAGCCATAGGCGAAGCCGGTGACGCTCCGGGAATGCACAAAGCCATATCCGGCGATATCAGCGAAATCAAGAGTGTGGAATTCGTCGACCAGAATCCCATCGGAACATCCTCGCGCAGCAATCCTGCGACCTACCTGAAGGCCTACGACGAGATCCGCAGACTGTTCAGCGAGCAGCAGCTTGCCAAACAGATGGGCTACACTCCGGCCTACTTCTCGTTCAACACCGACGGCGGCCGTTGTGAGGAATGTCAGGGCGAAGGCACCATCACCATACCCATGCAGTTCATGGCCGATATCCAGGTCACGTGCGATGTATGCCAGGGACGCCGCTTCAAGCAGGAGATCCTGGATGTGGAGTACCGTGGCAAGAACATCCATGACGTGCTGGAGATGACCGTAAACCAGGCCATCGAGTTCTTCACGGAGAATCCGGGAACGGACGAGAAACGCATAATCAGAAAGCTGCAGCCTCTGCAGGATGTAGGACTCGGATACATAAAATTGGGCCAGTCCTCGTCCACTCTGTCCGGTGGCGAGAACCAGCGCGTCAAGCTGGCGTGGTTCATAGCGCAGGAGAACCAGTCCGGCACGCTCTTCATCTTCGACGAGCCGACTACCGGCCTGCACTTCAACGACATCTCCGTGCTGATGAAGTCGCTGAACCGGCTGGTGGACAAGGGCAACACCGTCCTGATCATCGAGCATAACATGGACGTGATCAAATCGGCCGACTGGGTCATCGATATCGGCCCTGAAGGTGGCGAGGCAGGCGGTCACATAGTGGCCGAGGGCACACCGGAAGATATCGTAAATGTGGAGGGAAGCTACACCGGCAAATACCTCAAACCTAAGCTGGAGAAAAAATGAGAACCTATAAGATAATGACCACGGTCCTGCTGGCCCTGCTTCCGTTGGCGGGATGCGCCAGGAAGCAGAGCAACTGCAATACCGACAAGTCACAGGAACTGATGCAACAGAGCATAGCCATCGCAAGCCGGTATCGCGACAGCGTCAAGCTGGCCAAGGACTCAGCCACTGTCCTGCGGCTCATGACCGAGCTGGATGACGCCCTGACAAAACTGAACTACCGTTATCCGGCCGACATCTACATCAATTCCAGCGAGAACCAGAACGATGTCCTGGCCCGTGTCGTGATGCGCACGGTGGCGCTGCGTGACTCCATCCTGTACCGGCTGGCCCACCCGCAGACGGCTAATGACACCACCGCCGCCGCGGACTCGGTTGCCGTCACAGAGAGGTAGCCACTATGTCGAACAGACCCGTTTCCTGATTGAAGCGGATGCCCTGGCCGTGGAAATACTTCTGCAGCTCGCCTGCTTCCGCCAGTTCACATGGAGTGCCGATTACCACTCCGATATTCTTGTCGACCAGCCATATCCTGTCGGCAAGCTCCAGCGCCATGTTGATATCGTGCGTCGACTGGAAGATTATCTTTCCTTCCTCCACCGCAAGCTTCTTGAGCAGCAGCATGGTTTCCACTTTACTCTGGAAATCAAGAAAAGCCGTTGGCTCGTCAAGGAATATTACAGGCGTTTCCTGCGCCAGCGCCTTTGCGATCATGGCTTTCTGACGCTCGCCGTCGCTCAGGGTGCTGACCAGACGCTGGCGCATGTGCCATACATGCGCCAGTTCCATACTGCGGCGCACCACCCGTTCGTCATGACCTGTTAGGCGCCCCCAGAAGCCTGTGTAAGGACTCCGGCCCAGCCCCACAAGTTGCTCCACAGTCATTGATGTCGCATCGGGTTTCTCTGTCAGGACCACGCCTAATTTCCTCGCAAGCTCCTGCTGGGTATAAGTACGCAATTCCTTCCCATCTATGGTTATGGTTCCCTTCAAGGGCATCAGAAAGCCCGATAATGTCCTGAGCAACGTGCTCTTGCCGGCGCCGTTGGGACCCAACAGACAGGTCAGCTCACCGCTACGCAACGTGGCTGTGAGATTTTTTTCTATTTCTACGAATCCACGGCGTGTCGGATAACCCGTCGTAAGATTCCGGATTTCTATCGTCTCCATAATGTTCATATAAAAAATTGTCCGACACAAAGGCCGGACAATAATAAATAATTATTCCTGATCAGAAACGGAAACCAGTCGACAGAACAAGCTGCGAGTTGTTGAACGTCACCTTCGGGTTCATCAATGTGGCACCCACATTAGCCGGATCGGCGGCGAACGGCTGGTAATTGGACGTCATGTGTTTCCATACATACGCAGCATCGATGTACCAGCTCTTGTAACGGTATCCCAAGCCGCATGTCACATACTGCGTTGAATTGTCCAGACGGAAATTGGCCAGCGTACCCGCCGTGGGGATATTGGTCAACTGGTCCTTGGCCTCTTTGGTTATCGGCGATGAAGTCCAGCTGTATCCGGCACGAATGCTCAGTGACGGCAGAACACGGTATTCAGCACCGACACGGATGGTGTTCGTGTTGCGGTACATAACCTTGATCTGGTTGTTGGCTACCTGCTCGGGCGACGGAGCCGTATAGCTGTAATAATCCCAGTCGTTCCAGTCATCCCAACCGTATCCGTAGGAATTAGCCTCGGTATACTTCATGTTGCGGGTACTGTTCCATTCGTAGTCCATGGAGATTATGGCCTTGTTGCCTATTACACCGGCGGCACTCACGATTACCTTCCATGGCGTACGGAAGTTGACCTTATTGTAGGTCGGCTCGCCGTCATTGGTTGTGGCGTAGTAGTTGCCGTCCTTGAACGGATAGTTGTAGTCCACCTGCTCGGCGTAGAAGTTCTCGGTCAGGTTGAAGAACGTCGGAGTGTGGAATGCGACACCGAGACGCAGTTCCTGGACGGGCTTCACTATGAAACCCAACTGGTAATTGAAGCCGGAACCATTCACATTGTACATGTTCGTTAGGTTCCAGTCGGCGTTCATCTGCTGCACCCTGTTGGCCTCGGGGTTGAAGACGTATGCGTTCTGCAGGTTCTCGCCCCAGAGGGAATAGATGTCGTAGTTGACGGATACGATGTCGAAGTTCATACCCCAATACAGCACGTTGGAGATATTTCCGCCGATGGCGATATTGTACTCGTCGAGCGAACCGGACTCACGTACGTCGAAGTGGCCGCTTCCCGATGTGCCGGTGCCGAACTGGCCCTGCCAGTTGGGCTGGTTGGGATTCCCTTCGGGCGAGATAAGATATGAGTCATAACCCAAGACGGCCGACCAGGGAACATAGACCGAGCCAGCCGGTGGATTGTATGGATCATAATTATCATCGGACTGCACGTCGCCCTCGGTCAGCTCGTAGGAATTCGCGATTCCCGCGATGTAGTTGGACAGCGAGGTCTTCAGACTACCGATTCCTCCGCGATATGAACGGTCGAACGACGCTCCCTTGTTGTAGGTGAAGCCTATGTTGATGTTCGGGAACGTCTTGTTGTTCAGCCTCAGGGTCGCGACTCCACCGATGTTGTTCAGATAGAACTTGGTGTTCTTCTTGTTGAATTCCAGGCCCTGGTAGTTTGTCGTGGCAGACTGGAAATCCAAATCGACCGAGAATCCCAGCTCGTTGCTGCGGTATACGCCGATACCGCCCGGGTTCTGCGACAATGCTGACAGGTCAGCGCCGAGGGCGCCGAACGCACCGCCCATCGACATGAATCGGGCTGTTCCCTTCAGGTCGTTCTGCGAGATCTGATATGCGTCAATCGGACTCTGTGCAAAGGCGGCGAACGGTATCGCCGCCATTGCCATGATGATATACTTCTTCATAATCTACCCTTTCATCTTCTGTGACCACCACCGGCACGGCTTCCACCGCCACCGCCGCGACTGCCGCCGCCATAGCTGCCACCTGTGCTTCGGTGGTTGCCCGACGTGGAGTTGTAGCTGCCTCGATTGTACGAATTGTTTGTCGAGCGGTTGTACGAATTGTTCGTCGAGCGGTTATACGAATTGTTATTCGTGGTACGGTGCGAGCCGCCATAGCTGCGGTTGTTGCCGGAGCCGTATGTGCCTTGCATGGTCTGAGTGCGCTGTGTCTGCGTGCTGTAACGGTGGTTGCCGGCCGACGAATTGGTCGTTCCGCCTGTCGTTACGCGATGTCCGTTCTGAGTCTGGTAGGTACGGTTGGACGCTGCCGAGGATGCCCTGTTGCGGACGTTGCCCAATGTCGCGCTTGCGCTGCCGTCATTGTATCCACGGCGGTTGCCTGCATACTGTCGGTTGGGGGCGCTTCCTCCGGTGACATTGCCGTTGGAGGGAGCACGGCCGGGACGGCCTGCATGATATCCGCCATTGTAGTTGCCGCCGGGACGGTTGTTGCTCCATCCGGGTCTGGGAGCCACGGGACGGTGCGATCCGGGACGATAGTCGGCATAGA
>DXXK01000010.1 GCA_019416425.1 Bacteroidales bacterium
GGAATCGCCTTCATTATGCATTATGCATTCTTCATTCTTAATTCCATTGACGAACTTCTCAAGGTCTTCCTCGAACCCGTTGACGTTCGGACCCAGGGGTACTACCCAGTTGTCGGCGAACGCCTCCTTTATGAAATCCATTTCCTTGCCCGACATGTGTGCCAGGCACAGCAAAATCCTATCACTCATATTCTTGATATTATATTAATTCGTTGTTGTATTTCATCCTTCGGCCCAGGACGGTGCAGACAATCATCTGGATGTCCTTGACGAAACTGTAGTTGTTCAGATAGTATCGGTTGATTCTGACCTTGTCGGGGAAGATTACCTCGTCGTTGTAGCGCTGAGGATCTTCCTGAAGGGCCAGCAAATCCTCCTCGTCGCGGTATTTCAGCGAGGCCGGCCCGGTAATGCCGGGACGGAGTTTAAGCACCTCGCGGTCATCGCCCTTCAGTTGGTCGGCATAACCGGGTACGTCAGGTCGCGGTCCGACAAAGCTCATGTCGCCGATAAGCACGTTCCACAGTTCCGGCAGTTCGTCCAGCTTGTAGTGACGCAGTTTGGCGCCGAGAGGGGTGATACGGCTCTCGCCGGCCACCGAGACCGACGAGCCGCCATGATTCACGGTCATGGAGCGGAACTTGTACATGGTGAACAGGCGTCCGTGTCGACCTACGCGTTTCTGCTTGAAGATCACGGGACCGCCGGGCATCTTGACTTTGATCAGGATGGCCGTCACGGCAAGCACAGGCCACAGCACGGCCAGGCCGATAAACGACATCGACCTGTCAAATAACCATTTCATAAATATTATGTGAAGCTGATATTAATCAGAGGAATCCACCCGACCCCATATGGACGCACGGCCAGAGCATCCGGCAATAGCACGTCATTCCGAGCCGCGAAATAATAGTGTCGGTTTGCATGGCAAAGTCCTATCATTTGCCATTTTATTGAATTTTATTTATGTCAATCTCAATAATTCGTGTCAAAATCGTGCAAATTTAAACTCTGAGTTTAAATTTGCACGATTTTGACATATATTCTCCGTTTGATCAAGAATCTTGACTATCTTAAAAAATTATTCGGCGACAAGGTAGTATCCGCCAGGGTTATCTACGACGGTACATTCATTCCGCCGAACATCGTGAACTTCCGCTAGTTATAACCGTTTCGCAATCCATCACTATCAGGAAGGCAGTAGCGCGGCACGGAGTGACGCGCATCAACCCGGACAAATGCCTTATGAACTTACCCGACCCGTAGGGACATGCCGAAGGCATGTTGGATTCAAGATGACCGGAGAACCACTGAGCCCACAGGCTACGCATTGAAAAATCCCGCGCGGAGGACGCGGTACACGCAAAGGTTACGCAGTGAAACAGGTTGGTGTCAATTTTGGATGACCCAGCCGTCTATGTTGCGGGTTTTGGGCGATATGTTTACGCCGACTTTTACAATCGGCTTTGTGTTCAGTGAGTTCTCGAATTGTAGGGCGTAGTCCTTTTCGTTGATCTGCGCCAATGCCTCCTCCGGAGTGCCGCCGTATTTGAATTCTATGATATATCTGGATTTCGGGGCGTCCATCACCATGTCCATTCGGCCACACGACGTGCGCTTCTCTACATCGACGTTCATGCCGACAAGACGGGCGATGATCAGTATATCCTTCTGCCACTGCGATTCCCGGTTGGTTTCCGACATATATGGTATCCCTGCTAGAAATGATTGCAATTCATGCAGGAATCCATCGATATTGTCTTGTTTTATGAATCGTTTCAGCGAGCGCACGAAATCCTCTGAGCAATTTGCGTTTCCTCCTTGCACCGCATTCATCAGGTCCTTGAAGAACCCGTTGCGAACCTCCGTGTTGGGATAGCCGAGTGTAAACTCGTCTTCTTCGGAATCATATGCCTTGATGGTCAGGTATCCGGTATAGAAACATGCCAGTGCCACGTTATTGCCTAAGACATCGCCGCTGCTCAGTCGGGATTCGGAGACGATTGTGCCATCTAAATCCAAAGTACCCCAGTCGTTTTTCAGAAACATGTTCAGTAGACGGGTAGGCGTGCCGGTCTGGAACCAATAGTCTCCGATTTTTTGAAAGTCTAAAGCTTTGAGCAGGCTGAATGGATTGTAAATGTCGACAAGGTTCTCGGAAAAGTGATAGCCATCATACTGTTTCTTCAGTCTAATCAAAGTCTCGTCGAAAGACCATCCATTTTTTTGTCCCAGCTTCTCTATTCCCTCATGAAAACTTGACAATAGTTCCTCGGTTGTTATGCCGCAGATTGCCGAGTAATCAGGCAGCAGCGATATGTCCGACAGGTTGTTGAAGCCATTGAAGATGCTGAGCTTGCCCAGTTTGCCTACACCGGTCAGGAACACGAACTTCAGGATACCCTCGTTTGCCTTCATGACGCGGTAGAAGTCGTGAAGCGTCCTGCGGTTGTCGGCCTCAAGCTCCGGATTGCCATATGCGTCAATCACCGGACTGTCGTACTCGTCGATCAGTATGACGACACGTTGTCCGCTCTGCCTGTATAGATGGCGGATAATCGTGTCAAAGCGCAGTTCCGGAGAATATTTGGACTCAGGGATTCCATTTTCCATTTCCCATTCGGACATGGTCTTCTCCAGGAACAGCTCCAAATCGCCTGGATTCTTGTACCCTCCACGTGTGAAGTCCAGGTGCAGTACCGGGTATTTGGTCCATTCCCCAGGCTCGAGTCGGTCGATGGCCAGACCGCTGAACAGCTCGCGATTGCCACGGAAGTATTGATCCATGGTGGAAATCAGCAGGCTTTTGCCGAAGCGGCGTGGGCGGCTCAGAAAGAAACTACCGCCAGGATTGGCAAGTTCATGGATGTATGCCGTCTTATCGACATAAAGATAGCCGAACTCCCGCAGCTTACGGAAATCCTGGATGCCCACCGGATATAGAATCTTAGCCATTTCTACGTATCTCTATTACTTGTACGCCAATCCTGGAACAGCAGGAACGTCTTATTATTACAACAACTATTATATTGTCGTATCTCCTACTCGGCTACAAATATACATCTTTTTTCGTCAACTACCAAACTTAGGCACGTTGGATTCAAGACTGAATTAGCATGAGGATGCATTGAAAAATCCCGCGCGGAGGACGCGGTGCACGCAAAGGTTATGCGGAGAAACAGGTTCGCCTGAAGGCCAATGCCGTCCGTATGGCTGACCCCGGGAGGGGTCTCACAACTTAGGCCCACGTCAAAAGGCGCAGCCTCTTTGACGTGGGGAAGGGGTCGTCAACGACCCCCGACCGCGGGGTGGTCGCGCAATAATATCTTGAATTGTGTATGGCCGCGCAATTAGCCATTTTCAACCGTGGTCCAATAATTGAACACTAACCAAAAAATGGAACATTAACATGTTAGTTACCGAACAGCGACTTCATGTATTCAATAATCTTTTTTAGACTGAGTTCCAGCTCTTCGGACGTATCAGAAGATGCGTTAAGAGTCAATTTAATGGCTTTGCGCAATTCATCCTTTGTATTATCGATCACACGACGAGAGCCCATTTTGTGGATTGTGTTCGATTCCCGGCACATGAAATCGTAGATACGAATCAAAATATGAAGCAAAGTTTCTTTGCACTTTGCAGGGTCTTCAATTAGTGATTTATCGTTGCAGAATTCCCATAATCCTTGACGCATGTCGCGTAAGATGTTTTTCAGTATATCCTGTCCATTTGGAAATGTATCGATAATATTGTCTTCCCATGCAGCAGATAGGCTGTTGATTTGTTCATGGAAAGATAATCTTTTCATGGTGAGTTCGGCTTTATCTACTTTTTCTTTATATTTGTCGCTTTCTTTTTTTAAATCATCTTTAATATCCTCAGCATCGGTTCGTATGACTCTCATTTCCTGTTCATTGGAGATGCGAAACCGATACTCGGCAAGGGCGGGTATTAAAACACCGAGGGCAGCAATCAGGGCAATCCAGAACGAGAGCCATAAAGTCAGTTTGTCAATATTGTTATTTGTCTCCTGACGGATGTCAAGCAACAATTCATTCTGTTGCCTGATAATAAACTTTTGATTCGCCAACACTTTATGTATTAGAACCGGGCTAAGTTTATTGTTGCTGATTACTTTATTCTTGGTAGTACTATCATTTTTTGATATCCCGGTAATATTGATGTCGGCAATGGAATCCATGGCTTGAATCTCGCACATTATGGAATCGTACTTTTCTGATAATGAGACTGGAACTGTGCGAGATGGAATGCTATGACCGCATGAATTCATCGAAAACATAATGCATACGGCCACTATAATCACTACTACCAGAACAACTGTTCCTATAGAAATCGTCTTAAGCCATCTTGTGGAAATGTTACCGTGTTTGTCAGTCATTTTGAGATTATTGTGTAACTGGGTGAATTTTATATACAGCTCATAAAACATCTTCAATTCGAATGCTTTGAAATTTATCAAGGTTGTCAACATTACGAGTATCATCAATCACCTGGAAATCCCGATAATATCCCGGACGTTCCTTGTCACCATCCTCGATTTGGTCCCATTCAAAGATTCGTGCGAATTTTGCAGGAACCCCACTCTGTCGCATTCCTCGGTATGCTTCTTCGGCGATTACATCGTCCTGTGTGAACAAGATGACTTGTAATGAGCCGGTGGTGAGATTCTTATCCTTTTCATTGTCACCCAGACAATGTAGTTTATTCATGAAAGACATGACTTTATCCCTGTTCTCAAAATCGCTTGAATCGAAAATATCGTCAATTATAAACGGATAATTATTGCCGTAATATTCACGTGCGAACAGGAACAGAGCTGCTTTGAAAGCGACATAGAATAATTTCTGTCTGAAGTTATTGAGATAGAATGCCGGGGATACTTTAAGAATTGATGTGGAATCGGTTGAGTATGGATTGCGAGGAGTTATTATAATGGAAAGGGACAGATATCCATCATATATAATCTCAGCCTCCTTGATATCGTCCCCCATAAAGTCCGATACAAGCTTGTTTAATATATCAGTGGCGCGGGTGGCAAGTTTCTCGAGAAATTCTTTATAGCGATTTTCAAGATATTCTTTGCAATTGACAAATTCAGATATGTCACTCTCAGACTTTGTTAAAGCATTATTCATCTCCTTTAACTTGTCTATGTTGGTTTGACATTCTTTAATTTGGATGTCAAGGGAATCTTGTTGAGTTGAATCTGACTCTAATTTTAATAATAGCAGTTTCGCTTCTTCAAGATCTCTATTGTCTTCTTTATACTTCTCATGCGCCTCGCGCAGATTCTCAACTAAGATTCTCAGATTCTCTAAATTGAGCTGTTCCGCTATGAATTCCTTTTTTATCCCGCCCTGTATCAATGTCTCAATGTCCCGGCCGGAACAAAGACAGGCCGGAGGAAATCTATATTCCGATGAGTCACCACTCACTCTATATAAGAGTTGTTTTTCTTTCTGAAAACTGCTGACTGTTTCAATAACTGCCATTCCGTTTTCTGGGTGTGGCGAAAATAGATTTTTCATGTAGTCAGTCCGTTCATCCTTCTCCATCTCAACTTTATCGATGGACTCAAGACGTCCGAGCATGGTCATTTCCAACGCATGGAACAGGGTGGTCTTGCCAACACCATTACGTCCGATATATACGCAGGATATAGGTATTCCGTTATCACTGGTGAAGTCAAGTCGGTAGAATTTTCCATTATCGGGATACTTTCTTATACACCTCACATATAAAGATTTGAATTTGAGGTTCGAATGCTCATATTGAGTTCGTCTCGGAGTTTTAGGAGGTGCACTGGATCCTATATATCCCAGTATTTGATCTGGTTCTGGAATTTGATGAGTATTTTCAATGATATAGGCAAGATTTTTAACAAAATTTGCTTCGCGTCCTTCCTTTACTTCTTGATCGCAATAATCCAATAATATATTGATTGGAATATTCATATATGTCAAGTGTTTACCATCCAGTTCTTAGAGAATCGGATGAATGATGATAAAAGTATTAAATATACGGTAGTTTAAAAATTATTCTTATTGAAGATTCCGGCATGGAAGAACCTTCTCCAATAAGACAGGCCATTGGAGCCTTTTTGTCTTACATATCTGGGTACAATGCCACCTGTATCAATCTTATTGTCGATCCAATTGTGTATTACAATCTCGCTATCTTTCGCAAATGGAAGTATCATGTTCATAAGCGACTTGTAAGTCTCTCCGAAATTATAGCGTTTGAATTTGTTCTTCTTGAATACAGGATTGGTATAGTGTTGCTTTTCGAAAACACCTTTCAGCATGACGATAGGATCTCTGGATTCTATCATCAACCGTCCCTTATTGGACGCAATCATCAATTTGAATTGCTCAGGCCCGTATTCATACGGAACTCCATCGGCATCCGTCTGGTTAATTGCCGAGGCTTCACCTTTGTAGATAATCTCCTCCAAGGAATCCCAGATTATGTCTGTGAGTCTTTGCCCGAGAATCCACGTCAGTTCCTTCTTTGACAGCGAGAAATCGTAATCGGAATCTTTGTTTATCTTTTCAGCAATTACCTTATTATAAGCTGAAATAGCTAACAGATAATTGGCCCATACACACAGACTGCGCTCATAGTCTTTTTGCAGGACCAACATCTTCATTAAGTCCTCGGGATTGTCAATGTTGTTGATTTGATTTGTAATCTTCTTTGTTGTTCGTTCCCACAAATCCTGGTACAGCTTATTTGTAAAAAGTTGAGGACGGTCAGTTAAGTCCATACTGCAAAGGACGGCAGGTGAGAAGACCTCAAAAGCCAGGACATTTCCTTTGTCAAAAAAACGACATTTGAAGAAATCCACTTCTGCCATATCTCTTAGGATATCCTCTCGGAAACATACCAATCCCTTGGATGGATTCAGCAATTTCACGCTGTTGGGTGCCGGTTTAGGTTTATTGCTATCTTCCGGTGTGTTGAAAATTGATTCAATCCAATCTTTAGTATCAGTGCTATTTATTGATTTATTGGATACAAAGATTGGAAATTCAAAATCAATAGGGAGATCCTGACTTACAACATCAGATATTTCATCTACGATTGCATCAATCTCTTCTTGATTGGAGGGGTTAATCATAGAATGCTGGAAATCCGCGTCTTTATGCGATGCAATCCAAGACAGTTCGAATCCAAGATTTTTGTTTTTTGGACTATTGGTTCCATGCAACAGGACGCTGAGTTCCGCAGCAGTCTGAATGACTGAGGTACCATGAATCATCACATCGTCCACAAGTATGAATCGCTTGTTCTCGATATCATCATACGTGAAAATGAAAGGCAATGCGATTTCCGATGTAATTTCTATATCATTAAGAATTTCTAAATCCTCCTGTGAAGCGCGATTATTCTTAAACCACTCAATGAAACGAGGCATCTTGCGTGAGATAGCAATAATCACGGGAGTCTTGCCCTTGTCCTTGATATCAGACAACATAAGGTTTAAGAAAGCCCACCAATCGTTGACCTTCTCTTCGAATAATGAGTTATTCCTATCTACCTCAGTCGGTTTCATCAAAGCAGTACCCTCTCCGCCGGTATGCACAAACTCATAATCCCCACTTAAGGGGTTTAAAAGTTTCTCAAAGTTAGCATACAATAAAATAATATCCAATAGGGATATTATCATCAATTGTCATTAAATATCAACAAACCTCTGTATTATAACACTTAAATAAAACAGTGAATGTTAAAATTGATTAATGATTTAATGATATTTAACGATTTGGTCACATTGTCATATTTGTGTACGGCAGCGAAATCATCCATTTTCAACCGCGGTCCAAAAATTGAACACTAACCTAATATGGCTTTATGAACAAAGGCAAACAAATCATTCTTTCAGGATTTTAATAGTGCGTGTTACTGCATCGTTCATCTCATATATAGGATTGAATCCGATGCTCCTGATGCGAGAATTATCAAGGATGGCATTCATGGCAACGCTGTATCCTTGTCTTTCGGTTTCGGAAGGCAGTTCGAATACCACATTCTTGCCATTGTATTCAGCACATAACTGCGCAAAATCCTTGAGATGAACATTGGTCTTTTCGCTGCTTACATTGTATGCTACTCCGATTTGTCCATGAAGCAACACTTCAAGCAATCCCATGACAGCATCGGCTACATACGTGTATGAAAAGAACTGCTCTCCCGTGCTTTTCAAGACAATATCCTCACATTCAATTGCCTTCTTGATGAACTGAGAGGACGCTTTGCTGTCGCTTTCAAGCATGGTAGGCCCGAAAATACGGCATAGACGTGCAATCTTAACATTCACATCACGCTCAGCGATATATGACTGGCATAATGCCTCGGCAGTACGTTTGGACTCATTGTAGCATGAGCGCGCATTGCTGAGGTTCAGTTTCCCGTTTGAATCCTCGGTAAATGGCTCATCGTTAATAGCATTTCCATACACCTCATTAGTGGATGTATAGATTACTGTGGCTCCGCATTTCTTGGCAAGATTCAATGCATGTTCTGCACCTTTGACATTAATCAGAATGGTTTCAATCGGATATTTTGAATATGCTAGGGGATGCGTATTGCTTGCCATAGGAATAATGTAATCAACCTTAAGACCCTCGTCAAAAGGCAGACAAACATCATGCTCCAAAAAATGAAAATTAGGATTGCCAAAATGTTCTCCTAATCGATTCTCTGCCTTTTTTTGATTTCGTCCGACAGCATAAACTTTTACGCTATCCAATTGCATGAGTGCGTCGATAAGCATAACGCCAACCATTCCTGTAGCTCCGGTAATAAGGAATGATTTACCCTGTAGTGAATTAATATCCTTAACAGAAAGGATATTCTTAAGGTCCTCTTGATAGAGGGGATGCTTCTTATTCAGTTTCATTTCAGCCAATTGTCAGTACCTTTTCCTAAATAACCCTTGAAAAGCTCTAGGTCATCCTTTGTGGTTAGTTTTATGTTTTTGTCACTGCCTGAGGCAAAGTTCAGGCGCACACCGAGTTCCACCATCATTGTATTTGTATAATGGGAGCCTTTTATGCCGATCTCCTTCTCGAAAGCCTCGTGATATTTATTGTCCAGCAGGTCAAAACGATATGCCTGAGGTGTAGACACACGACGCAACGTCTCACGTGGAATGAATTGAGTTGTCGTAGTCTCGTCATCGGTGCTTACTACAAATATCTGCTCGTTATATGGCATAGAAGTCACGGCATTACCCAGTTTGTTTGCTTTAGTAATGACGTCTGTCAAAACCGATGGCTCAATCAATGGACGTATACCGTCATGAATAATTACAACATCGTCAGGCTTGCATACGTTTTCAAGATTATACACTCCATTGCGAATGGATTCCTGGCCGGAATTTCCACCTTTTACCACCCATTTCAGTTTATCAATACCGAATTGTTTGGCATAGGCCCACAATACGTTTTCCCATCCATCTATGCATACCACTTCAATTGCATCAACGAGAGGATGACGCTGAAAACCTTCCAATGTGTAAATAAGCACCGGCTTATCATACACATTGATAAACTGCTTGGGAATGTCCTGTCCCATGCGGGACCCACTTCCACCTGCTATTATAATTGCGTAATTCATAATGTGTTAATATTTCCCAAAATCTATATCTATTATGTGTAATCCCACACGTTTCTCTACAGGAGGCAATTGCATATAATCACCATAAGTAATGGACAAATACTTATCCATGTCTTCCTGTGCATAAAGTTCAGTATCTTCAAACTGAGTCAAAGTTGGCTTACCATAGACGCTGCGTGGAACGAATGCGTTATGCCATCTTGTGCGACCCATAACATCAGATACCCAGTTTGTCGGTGAGTCATTATATTTCAAATACCTCTTTTGGACAAATTTGAGAATAGACTTAAGTTTTAATGGCTTGGCCATTAAACTGATGAACTTCTTGGATATAGAGTTAGGTTTGAAGCCCTTGCAATTCATGTTATGAGCCAACCATAGTTTTCCCCACATATACTGAAATGCGCGTCCAATTTTTGAATTGGATGCATAATCCACACGAAATACATCTATGTAGATGCCATCCATTTTGGGCCCGATATAATATTCTCCAAATTCTTTGATGTGCGTTCCTTTCAAACGAATTTTTGAGAAATGTTCCGGCCAGTCGACAGTGCCTTCCTGAAAGGAATATTTGTTTTTGTCAAGTTTTTCTTTACATAATTTGATGAAGTTATCATATTGTTCTGGAAGTAGGACTATATCGATATCATCATCCCAAGGAATAAAACCCTTATGACGCTTTGCACCAAGTGTGGTACCGCCAAATAGGTAATATTCAATCTCATAATCACGGCAAAACTTGTCAATGTCTTTCATCATCGTTAGAATTACCGACTGGAGATGTTCTGTTTGTGTCATTTTCTAAATAGTTTTTGAAATATGAAACCTCGAAGCCTGTTTGGCATAGCGACTTGGATTATGAAGCGGCCAAATACATTGTAGCAATAGCGAGGCAATGAAATCATCTTGTGCTTCAGCATATAGTCTTGAAGACCTTTTTCGCTTTGGAAATACTTCCAACCTCCTCGGCGCTGATACATTTCCTTGCCTACGCGTACATTGACAAGCGTGTCTGGCAGATTAGCGAATTGATATCCAGCTTCTGCCATACGAATCCAGAGATAATAATCCTCGTTATAATGCCAGTCAAGGTAATTGCCTACCTCTAATATCCTGGAACGCCTGAACATAACGCTCATGTGATTGAATGGACATCGTTTCTTCATCCAGGTTGTAATATCGCTATTTGAGCAAGGCACTTCCCGTTTCCCCACAATATTAGATTCTGAATCAATAAATTCATAAATCTGGCCACCGACGATATCGCATTCAGGATGTTGCTCCATAAATGCAATCTGTTTGGCGAATCTATCAGGAACCGAAATGTCATCCGAATCCATCCTGGCTAAGAGTTCATACTTCGCATTATTTACACCGACTCGTAATGCATTGCCAAGGCCTTTATTCTCAGGCAACCAGATTACATTATATAAATCCGGCGAAGCCTTTTCTTTTTCTAAAATCAGCTTTTTTAAATCATCAGCAACAGGTCCATCAACAACAAGCACGACTTCATTGGGCTTGATAGTTTGAGCCATAGTAACGCTATCGAGAGCGTTTGCAACATATTCAGTTTTATCATTATGATATATGGAAATGATTACAGAGAATTTTATCATTTATCTTAAGATTGACAAGCATAATACATTTTTGAGAGAACTGTCTGAATTATTAAAGTATGGGGATATGGCCTCAATTTAAATCCACTTTACGAATAATTGTAAGATTCTTTTGTTATAAGAGGAAATACATGCCAGAAATGTATAAAACTCCATTTTCCCAAATCCGAACCAGGAAATGTGTTTAACATATTTCTTAATAAACTTGTTGATGAGTAGAGGGAGAGTCTTGTCTACTATTTCGTATTCTTGACTCATTTTGTAGTGTCTTACTATTGTAAAACATAAATGAGCCAATGCTTTTTTTTCCTCAGGATATCCTATGGATCTTTTGTAGATTCTTTCACATGCAAGTATAGAAGAATATCGTCTTAATGTGTATTTCTTTTCTGCCATTGCAGAGTCAGATCTTAACTGATATTTAAAGAGGAATCTATGTTCATGATTAATATGAGGATTGTGATTAAGTAGTAATGATACAAATTCGCGATCTTCGCCGTAGTATGTATTTTCGTCAAAATAGATATCGTACTGATTTATATAATTTCTTTTAGTTACAAGAGATCCTAAATGAATAGGTTGTTTATTAACTAAAAAATTCTCTAGTAAATGTTTAGTATGGGTTATTTGTTTATAATGTTTTATATATCCATTATCTTCTATCAGAAAGTCAAATAAATAGATGTCGACATCCTCTTTTTGACAATTGATTCTATAGATTAGATCATTTGCTACAATATCATCACCATCTAAGAAATAAATCCATTCACCAATTGCGTGCAGTAATCCTAAATTACGTGCAGATGAAACACCTTTATTGTTCTGATGTAGTACATGAATCTGTGCAGATTGTTTTGAATATTCATGAAGAATATCAAGTGTATTATCACTTGACCCATCGTCTATGGCTATAATTTCCCAATTATTATCGGTTTGATTAAGGATTGATTCTATTGTCCTACTAATATAACTGGATATATTATAACAAGGAATTATTATGCTAACCATTTAAAAATTAATGTTTTTGAATATTTTAAATTATTTATAGATGTGTTTATGAATGCGAGCAAATGATATCGATCAGATTTAGAATTTTTGCAGTTTGTATTTTTGAATTTTTTTTGCTTTTTATGAAATGAGATGCTTTAGAAGAGAGCTTATCTAACATATCTTGAGGGCATGAAAGAATCTCTTCTATTGCAAAAGCAATATCTTCAATGCTTGTTTTATCATGTGAAATGTGATAACAATAATCATAGTATTCAGATGGAATTCCGGGTAACTCATATAATAATACGGGAGTTCCTGAAACTAAATATTCAATATTTTTTGAGGGGAAAGAGTATTTGGTGAATTCTTGTCCTGGTTTTCTTGGATTCACCAATAAGTATGCTTCAGATTGTAGTTTTAGAGCATCTTCTCTATTTACAAGGCCTAAATATTTAATACGTTTGTCTTTCATCTGAACTTCTCTTATATAATCTTCTAATTCTCCGCATCCGCATAGAAGTAACCGGGCATCCATGTCAGGAACCTTGATAAACGCATCAATTAAGTCCTTGACTCCAAATTTTTCATACAGCATCCCCGTGTATAAAATGTCTTTTCTTTTCTGAGATGCAGATATTGAAATTCGTTCTTCAGAATCGTTATAGATTCCTTCTACTATGCAATAAGGTCGCTTCACTGAGATTCGATCGTTCATTTGCTCAGTTAGAAGTACGAATCCATCTACATGCGCATAGATATCTTGAATATTGCCGAATAATTTGGATTTAATTTTTGCTGGTAATGTGTTACAATCAAAATCCTCAATTTGATCCGGAATTATCAATATTATTATAATGTTATTATTATACTTTGTTTTATACTTTATTAAAGCTTTAAGAACAGGAATATTGATGGAATATACTATAAAAACAGATAAATCATCTTTGTAAGGTAAGTTTATTAATGAATCGAGCAGATTCTTATAAATACTATAGTACATATAACCATAAATGGTGGAGAATCCTATGGAATCAACAAGAATTCCATTCTCGGATGATTGATGATGAGAGAATTTGGCATTGCGGTTGAACCGTGGAAAAGCTCCAACAGGGGCGACATTGATACATTTGAAGTTATGATTCAGATTCTTTCGAAGGCCATCAAAGACTGAATAAGAAAAAGCATCTGCCGAGTTGAAATTAAAATTCTTCATGTGTCCGGAGATCTTAGATTTGATATCTCGCGGTATAAAAGTAGATATGTAATAAATATGACGGTTGTTCATTGATTATAAATTAATAGTCGGATTTTAGTTATGTTTAGTTAGTTGTCAATTACCAGACCAAGTTAAAAGGCCCATGCAATCAGTGGCATTCCCGTACTCGCTTGTCGTTGCTGAGGAAATTCTTCAAGAGCTGTGCATATGTATGGCCTCTAAAGTTTTTTGTCCAAGAATTGAGCATTAACATTTGGTTCGGATTTGTGCACGGCTGGGAGATATACGCTGCTACATGTCCTTTCGCCAGACCATCTTGTTGACGACGGTGACGTAGGACTGGATGATCTTGACGACGACCGTCGAGACGTTCTCGGAGGTGTAGACGTCGACCGGGGTGCCGTAGTCGCCGTCATGCTGCAGCGCCAGGGCGGTGTCCACCGCCTGCAGGAGGCTCTTATCGTCGATGCCTGCCAGGATGAATCCGGCGCGGTCCAGTGACTCGGGGCGCTCGGTCGAAGTGCGGATGCATACGGCGGGGAAGGGATGGCCCACCGAGGTGAAGAAGCTCGATTCCTCGGGCAGCGTGCCGGAGTCGGATATGACGGCGGCGGCGTTCATCTGCAGGCAGTTGTAGTCGTGGAAGCCCAGGGGCTCGTGGCGTATCACGCGCGGGTCGAGCTGGAAACCGGACTGCTCCAGCCGCTTTCGGCTGCGCGGATGGCAGCTGTACAGGATGGGCATGTCGTACTTGCGCGCTATGGCGTTGATGGCATTGAACAGCGAGGTGAAGTTTCTCTCGGTGTCGATGTTCTCCTCGCGGTGGGCGCTGAGCAGGATGTACTTTCCTTTCTCGAGTCCGAGGCGCTTGTGGATGTCGCTGGCCTCGATGTCGGCGAGGTTGGCGTGTAGCACCTCGGCCATGGGCGAGCCGGTCAGGTAGGTGCGCTCCCTGGGCAGGCCGCAGTCGGCCAGGTAGCGGCGTGCGTGCTCGGAGTAGCAGAGGTTGACGTCGCTGATGATGTCGACGATGCGTCGGTTGGTCTCCTCGGGGAGGCACTCGTCCTTGCAGCGGTTGCCGGCCTCCATGTGGAAGATGGGTATGTGTAGGCGCTTGGCGGGGATGGCCGAGAGGCATGAGTTGGTGTCGCCAAGGATGAGCAGGGCGTCGGGCCGGACGGCGGACATGATCTTGTAGCTGCAGTTGATGATGTTGCCGACGGTGGCGCCGAGGTCGTCGCCGACTGCGTCCATGTATACCTCGGGGTCGGCGAGCTTCAGGTCCTTGAAGAAGACGCCGTTGAGGTTGTAGTCGTAGTTCTGGCCGGTGTGGGCCAGGATGGTGTCGAAGTAGCGACGGCACTTGTTGATGACGGCGGCCAGGCGGATTATCTCCGGACGTGTGCCGACGATGATCAGCAGCTTCAGCCTGCCGTCGTCTTTGAAATGTATATCGCTGTAGTCAGTTTTCATTGATTTTTAATATTAAGCCTTTGGTCCGTGTTGATGCGCGGCACGGAGTGACGCGCTACTAACTGCGTAGCTAATTATGCATTATGCATTCTTCATTTTTAATACCAATGCGCAGGGCGCATTGGTCAGACCGGGTCGAAGTAGGTGTCGGGGCGGCCGGGGTCGAAGGACTCGTTGGCCCACATCACCGTCACCAGGTCGGCGGTGTCCGACAGGTTGATGATGTTGTGCGTGTAGCCCGGCAGCATGTGCACGGCCTCGATCCTGTCGCCGCTTACCTCGTACTCCAGCACCTCGTCGGTGCCCTCCTTGCGGAGCTGGATCAGGCCGTGGCCGGAGACCACGATGAACAGCTCCCACTTGGTGTTGTGCCAGTGCTGACCCTTGGTTATGCCCGGCCTGGAGATGTTGACCGACACCTGGCCGCAGCTGGCCGTGCGCAGCAGTTCGGTGAACGAGCCGCGCTGGTCGACGTTCATCCTCAGCTCGAACTTGACCTTGTCAGCAGGCAGATAGCTCAGGTAGGTGGAGTAGAGCTTCTTGGCGAGGGATCCTGCCGGAATCTCCGGCATCAGCAGCGTCCCGGGCTGAGCCTTGAACTCATGCAGCAGGTCCACGATGTGGCCCAATGTCGCCTTGTGTGTGACGGGAACGGCGCAGTAGCGGCCGCCCGGAGTCAGGACGGTCTCGACGCCGTCGAACTCGCATCGGTGCTCGTCACCGGTCAGGGCGGCGATCATCTCGTCGACAAGGTCGTCGATGTAGAGCAGCTCCAGCTCCACGGCCGGGTCGTTGACCCGGATGGGGAGGTCGTTGGCGATGTTGCTGCAGAACGTCGCGACGGCGGAGTTGTAGTTGGGACGGCACCACTTGCCGAACAGGTTAGGGAAACGGTACACCAGCACCTTGGCGCCGGTCTGGCGGCCGTAGTCGAAGAAGAGCTCCTCGCCAGCCAGCTTGGACTTGCCGTAATCACTCTGGCCGTAGCGGCCTATGAGCGTGGCCTGGATGGAGCTGGACAGCATGACGGGGCAGGTGTTGCCGTGCTTCTTAAGCGTGTCCAGCAGGGTGGAGGCGAAGCCGAAGTTTCCCTCCATGAACTCCTTCTGGTCCTTGGGGCGGTTGACGCCCGCCAGGTTGAAGACGAAGTCGGCGCGGGCGCACCAGTCGTCGAGCTGCTCCGGGGTGGAGTCAAGGTCGTACTCGAACACCTCGTCCACCCGGACGGGGTAGTTACGTGCCTTGCCCTCCCGGATGTTGTTGAGCTGGGCACAGAGGTTCCTGCCCACGAACCCCTTTGCGCCTGTAACCAGTATCCTCATAGTCTTAGTCTTACTCGCTGCGGATTTCGCGTGCGGTGTCTGCGGGGATGAGGCCCAGGTCGGCCTGGATGAAACGCAGGCGCATCAGCTCCTTCTTCATGCCCTCCACGTCCAGACGGCGCGTGTTGTGGCTGTGGTAGTCCTCGATCTTCGAAGCCTCCTCGTTGCCCTCGGTGAAGTACTTGTCGTAGTTCAGGTCGCGGGTGTCGCAGGGGATGCGGTAGTAGTCGCCCATGTCGATGGCCTTGGCCATCTCCTCGCGGGTCACCAGTGTCTCATACAGCTTCTCGCCGTGGCGGGTGCCGATGACCCTGACCTCGGTCTCGCCGTACTCTGGCTTGACCTTGGCGTAGATCTCCTTGAGCGCCTGCGCCAGCGTGGCGAGCGTTGCTGCCGGTGCCTTCTGCACGAACAGGTCGCCGTTGTGGCCGTGCTGGAAGGCGTAGACCACCAGGTCGACGGCGTCGTCCAGGGTCATCATGAAGCGGGTCATCTCCGGGTCGGTGATGGTGATTGGCTTGCCTTCCATCATCTGCTCCACCCACAGGGGGATCACGGAGCCGCGGCTGGCCATGACGTTGCCGTAGCGTGTGCAGCAGATGGTGGTGTCGGCACCCTCGCCGAGCTCGCGGCCCTTGGCGATGGCCACCTTCTCCATCAGTGCCTTGGAGATGCCCATGGCGTTGATGGGGTATGCGGCCTTGTCGGTGGAGAGGACCACGACGTTCCTGACGCCGTGCTCGATGGCGCTGAGCAGCACGTTGTTGGTGCCCTCCACATTGGTGCGGGTGGCCTCGATGGGGAAGAACTCACAGCTGGGCACCTGTTTGAGCGCTGCGGCCGAGAAGACGTAGTCGACGCCGCGCATGGCGATATCGACGGACTCCTTGTTGCGGACGTCGCCGATGTAGTACTTTATCTTGTTGTTCTGGAACTTGTGGCGCATGTCGTCCTGCTTCTTCTCGTCACGGCTGAAGATGCGGATTTCCTTGATGTCGGAGTCCAGGAAACGGCGCAGCACGGCGTTGCCGAAACTGCCGGTACCACCAGTGATGAGTAGCACCTTATCTTTGAATACTGACATATGTGGTAGAGTTTAATTCTTTATGAAGTCAGGTATGCGGCGTGTCTGCATATTACAATACACTAAATATTGTATCAAAATTAGAATAATGTTCGATCCAAATGGGATTATTGAAAAAGGTAATGAAAATATACATTAATATAGAGCATTCAATAACCACTAATCCATATTTAATCAATTGATCCTGAATGCTTCCATATGCAATGGGGAGAGCTATTACGGAATATGCGGTAAAGTAGAATCCGATTCGGCTAATTAACTGTACAATCTGACCAAACGGAATTATGATATATGATAAACATGCAATCAAAATGGATATAAGAGCTTTTTGGGATATATCCTTTTTAATGAACAGGTACCCCATACATAGAGCAAAAGGAATTAACAAGACAATAAATCCAAGGCCGAATTTATTAAGCTGCTCACTTCCCAGGTAGCTGTCATAATATCTTTCCACTTGTTCTATGGAAGACATATATTGGAAAATCGAAGTCAGGAACGTTTTGCTAATGAAACATGCTGCAAACAGGATGATTACAATCCAGGCATAGACTTTTCCTCCCTTTATTGGCAAATAACCAAAAAAGGCGGTTGGGAATAATACTATTGCGGATGAATGGATTGTTGTCAAGAAGTATATAACAATCAATGTTTTCAGTATCTTTCTTTTCAAGATCCATTCAAATAACAGTAAGAATACGGCAATAGCAAGACTTTGACGCATCATGCTAAACTCCAGTATATAGAGCGAAGTGTCAGTTAAATATATGAAGGTTGCAAACCACCACCAATTGCGCGGGACATATTTTGTAATGGTATAATAGTACACCCATGTCTGAAACGATGTGAGCACGGCGACCATGAGGTAGAACCCATTTTCACCGAAATTTGAAAAAAACAGACTAATCAGTGTCCACCCATATTCATTATTTCTGATTATCAAATCATTAATTACATAACTAATGGAATAATCATTCTGCCAAATATCCAGATACATATGATAATAAGGCATATAATCATTACCATAATCATAATGAATAGCAAGGAGGAATCCGGTTATTATAAAACTAAGTTTCATTCCATAATCAATAATCCCTTTGGAATCCAAGTAGGAAAGAATAATTGCAATAATAACACATGTAACTACAACCAACATATGCCTACAAAATGATATTAGTAGCTGATTAGATTATATTTTAGGAATTTGCGATTTCCGAATAGATAGATAAGAGAGCCTTGCAGTTGCTGCTCCCATCATAAATTGATAAATCGGCTTTATCAATAATATGATTGACTTCGAAAACCTTACATATTTTGGATGCAAGCATCTCATATTCTTCGAAACGATAGAGTACCTCAGAATTCCAATTGACAATTTCGGGTACACCGCCAACAAAACTTGCGACATAAGGCATTCCGAGTAATTGAGCCTCTCCTAAGGAATTGGGGCTATTCTCGATTGAAGATGGACATACGAATACGTTACTCTTAAGATAGCGTTCACACATCTGTTGTTCATCCAGTAATCCTGTGAACGACACTTTCCCATCAAGATGGATTTCCTTTATAAGATTCTTCAGATATTTTGCATATCCGGATAATCTATAGAAAGGGACTTCCATTATATTATTGCCGGCGACATAAACTTTAGCATCCGGGTATTCACGTAGAATCAAGGGCATTGCCTTTAGTAACATGTGTAGGCCTTTGATTGGATAGTTGCCCTGTGATACAAATATCGAATGCGGTTCACAATTATCATACTTCCACTTATTATTATAGAATGAAGGACGAAGAGTCTCTCCGCAATGATGGTATTGTGCCTCGGGATTCAGGGCCCAACAATGAGCCTTATCCCATTCAGTACGACCTATGATATGGTGGATACTCTTAAGTAATTGAATTTCTAATTCGCCACGTTTCTCAAATTTCTGTTGCTCCTTTAGGATGCTGTCATTTTTTAAAAAATCACGTATAGTTAAACAATTCTTAATTTCTTTATAATCTATGCCTGCAATGTAATATCCGGCATAAGTGGATATGATGCCTTGTATGGATACCACCACACCCTTTGGCCCATTTGCCTTGACAAAAGATAATCCATGGGGAAACTCAGAGCCATGAATATGGACTACATCGGGTTTGAAGGAAGTGCTGATATCAAACCAATATTTCTCTAAATGAGGATTATATGAAATTATTGATTTTCCTTTTAACGGAAGTAAATAATAAGTAACACCATCAATGGTCCTGCTTATAAGATTCTTACCTGGATATACAGTTGCCACGGCATATTTATGATTGGATTGTCTCATTAACATTTCGAGAGAAGAAAACATCCAACCACCTACAGCTGGAATATTTAAATTCAATTCCTTGCAAATAGGCGGTAGCATTATATTTGTTATCCAAAGAATTTTCATAGATATTTTCTAGGTAACAACCCAATTTTTGAAATAAATAGAAGAAATATATTAATTACAGTAAAAATCATAAATGATAATACTGTCATCCATGCACCTCCAATGAATAACCAATTATCAACAGCATATTTCATCCCGACAACAACTGCAATACTTCCCAATATGGAAGTGTACAGATATAATTTCGGGCGATTTGTAGCTATGGAAAATTGATTGATAAGAAAATATATACAGCTAGTTACAGTGCTGACAGATATTATTTGTGCATAAACGGTAGATGCTGTGTATCTTCCAGCTGTTAAGATGTCTATTATGAAAGGAGCAAGAATTATAAAGCAAATTGCAATTAGCGTAACAGAACCAATTTCCAGAAAACATATCCAAGCATATTTTTTCCAGGATTTGTTAATTACTGTTTCATATAAGTCCGGTTGAAATGTATTGCCGATAGCTGTAGAAAATACAATTAGATATGCTCCAATTGATGCTCCGACAACGTAAATGCCATATTCAGTCACTTCACCTCTACTTTCAAGATAAGTCGTCGAGAACCCATTTGTAAAATATCCAAGCATAGCACTTGCGGCTAAAGGCAAACAGAATTTGAATATGATTTTGAAATCTTGAAAAGTAGTCTTAATAGCAAAAATCGATTTTAACCTTATGAGTAAGTATGTGAAAACAAGTCCATTGCAAATTAAAGGAGCAAGTAGTTTCCCGAAAGCTCCCAATTTAAGCCAAACAACCAAAATTAGAGATAAGAAAACATTTAGAAGGCCATTACATATTGATAATTTGAAATAGGCATTCGCTTTTTTCCCCATACGAAATTCTGCCAACTGTAGATTTAATAGTCCCGTCAGAGGTAATGCGAATACCATCAGCGCAAGATATGGCATTATAGGTAATGATAAATCCTTGTTGATAAATTTTTGATAAATCAAAAGAATCACAAAGCATAAGATTGATACAATACCAGAAAACCATATGGTTGCCTTGGCTATCGTGGCAAAAAGTTTGCGTCTTTCTATTTCAGTGCGTCTGAAATACTCTTTAATATAATAATGAATGAGATAAAATATAATAATCGGACTTATAAGTG
>DXXK01000100.1 GCA_019416425.1 Bacteroidales bacterium
AGGTATCTTTCTGTAGGTGTCTTTCTATATAGTTCAAGTTGGCGGGAATAAATCTCACTGAACAGCGCGCCATTCACAGCAGAAAGATTGCCGTCAAACGATGCGTAAAATACGTTTCGCGCCTCTTGTGTTCTTATTTGAGATACCGAAGATTCAGCTCCGGCTTTTATCGTAACCTCAGATGGAAGCCTATTGAACGAATTATAGTAGTCGGCTACAATTTCTCCCTCAAAAGCGAATCCTACGACTGCTTCATTGCCCGAAGATGTCAGGGTAGTGTATTTGAAATATCCCGATTCCACGACTCCGAGATATTTGCCTACACACCCTTGTTGGACAAAAACATCGTCTTTAGAATAATGGGCAGCGCGACCATTCTCTCTGCAAAATTTCTTTATTGCCGAGAGGTCACAGTCCCTGTCATATAAATTAAAGGTAGCCATCGCAATCACAAAATTAGCGATTTTTTCTCAATGAAACGCCTTTCAGAGCCTCAAATCTATGGCAACAACGAGAAAAAGAATCGAATTAAATATAACTAACAATCCTTAAAAATCCTAAAATCGGACATCCGGTTTTTGATTTCTCCAACTAATTAGTACACCACGAGTACACCATCAATTTCATAATGACTTGTATTTCAGTATGGTTACAAACAATAAAATTAGATAAGGTATGTTTTGAGGCACTACAATTGAAAATTGTGCCTCGAAACCCTTGCTCAAATATGAAGATTCCCTCCAAAGTCAGGAACCCATTTCAACGCGTTCCGCACACTTCGATTGATATTTCAGTTGGCCAGTTCTTTGGGAACAAAGGCATAGTTGAGCTTTTCTACTTCAGCAGTCAAAGTCTGGGGCAGTAGCCGGGCATAGACCTTTTCGGTGATGTCGGTTGAGCTGTGCCCGAGCAAACGGCTGACAACTGTCATGGTCAACCCGTCATTGATGGCGAGGACTGCGAATGTGTGCCGGGCTGTGTGAAATGAAAGAGGAAATGGGAATCCAAGTTTTTCTCCGACCACATGAAGCGATTGATTGATGCGCTTTGTGGCGGAGTTGCGGACCCGATAAAGCGTGTCGGCATCATTAAGGCTAAGATCATCCTTTACAAGATCGAATACATATTTCTTTCGTCGTCCCATTGCTTGCCATTTATATAATATGCGAAGAGCAGGAGCCGTCAATGGTATCTTGTGCCGCTTATTGGTCTTGATCAAAACTTTGCTCAGTTCCTTTTTCTCGAAATCAATGTGGCTCCACTGCAAAGTCATGACATCTACAATACGGAGACCACAGGCATGGAAGGCAAAGAGGAACATCTCGATAAATTCTTTGCGGCGTGGCTCTTTGTCCTTATTGTAGAACTCCACAAGTTGAGAAAGTTGCTCTTTGCTGAGATTATGGCCGTCAAACTCTTTCTCGCCCTCGGCTTCAAGGGAGGCTTTCTCCTGAATACGCATATCCTGTAACATGGCATTAATCTCCTGGTCAATCAATCCCATCTTACATGCTGCCTCGCACCCTTTCAATATTGGTGTCAGTGAGTGGTTAATCGTGGCATCTGAGTTATTCTTGAAATCCCGACGCCACTTGATGTACTTGTCAATTAGCTCCGGTGTGACCTCTCCTATATATAATCCGTCCGGCTTATATGTTCCGTTATTGGTGGCTTTCAAGAACTGCTGGAAGATATTCATACCGCTCTGGCCATTCTTGTATCGGCTATAACCGATTTTGTTGCGGCTATACTCCGAGGCGAGGCGTTTCAAGACAAACTCCACGAAATCCTCTCCCTTGTCTATCCTCGTAATTGGTTTATCATCGAGAAAAGAAGCTATCACATCCTTGTTGACCTGTCCCGGAAATTTCTGATTATATTCATTCAGGCCGGCATCGACTTTGTTTACTTTCGCCAGCAACAGATTATTGAATCTCACACTGTCCGGCACGGAGGCGCGAATCTCACCTCTGCCGTTATTGCCATTTGGATTCCAATCGGCGACGGCCACCGAAATATTCATATTACGACGTAATGTCCTACCGCCGAAGATGTAGATGATTTCAATCGGATATACTTTCCCTTTGTCGTAGTTTTTCGGATAACGAAGCCGGAATCGTCCTAATGGAAATGGTCTCTTTTGTCTACCCATATCTTTTTTGTTTTTAACACTCACCAAGGTTGGAATATGATGCGAATTTACTAAAATATAGGCAAGTTAACAAATTTCAGTGGAACTAAATGGCTGAAAATAGAGAAGTTTATTTTGCGATAAAATAACATAAAAAGCGGTTGGCAAGTTTATTTTATAACTTACCAACCGCTTATATTTCAATTATTTAAACTCTAAATTTGAGTCAAATTTTACTTAATACTCTTCCTCGTTGAAGAAGAAGTCGTCGTTGGAGGGGTAGTCGGGCCAGATTTCCTCGATGGATTCGTAGGTCTCGCCTTCGTCCTCAATCTCCTGGAGGTTCTCGATCACTTCCATCGGAGCGCCGCTGCGCAGGGCATAGTCGATCAGTTCCTCTTTGGTCGCAGGCCAGGGTGCGTCTTCAAGCTTCGAGGCCAGTTCAAGTGTCCAATACATATTCTGTCGTTTTTAAGTTAATTTCTCAATTTGTCGGTCGCGCCGACGGATTATATCCTGTTTCCTGCCGGCAGTATGTTCCATTGTCGTCAAGGAGTGTTATAATTGCGTCGTGTGCAGACTATTTGCACAACGCATGGCGCGGCGCTTTATTGTTTGGAATCCTGCTTCCAGACCACTTCTTCGACGCCATTGATGAAATTTATATAACGGGCGGCGGCGAAGAGGTAGTCCGAGAGACGGTTGACGTAACGGACCATGTTCGGGTCGACATATTCCTGGCGGCTTAACGCCAAAATGTTGCGCTCGGCACGACGGCATATTGTTCGGGCCACATGCGCGGCCGCTGCGCCCGGGTGTCCACCGGGCAGTACAAAGGCTCGGATCTTGGGCGTCGCCTCGTCCAGCGCGTCGATCCAACCCTCGACGTTCTGAAGCCGCGAGCCGTCCATCAGGCTGGGACAAGCCGGTTCCTGACCCGGCGGCACAGCCGTGGCCAGATAGCTGCCGATGTTGAACAATTCGTTCTGGATCATCTTCAGCTGTCCGCCTACCAGGTCGCCGACGCCCTGTGTCGAGGCCAGCACCCCGAGTTGTGACGAAAGCTCGTCCAGTGTGCCGTAGGCCTCAAGCCGTAACGAATCCTTGGCGACGCGCTCACCCCCGACCAGAGAGGTCTCGCCCTGATCGCCCGTCCGTGTATATAACAAGCTCTTCATGTCTGTCTGATTTACAAAGTAACACGTTTTATTTGCATAACGTATAGGTTCTGATATTGTTTCAACGGGGAAAATATATTAAATTTGCAACTTGAAGTTATCGACGCGGCTATATGCGGCGATAGCTCTCACGAAACAGTATATCAATGAGTGACTACATAGTAAGCGCCCGCAAGTATCGTCCGGCTACGTTCCGGAGCGTCGTGGGCCAGAAAGACCTGACCGAAACGCTGCGCAATTCCATCAAGAGCGGCCGTCTGGCCAACGCATACCTGTTCTGCGGACCCCGCGGAGTGGGCAAGACCAGTTGCGCGCGCATCTTCGCCCGTACGGTCAACTGCCTGACGCCCACCGCCGACGGCGAGGCCTGCGGTCAGTGCGAGTCCTGCCGCGCCATCGAGAGGGGTGTCTCCTACAACCTGATGGAGCTCGACGCCGCCTCCAACAACAGCGTCGACAACATCCGCGACATCATCGAGCAGGTCGCCATCCCGCCACAGGTGGGCAAATACCGCATCTTCATCATCGACGAGGTGCACATGCTCTCCTCGGCGGCTTTCAACGCCTTCCTCAAGACACTGGAGGAACCGCCGTCGTACGCCATCTTCATACTGGCGACCACCGAGAAGCACAAAGTGATCCCCACCATCCTGAGCCGGTGCCAGATCTACGACTTCAAGCGCATCACCATCGACGACATGGTGGACCATCTGGAATACGTCGCCGGCCAGGAAGGCATCACTGTGGACCGCAAGGCCTTAGGGGTAATAGCCCGCAAGGCTGACGGAGCCATGCGCGATGCCCTCTCCATCTTCGACCAGGTGGCAGCCAGCTGCAACGGCAACCTGACCTACGAGTCCGTTAACGAGAGCCTGCATGTGCTGGACTACGACTACTTCTTCAAGCTGATCGATGACTTCCGGCGCGGCGACGTGGCCGACGCATTGCTGCTCTACGGCCAGATCCGCGAGCATGGGTTCGACTCGCTGTTCTTCGTCAACAGCCTGGCGCAGCATGTCCGCGACCTGATGGTCGCCGCCGACGCGCGTACGGCGCCGTTGCTGGAGACTCCCGCCGACATCACCGGCCGTCTCACCGAACAGGCACGCCAGTTGCCGCTGCCGTGGTACTACACCGCCATGGGACTGCTGAACGACTGTGACCTGCAGTACCGCACGGCCACGAACAAACAACTGTTAGTGGAGCTGACGCTGATCCGCCTGTGCCAGCTGCTGAATCCGGCACCGGCCCCTTTTGACAAACCTCTGCATAAACAGCCCCTGCGCGATCCGGTGGCGCAGATGGCCCATGCAGAGGGAACAGCCGCCCCCAAGCCGGAACCCCAGCCTACAGTCGCGGCGGAACCTGCCCCGGAACCGCTCCAAC
>DXXK01000101.1 GCA_019416425.1 Bacteroidales bacterium
AGTGGACGGCATAGTCTACAGGAGAATGGGTATAGGGTATAAAGACGATAATAAACCATTAGCTTACTGGGTTGAAGGCGTAGGAGCAAGTAAGGATTATTGGATTACCCTTTTCCCTGCCCATATTGGCGAGTACTCCTACATGAAGGAATGCTACGAGAACGTTGAATGCATATTCACGAAGGACGACTTCTACAAAGGAACCTCAGGGGTAGATGCCATACCGTTGACTCCAGATGTGGAAGACGGTGCCGTCTACGACCTGCAGGGCCGCAGGCTCCGGCATAAGGAGCCCGGCATCAACATCGTCAACGGAAAGAAGATCCTGGTTAAATGACCTTACCGGACAGGTAAGGCATGCCAATGTTGTCCCCCGGTCGAATCGGCTTCCCGATTTGACCGGGGACATTCGTATCCGCGTAATCCACCGACCGGGTCATCCTCCAACCACTGTGTCCCGGCGCGGATCCGCGATTCGGAGGTATATGCCGGAATCCAGACTTCCCTGAAGTCCGGGAAGCGAATAGACGACGAGGCTGAAGTTGTCAATGGTATAAACCGTTCATTATAAGCTGTATCCGGTGACTGAAAAATGACTGGGAAAAGACTGAAAAATGACTGCATCTGGAGGCGCCGACACCCGCCATCTGCGTAGATTCACCTAAAATATGTTATCCGGACGGCATTTCGCATATTTGTCGGAATTTTTTTGTAAATTTGCATCATATGAAACTCAAGTAACCTATATATCATGAAAAAGAAGATTCTGGCAAGTATTGCCTTCGTGGCGGCGTTGCTGCTCCCGGCCATCGCGACCCGGGCTCAGGGAACCCTTCAGGACTATAACCGCGCCTATCAGTCGCAGAAGAAGTTCGGTGCCGCAAACGTCCTGTACGACAACGTCAACGCCGTGTGGCTGTCCGGCGCCCCCGAGTTCTGGTATGTCCGCAAGACCCCCGAGGGACCACGCTATGTAATGGTCAATGCCATTTCCAAAAAACGTACGCCACTCTTCAACCACGACGCCCTGGCCGCGAAACTCGCAAAGGCATCCGGCCAACACATAAATCCCGACTCAATATCACTCCCGGGTCTCCAGGTGTCGGCCAAAGGAGACACCCTCCGCTTCCGGTTTGCCGGCAACAACTGGGAGTTCCTGACCCGGAAGAACACTCTCAACGACCTCGGCGCCATCGAAGAACGGCATGAACGCATCCCCCACTGGATGGAGGTCAACGACGAGAAGGGCGCCGACCCCGTGACATCGCCCGATGGCACCAAACAGGCGTTCATCAAGAACGCCAACGTCTATGTACGCGACCTTAAGACCGGAGCCGAGAAACAGCTCAGCATCGACGGCACCGACGGCAACTACTATTCCTCATGGATAGCCTGGAGTCCCGACAGCCGCAGGGTGACAAGCTGCCGGATCCGTCCCGCGGAAAAGAGATACGTATATTACGTCGAGTCATCACCCGCTGACCAGCTGCAGCCCAAGCTCCACAAGCAGGAATACGCCAAGCCCGGTGACGAGCTCCGCTTCAAGGTTCCCGGCATCTTCGATGTCGAGACCGGACTGGCACTGATTCCATCGACTGAACTCTTCTCCGAGCAGTACGACCTGTCCTATCCGGTATGGAACACCGACGGCAGCGCCATCACATTCGACTACAACCAGCGCGGACACAAGGTATACCGCGTGCTGGAGATGTCTGCCCTGGACGGCAAGGTGCGTCCCCTGATCCAGGAGACCTCCGACAAGTACGTGAACTATCCCCGCTATTTCCGTCATGACACCTCCGACGGCAGGAACATCATCTGGATGAGCGAGCGCGACAACTGGAACCATCTCTATATGTACGACCGTGCCACGGCCCGGCCTACGCATCAGATCACCAAGGGGGAGTGGTACGTCCGCGAGGTCCAGAAGGTGGACGAGGCAAACCATAAGATTTATTTCTCGGCCAACGGCGTCAACACCGACGAGGATCCATACAACATCCGCTACTACAGCATCAATTTCGACGGCACCGGCATGACCGACCTGACGCCGACGCAGGGCAACCACCGCGCCGTCTACTCGCCCGACATGAAGTATCTGGTCGACGTGGTTTCCACTCCCACACAGGCTCCGGTTGCAACATTGCGCAGCGCGGCCGACGGCAGCGAGATCATGCCGCTGGAGAAGGCCGACATCAGCCGACTCACCGCCAACGGCTGGCGTGCCCCGGAGGTTTTCGCCGCTCCCGGACGCGACGGCAAGACAATGATGTGGGGTCTCATCCAGCGTCCCTCCAATTTCGACCCCTCCAGGAAGTATCCCGTCATCGAGTACATCTACCAGGGCCCCGGCGACCAGTATGTGCCGAAGTCGTTCATGCCCTACAATCATTGGCTCACGCCGATGTCCGAGCTGGGATTCATCGTGGTGATGGTGGACGGAATGTCGACTTCCTTCCGTAGCCGCGAGTTCGAGAATGTCTGCTACAAGAACCTGAAGGACGCCGGCATTCCGGACCATAAGGCCTGGATACGTGCCGCTGCCGCGAAGTATCCCGAGATGGATATCGAGAACCTGGGAATCTACGGCTGTTCCGCCGGCGGTCAGGAGTCCACCAACGCGCTGCTGCTCCATCCCGACTTCTACAAGGCCGCCTACTCCGCGTGCGGATGCCACGACAACCGCATGGACAAAATCTGGTGGAACGAGCTCTGGATGGGCTATCCCATCGACAAGAGCTACGAGGAATGCTCCAACGTGGCCAACGCCCACCTGCTGAAGCGTCCGCTGATGCTGGTTGTGGGCGAGCTGGACGACAATGTCGACCCCGCATCCACCGTGCAGGTGGCCAACGCCCTGATCGAGGCCAACAAGCCCTTCGAGCTTGTCGTCATCCCCGGCGCACACCACACCATGGGCGAGCGCTACGGCGACCACAAACGCTACGACTTCTTCGTCAAGCACCTCATGGGCAAGGACGCCCCCGCCTGGGACGCCATCTCCTACTGATAATCCAACACTTGTCTGAAACTAATCCCGCGTCATTCGAATGGCGCGGGTATTTTTGATTTGAATCTTATGTTGCAGCGTCATTGTCGTGTTATCCAGGAAATGACAGCGATTCCGCCGGGGGCCAGAGTGGCACTGCTGTGAGGCTCTACGACTGACGGAGGAATAGTGACAGTCTGAGGTATGACTGTGGCCGGAGCGAGCGTCATTATGAAATCTGCTCCTGATCCACTCTTGAACGCTGCCCTGACCACCTGTCTCTTCTCGTAGTCCAGGTTCACCAGCACAAGATAATGACGTACTCCCGAGGCCTGACTGTCGGTGGCCTTCACGAGATGGCTGACGATAACACCCTGGGCACCGGTCTGCAATGAGTTCAGGCATTCGTACTGGTCCGGCAACGTTTCAAGTCCATCTATGGACCTCCCCTTGGAGAAGCATTCAATCACTTTCGTGTTGGTGAAGACTCCTATCCAGGATTCAACTTCCGAGTTCACGGTCTTGATTGAGTTCCAGATGGCGCTTTTCCTGAAGACAATATTGGCATCAACACCAGAGCCTGAGATTTCGCAGGAGAGAGGAGCCTCTCCGTATACCGAGTGTTCCCCCACAGCAGATTCCGAATGCCATACGCCGTACATGAAATAGGCAGTGCCCTTTGCCCCGAATGCAAGTGAACTGAACACCTGGAACCGTATCATCCCTACCGTAGGAGCGGGTCGGTGCCAGATCGTCTTTCCGGATGCGTCCACATATTTCTGTTCGCTGGCCATCGTGTAATTCCAGAAATGCGGCCGGATGGCCGGATCATATGGATTGTTGACCTTGTCTCGGAACAGCGTGAGGTATCTGTAGAATTCATCAAGCATGGCATGGACACCGGTTGCGTTGCCGATGGAGTCAAGGGTGTTCATGAACGGGAAGAAGTTATAGCACCATACTTTCGGTTTGAAAAGCCTGTCGAGTACCTCGAGATACTCGCCGTAGGTCTTGCAGGAACCAAGCCAGTCCGTGAGTACATGCGAGGGTAAGGAACCCTTGTCGGGAACCGCGGCGAGGTCGAACCATGACAGTCTTTTCCTGACGCCTTCGGATGGAGCAGGGTTTTCACCCTCTTTGTAATAATGGTCCATGGAAGTGGTCATGGCGTATGCCAGTGTGAGTCTGTTCCATACATATTCAGTGCCCGGTTTGCCGTCAAGCGCGAAAGTGTCGCCCCAGTCCCAGAAGTGAGGCTGTTCCATCACCTCCCAGGCCACGATCTTGTCCTGGTTGGTAAAAGGGGTATATTTCCCATTCAGATTTCTTACGGATCCGTAATGCGTCAGGATATCAAGCGTAGTGGCGGGAGAAAGGTTGAGGTATACCGGATTCAGAATGACGTCAAGCTTCAGGTCGATGCCCTTGGATGGGATGCGGGTGGCCCGGACAATGGCGTCCATCTGCTCGATCGTGCCGCCGGCGATCACGGCTGTACATCCACACTCTTCCACCGTCTTCAAAACCTCGCAGACTTTTTCTATGACCTTGTCAGGATATTGTCTGTAGAATTGGTGGACATACTGTAGGAAATTATATGGTAGAGGAGTATAAGCCATCAGAGGAATCTCCCCCTCTGCGGGCCATGCGATGTCGAAAGGATATCCGGTCGGGATCTCCCGGCTCATGCCGAAAGGGCCTCTGCCGATGCTGTTGTAAGGTTCCATTCTGTCTGGTTTTTAGTTACAAAGTTACAATTATGTGTAAATCATTCGTCCCAGTATGCGGCAATCATTCCACCGGCCTTAAGGGTGAAACTGTACGTCATGCTGTAATTAGGCACCGCCTCATACAAAGATGCGAATTCACTGTCTGCGTTGGCATTCGGCACAAGATGGCCGGTTTTGGGAAGAAGGTGTCCTTTCTTAAGGTTGAACACCACCTTGCATACATCAAGGGGATTCAGATTCATCACGGCCACGTAATGACGCGTCTTCCCATTGGCAAGACCGTTTGTAAATGAAGACAGCATCACTCCGGGACTGTCGCAGCCGATCATGTGTATGCAGGCGTTGATGTCAGTGACATCACCTTGAAAACTCGTGATGGATTCAAATTGGGATAAAGACTCAGGAGATGTTGAGTATGGCTTATGTCCTGTCACCGTGCATCCTAAGAAGATGTCCTGGAAATCCCTGATTTCTTCGTGTATCTTCTTCACGTTGTACCATATCTCGGATTTCTCAAGGGAATAGGTGTCTCCGTTCTTTTTGAAGGAGAGCGGAGCCATTATGTTTTCTTGGTCATATATGTATTTCGTGGATCCCGAAGCTGTATCGTGATTGGTTATTATGATATGTTCTTTCTGCCGGCCCAGCCCGTATCTGTAATATGAGATTCCCTGCGCTCCGTATAACAGTGCGCAGAACACCTCGAACCTCATCATGCCTTCGGTAGCCACGGGATACGAGACATCTAATAAATCCCAGTTCCTGTTGTTGTATATCTTGTGGGCGTAGCACAGGCCGAACGCCCAGAACCTGGAATTAGTGCTTTTGGTGAATTCCTGAAATATACCGAGATCTGTAAAGAACATATCGTACTCTATGTCATACTGGCCCTCCAGTACCTCCTTCTTACCTTCTACAAGAGGATTGTCTTTCAGTTTGTTCCTTATTGGATAATAATCGTAACTCCATATGGGGCATTGATACAGAATATTCAGATTGTCGAGATAGGCACGATATCTCGTTATTGCTGCGGACACAGGTTGTCCATCTTTGCCAAAGGAACCAAGCCAACTCCTTGCCGTCGCAACGGCAAGATTGAACATGGATATACGGGATGGATCAATGCCGGATGCCATCTCATACCCTACTGTCAGCTGATTCCATAGGGTTTCCTGATTATATCCGGATGCCTTGTCGAAGCTGAAGAACACATCGCCCCACATGTTGGGGCCCGGCTCATCCTTGATATTCCAGGCTACGACATTCTTCTTGCCCATAAATTCAATAAGGGCGTCATAGCAGTATGCGACGGACTGATGCAGCCTGTTGCTGCATATTATGACATTGATTTCATCGTTTTCCGGAGGCTGCTGGTGTGAAACACTATATTCATTGCTTTGGGTTAAGACTGTATTGAAGCCACATTCTTTTATGGAAGTGTATATCTGTTGACGCTCTTCTTCGGTTATAGGTTATGTTTTGGGGGTGCCGTCTTCGTTTGCATCGTCTTGGTTATCATTCGGTTTAAATGGTATAGGACTATATGCAACAATTGGTAATTCATTAACGTAAGGCCATGCAAAGGTCCTGATAGGCTTTGTTGGAGAATTAGAGATGTTTTCGTTTCCCATATGTGCAAAATATTATATATATATATATGCGTTAATAGAGTATCAGCAAATGTAATCGTCATATGGTTTATAAGAATTCATATATTATCCATGTAGGGATGTTGTTGTTTGCAGTGGCTTGCAGTTCAATTGCATTGGCTGATACATCGACAAACGATCCATTATGTCCTCCGGAAGGAACACAGATTGAGGAATGGGATTGCTACCGTTCCAATGCAGCTGGCAGGATAGACCATGGAGACCATCCCACGGAAGTTGCGGCCGCAAACGATTCATTGTATTTTGTTTTTTACAGGGTCGATAATGCTTATTTTGCACCTGAGAGCAGTTGGGTCAGAGGCCATATTGACGGGAATAAGGTCACGATAAAGAATGGCCTTCGTCTGTATGGAATGGGATATCTGTTTTCGTGCGAATACTGGAGTGAGAGCGAGTATTATATGGAGGGATACAGTAGACGGACCTGGTATGCACGTGCGCTTGATGATGATATAGTGTTTGATTATGATGCTGAGAGGAAATGGCTTCATAATCCGAATCACGCTATTTGGATGAGTGATGATGGATCCACATACTATCAGGATAGTAGCACTCATGAGTGGAGTCTTTGGCCTGAGAATCTGTTGAATGGTTATGAACTTACATATGTGCCGGAAGGTCCGTTAACCCCTCAGCCCCCCAAATTTACATACGAAATTGATTCAGACGGAAGGCGATACATGAAGTTGGACGGCAATCTATTCAGTGAAGAGGGGCCTGCCATGAATTTCAGGAAGTTGTGTTTCAGGATTTATGTGGACGGGAAGCAGGTCCCTGATAATGACCTGCGGGGTCATAGAGATAAACCTACAAGCGATGGATGGCACTATAAGACCGCTAGCATCGAGTTCAATGAACCGTTCCAAGAGGCTTATGCAGTAATGGTTTACAAGTATGAGGACGGCTCTGAGATTGTGAGCGCTCCCGCACCCATAGTTGATGTAAGCGGGGTCGATGAGGTTTTCAGGGAGGATATGGATGATATTAACGCTCCGGTCTATGACCTGTCGGGCCGGCACGTCCAACCTGAAAGACTCGCCCCCGGAGTCTACATCCGCAACGGCCGGAAGTTCCTGGTCCGGTAACATGGCATCATAAAATATAATTACAAGATTCCCGCGTCATTTTGATGGCGCGGGAATTTTGGTTGGTTGTGAAATTATTGTGGCAAGGATATAGGCATATGTTAAATTAATGAGAAGGTTAAGATGATCCGGAGCGGATTTCTTTAAGTCGTGAGATTTTATTAATTTTGCAGCTTGAATGTAGACGATTGCGCCGTTGCCGTTGTTTACATTTTATATCGAGCCGCCGGGAACGGTCGCGGCGACGCTGAAAATAAACTGAATCTTAACGGTAGATTAGAATATAACCAGAGACCCGAATATGGACGAGATGTTAAAAGTCAGAGGCTTAAAAGCGGAAATAAACGGTCGCGAGATACTTCGCGGCATCGATCTGGATGTACGTCCGGGCGAGGTACATGCAATTATGGGACCCAACGGGTCCGGCAAGTCGACGCTCTCGATGGTGCTGGCCGGAAATCCCGGTTACACCGTGACAGGCGGCGAGGCTATATTCCGCGGCAAGAACCTCCTGGAAATGCCGCCCGAGGTCCGCAGCCACGAGGGCCTGTTCCTCGGCTTCCAGTATCCCGTCGAGATTCCCGGAGTCTCAATGGTCAACTTCATGCGCGCCGCCATCAACGCCAAGCGCGAGTACCTCCATCAGGAACCGATGTCGGCAACCGACTTCCTAAAGCTGATGCGGGAGAAGCGCGCCGTCGTCGAACTCGACAACCGCCTCGCATCCCGATCGGTCAACGAGGGGTTCTCAGGCGGCGAGAAGAAGCGCAACGAGATCTTCCAGATGGCTATGCTCGAGCCTAAGCTCAGCATCCTCGACGAGACTGACTCCGGACTTGACATCGACGCACTCCGCGTCGTAGCCAACGGCGTCAACAAGCTCCGTAACGAGAACAACGCCACAATCGTCATCACACACTACCAACGCCTGCTGGACTACATCGCACCCGACTTCGTGCATATCCTATACAAAGGCAGAATCGTCATGACCGGTGGCCCCGAGCTCGCCCTGGAGCTGGAGGAGCGCGGTTACGACTGGATTAAGGAGCAGAACAAATGAGCGCGCTGAAACAATATCTGGACCTGTACGGCCAGGTCAAGGACCGCATCGACGCCCACAGCGCCCCGGCGCTCAACGCCCTGCGTCCCCGTGCCGCTCAGGTCCTGTCGACCGCCACGCTGCCCAGGCTGGGCGCCGACAACTACGAGAACTGCGACCTCCAGGCAATGCTGGAGCCCGACTACGGAATCAACATCGATGACGTCAACATGAATGTCAAGCCCGAGAACACCTTCCGCTGCGACATGCCCATGACGGGCGAGTCGCCGGTGGTATGCCTCAACGACCGTGTCCTCATGCCCGACAATTTTCCGCAGATGCCGGACGGTGTCCTTGTCGGCAGTCTGCGCTCCATTGCTAAAAGCCATCCCGAGATAGTCGGGAAATATTATGGACAGCTGGCCGATCTCGATAACCCCGTGGTTGCCTTGGACACCATGCTGGTGCGTGACGGTTTCATGCTCTACGTCCCCAAGGGTGTGCGTCTGGAGAAACCCATCCAGCTCATCAATATCCTCGGAGCCCTGCAGCCCCTCATGGCCGCGCGCCGCGTGTTGATTGTGATTGAGGACAACGCCGAGGCCCGGCTCCTGGTCTGCGACCATACCCAGCGCGAGGAAGTCAACTTCCTGACCCTCCAGACCGTGGAGCTTTACGTGGGCCGTAACGCCGAGTTGCATTACTACGACCTGGAGGAATCCTCACAGCGTACCGGACGCATCTCAAGCCTCTACCTGCGTCAGGAGGCCGACAGCCGCATGGTGATCGACGGCATGACGCTGTTCAACGGAACCACGCGTAACGAATACCACTGCGATTTCGCCGGCGAGAACGCCGACCTCAAGCTCTACGGCATGGCCATCGAGGACCGTCAGCGCAAGGTCTCCACCTATTCGCGCATCAACCATGCAGTGCCGCGCTGTGTCAGCAACGAGCTCTTCAAGATGTCGGCCGACGGCGAGAGCCGCTGCGCCTTCACGGGCCGCATCATCGTGATGCCAGGGTCGGTCAAGACCGAGGCATACCAGGCCTGCCGCAACCTGCTGGGCGCCGATACCGCACGCATCGAGGCGCGCCCCGAGCTGGAGATCTACAACGACGACGTGAAGTGCAGCCACGGCTGTGCCATCGGCCAGCTGGACGAGATGCAGGTGTTCTACATGCGCTCGCGCGGAATTCCCGAGCCGCAGGCCAGGCTGCTGCTGCGCCAGGCATTCATGGCCGACGTCATTGACATCGTCGACATCCCCGGACTGCGCGACCGGCTGCACCTGCTGGTCGAGAAACGTTTTGCCGGAGCCCAGGCCGCTTGCTCCAACTGCGGCGCGCATGAATCTTAATCAGGAATTATGGATGTCTCGAAGATAAGGGAGCAGTTCCCCATACTGCAACGCCAGGTGGCCGGCAAGCCGCTGGTATACCTGGACAATTCTGCGACCAGCCAGACTCCCCGGCGGGTAGTGGACGCCATCGTCGACTTCTATACGCAGCACAAGGCCAACGTGCACCGTGGCGTGCACACCCTTAGCCAGGAGGCCACCGACATGCAGGAGACCACCCGCCGCCGGGTGGCCCGATACATCAATGCCGAATCGATCCAGGAGATAATCTTCACCCGCGGAACCACCGAGGGCATCAACCTGGTGGCGTCGTCGTTCGGATCGACGTTGCCCGAAGGGGGCGAGATCATCCTGACCGTGATGGAACACCATGCCAACATCGTTCCCTGGCAGTTGCTGGCCCAGCGGCGCGGCATGTCGCTGAAGGTGGTCGATATCGACCACCGCGGCGAGCTCCGCATGAACCAGTACCGCAAGCTGTTCACGTCGCGGACAGTCATGGCCGCGTTCACACATGTCAGCAATGTCCTGGGTACGGTCAACCCCGTTGGCGAGATGGTGCGCTATGCCCACAGCCACGGCGTTCCCGTGCTGGTGGACGGCGCTCAGGCCGCCCCGCACATGCCTGTGGATGTACGTGACATCGACGCCGATTTCTATGTGTTCTCCAGCCATAAGATGTACGGTCCCGCGGGTATGGGCGTCCTGTACGGACGCAAGGAACTGCTGCAGCGCATGCCTCCCTATCAGGGCGGCGGCGAGATGATAGCACATGTCTCCTTCCGGAAGACCACATACGCCGACCTTCCGTTCAAGTTCGAGGCCGGCACGCCCGACTTCGTCGACATAGCCGCCTTCGCCGCCGCGCTTGACTTCATCGAGGAGACCGGCATGGCCGAGATGGCCGCGCACGAGCATGAACTGTTACAGGCCGCGACCGATGAGCTGGTCCGCACCCCGGGCCTGACGATATACGGTACCGCCCCCGGCAAGGAGGCCGTCATAAGCCTGAACGTAGAGGGAATACACAATTATGACCTCGGAATGCTTCTGGACAAGCAAGGCGTGGCTGTGCGTACCGGCCATCATTGTGCCCAGCCGCTGATGGAGCGTCTCGGCGTTCCGGGCACCGTCCGCGCCTCGTTCGCCTGCTACAATACCATGGACGAGGTCCATGCTTTCATCAAGGCACTGAAACGGGCCATCGCGATCCTGAAGTAAAACCGTGTGTACATATCATGGCGACGGGCTGTCTCAGAAAAGACAGCCCGTCGCCATGATATGTGGTGCTGTGTCACTCGGCTGCGTACTCGCGTACTGTCGGGGACTCTACGTCTACTCCGTATTCATTGGCGAAGCGCAGGATGGCGCGCGCCAGCTTCGGCTTCAGTTCCTCAGGGCAATAGCGGAAATATGCCTCCGCGGCACGCACGTGAGCCGCGTCGGGCATCGGATACTCGCGGCGCTCGGGCAGTCCGTATACACTGTCGGGAAGCTCCCGGCGCTCTTCGGTGTCTAATCGGTCATTCATAATATCAATATATAATGGTTTCAGAATTAAAACACCTGTGCCGCGATATGGTTTGTTCTGGCTGATGTGGCGTGAGGTAAAAGAAAAAAAGCCGCCCTCACGGGTGACTTTTTTCTAACTTAATGAACAAAATCTATCTTCTAACTTACTTATACAACACTGATGGTTTGTAAAATGTTTTGAGCGAAGTGTTAAAATATGCAAAAAATCACTCGTGAAACATTTTCAGGGCGTAATTCAGTATACTGTCCTTTCCGGCGGCCAGATCCTCGGGGGTGCAATGTACCTCTATGTCTGGATCGATGCCGAATTCCGTCAGCCGGTCGTTGATGTCGTTGATCGGACTTGCCGAGAACCGTATGCCCCAGCCGTTGGGAAGCTCGGACGAGAATGGGAGCCCTCCTCCTCCGCCTGTTCGGGCGCCGACTACTGTCACGTTCGGCAGGGTTTTCATTACCGATGTGAAGTCGTTGGCTGCGGAGAAACAGCTTCGGTTTGTCAGCAGGACAATCGGATGTCCCAGATATTGGATGCGTCCCTTGGGAGCCGGTTCGTATTCTATGCGGAATGGTTCGCTGAAATCCTCGGGACCCGGTCCCGTCTTGTGCCGTATGTAGCCTCCTGTGATCTTCGTCGTTATGAAGCGTCCCACCACCTCGGGAACATTGGTCAGGAAACCGCCGCCGTTGTCGCGGATGTCGATGATCAGCCACTTGGTCTGCGACATCGACGCCAGGATATAATCCAGAGTGGTGGGGGAGATCTGCGAGCTGAACGATGGGATGCGCACATACCCCACCGTGTCCGGCAGGAAGGTGCAGTAGGTCATGCCTCCCTTCTGGAGGCCACCGAATTTCAGATAGTATTCCTGAAGTGTCCGGTTGTTGAAATCCTGGGGATAGTCGCTCCACCATTTCTTATAGTAGGATGTCGCGAAGGGTGCGTTCAGGTTCACATGGCCGTCGCGCAGGCTGTCAAGCATCCCGCTCATTATGGTGAACAGTTCCACCGGGTTGGTCTCGGGGGTGATCTGTGCCCGGCTCTTGGCGGTCACGGCGTCCCAGTCCACGTCCTTCTGCTTGAAGAAGCAGTAGCGCTCGCGGACTATCTTGGCCAGCATGTCGAAATTCCTGTATGGGTCGTCCTTGCTGCCTGTGTAGGTCAGCGGCTCGGTACACGACACCATCAGCGACGCCGACACCGCGATGACGGCCAGCAGGCATGCCGCCAGGCGCTTAATTGATCTGTAGGGCGACGGTGAATGCATTGCGTACGTATTGGTTTGTAAGGTTGTTGGCATGGTTGGTGCGGACATACAGACGGTAGCCCAGCACCAGGCTCCTGCGGTTGCGGAAATGAAGCGTCACGGTCATATGGTTGTTGATGCCGAAGCTGTTGCCCCACCACCCGAAATGTGCTAAGTTGGAATGGTTGCCTAAGTAGATCTCGTAATAGGCCTCGCCGTATTCGGGGCAGAAGAAAGCTCCGAGGGTCGGAAGCCAGGCCCGGTCGGCGATGGTGACGGGCAAACATCCGAAACGCGTCCTCCAGGATAGTCCGGCTGTCAGGCCTATGCCGGCGTATGCCATCACCTGAACCGGATTGTTGCCGTTGACGGGAAGCCACAGCAGGTCGGCCGACAGGTCGAGCGCGCCGCCTAAGGTCAGTGCCCAGTCCGGAGCTAAGGTCTTGCGCCACGATGGTCCCCACCCGAAACGGCCGCCTACGCCTAACATCGCGGCAGACTTGCTCGGATTGGTGGCGCGGCTCAGTCCCAGACCGCCCGTGAACGCCATGACCAGCTCGCGCGGATGCTGACGCATGGCTTTGCCCCACCCTCCGTAAAGTGACAGTCCCGTGCCGGTATACGGCAATGGACTCAGATAATTGCAGCTGACGTTGGCGCCGCCGACCTCAAGTCCATAAACGGACGTGATGGGACGCACCGAATCCACACTCTCCGCATGCGCGCACAGCATGCACGCGCAAGTCAGCGTTATTGTTGTCAGGATTCTTCTAATCATCGAAATCAAATAATGACGGCTGCGTGTCGGTATGGATGTCTTCTGGTTCGGGAGTTTTCTCTGATATTACAGGTTTCTCCGGTGTCTCGGGATCCTGGTGTTCCTCTGTATTCTCCGGTTCCTCGGGCTGTTGGGGCTCCTCCGTTATCTCCGGTTCAGGCTTCGGAATCTCCCGTATGGTTATGTCAGCCACGGTGGTCAGGCGCTTGCCCTTGGCCTTGAACGACTTCACGGCTATGAACTCAGCGGCGTCGATGGGCGTTGCCGGACGGTCGGTGCCGTTGTATTCCAGCACCAGGTCGGGGTCCACCGTGTCAGTCAGCAACAGGATGCGCGACGACGGCTCGGTGCCGACGAACCGCTGCGGTTTGGCTGTGGCCTCGAACGTGAACCTCTTCAGGTACGGTGCTCCTAAGGTGGAGTCGTAAAGGGCGAGTGTCCACACCTTGTCCGGGTCGAATTTCTCGATCCGGAGTATGTTGTCCTCGTAATGGTTCGTGTCGGAGTAGCTGGAGGTGAAGTACTCGCCGTTGTTCTGGATAATCAACACCTTGTCGTCGCCCTGGAACACACCGAGGCTTTCGCCGCGGCGGTCGTAGTTCAGCCTCAGCACGTCGCGGTCGAACCATACCTCCCGGCCTCCCAACGTGCTGCTGCCCTTCTTCTCCAGATATACGGACTTGACGCGGAATTTAGTCACAAGGTTGCCCAGGGATTCCTTGCCCTTGATCAGCAGGTCGGCGAAGTTGACCGACAGCTCGGTGTTGCGGGGGCGTCTTCCGCCAGGTTCCACAGGCTCGTCGTAAAGCGACACCTTGACGGTCTCGGCCTCGCCGTTCGGATTGGCCGTGAGCCATTCAACACGCGATCCCGGCAGTCCCTTCGTGACATTGTATTCCTTGTCGCGCGTCAGACCGGTCACGAAGAAGCGCTTCATGTAGGTGTTGCCTCCCTTGCCGTTGCGGTAGATTACGTTGTAGATGGTGCGACGGTCGTTCTTCTTGAACAGTCCGATATGAATCACGCGGTTGTTCTTGCCTCCGCTGCCCGTGTCGCCCACATAGAGCTTTTCCGACACACGGACGGTCTTGTAAGTGCCGTCGCGGTAGAACAGGATGATGTCGTCCAGGTCCGAGCAGGTGAACTGGAAGTCGCCCTCTTTCAGTCCCGTGCCGATGAAGTTGCCTACCGGGTCGTAGTACAGGCGGCGGTTGGCCTCGGCTACCTTGGCGGCCTCGATGCTGTCGAATCCGCGGATGGTGGTGCGGCGCGGATAACGTTCGCCATACTTCTCCTTCAGGTGCGCGTACCACCGCTCGGTCGTTTCGTCTATGTGCTCGATGTCGTAGGTGAGGCGTTCGATCTCGGCGTCCAGTTTCGCGATACGCTCCTCGGCCTTCTCGACATTGAACTTCAGGATGCGTCCCATGCGGATCTCCCACAGCTTCAGCAGGTCGTCGTCGATGATCTCGCGGATGAAGTCCGGCTTGAAGGGTTCCATCAGCACGTCCACGCGACGGATGGCCGTCTCCATGTCGAGGGCGCTCTCAACAGCCTGGTCCTTGTACATCCGCTCGGTGATGAAGATCTTCTCCAGCGAGGCGTCCATCTTCTGCTCGCGCGTCTCGTGCAGCTGGATCTCAAGCTCCTTGCGCAGTATCTCGCGTGTACGCCGCACCGAGTCGCGAAGAAGCTCGGTCACGTTCAGGAACTCCGGCTTGCGGTCGCGCACCACGCAACAGTTGGAGCTGAGCGACACCTCGCAGTTGGTGAAGGCATACAGCGCGTCGATGGTCTTGTCGCTGGATACGCCCGGCTGAAGGTAGACTATGATCCGGGCTTCCTTGGCTGTGTTGTCGTCGACCTTGCGGATCTTGATCTTGCCCTTATCCATGGCTCCCAAGATGGAGTTGATCAGTGATGTGGTGGTCTCGCCGAACGGCAACTCGGTGATCACAAGGGTCTTCTGGTCAAGTTTCTCGATCTTGGCGCGTACCTTCACCTGGGCGCCGCGGCCACCGTCGTTGTAGCGCGATGCGTCCATCAGACCGCCGGTCTGGAAATCGGGGAGCAGACGGAAGGGGCGGTCATGAAGCACGTCGATGGCGGCGTCAAGAATCTCGTTGAAGTTATGCGGCAGTATGCGCGAGCTCAGGCCCACGGCGATGCCCTCCACTCCCTGTGCCAGCAGCAGAGGGAACTTCATGGGCAGCGTCACCGGCTCCTTCTTGCGGCCGTCGTAACTCGGTGTCCATTCCGTAACCTTGGGGGAGAAGGCCGTCTCGATGGCGAACTCGCTGAGCCGGGCCTCGATGTATCGTGGAGCCGCCGCAGAGTCTCCTGTCAGGATGTTGCCCCAGTTCCCCTGGGTGTCGATCAGCATATCCTTCTGCCCTAACTGCACCAGGGCGTTGCCGATCGAGGCGTCGCCGTGCGGATGGTACTGCATCGTGTTGCCGACTATGTTCGCTACCTTGTTGAAGCGCCCGTCGTCAAGCGTGTGCATGGAATGCAGGATGCGCCGCTGCACAGGTTTCAGTCCGTCCTCTATGTGCGGAACGGCTCGCTCCAGTATCACATAACTGGCGTATTCCAGATACCATTCGCGGAACATCCCCGCAAGTACTGTCTTGCGGTCCGTCGGCGCTCCGCCCTTTATTTCCTTCTCGTCATTCTCCATCTTTCCGTCAATGTCAACTTCTATAGACAGTTGCTTACAAAAATAGTAAAATTATTTAAAATTTACAAACAATGTGGCCACTTGCTCCTTATTTCGAGTCTTATAATGCACTTCAGGTGTCCGGTTATGCTCCGGTATACTGTTAAAATTTGGGCAATCGGCAAATTTTTTGTATCTTTGCGCGTTAAAGCAAAACCTGCGGTCGCGGTGTGGCCGCAGAATGAAATATATTTCAGAAAAATGTACAGAGACACGACATGCGGGGAACTGCGCCTTGGCGATAACGGCAAGCGCGTCAAACTCGCCGGATGGGTGCAGCGCGTGCGCAAGATGGGGGGCATGACATTTGTCGACCTCCGCGACCGCTATGGATTGACCCAGATAGTTTTCAGTGACGATACAAATGCCGAACTCGCCGAACGTGCCGGCCATCTTGGTCGTGAGTTCGTGATTCAGGTTCAGGGAACCGTGGCAGAGCGCCAGAGCAAGAACCACAAGCTGCCTACCGGCGACATCGAGGTTATTGCCGACACCTTGAATATCCTGAACCGTAGCGAGATTCCTCCCTTCACCATCGAGGAGGACACCGATGGCGGCGACGACCTCCGCATGAAGTTCCGTTATATGGACCTTCGACGTCCAAACCTGCGCCGCAACCTGGAACTGCGTCACCGCATGGCCTTCGAGATCCGTCGTTACCTCGACGCCAACGGTTTTCTGGAGATCGAGACCCCCATCCTGGTCAAGTCCACTCCCGAGGGCGCACGGGACTTCGTGGTCCCCAGCCGCATGAACCCAGGCGAGTTCTACGCCCTGCCGCAGAGTCCACAGCTCTTCAAGCAGCTGCTTATGGTTTCCGGCTATGACCGATATTTCCAGATAGCGAAGTGCTTCCGTGACGAGGACCTCCGCGCAGACCGTCAGCCAGAGTTCACACAGATTGACTGCGAGATGTCGTTTGTCGAGCAGGAGGATGTAATCGAGATGTTCGAAGGCCTGGTGAAGCACATCTTCAGGTATGTCAAGAACATCGACTTCACCGAGCCTTTCCCGCGCATGACGTGGAACGACGCCATGGCCAAGTACGGCAGCGACAAGCCCGATATCCGCTTCGGAATGGAGTTCAAGGAGCTGACCGACCTGGCCAAGGGTCATGACTTCCCTGTTGTCGACGACGCCGAGCTGGTTGTCGGTATCGTCGCTCCCGACTGCGCCGGTTACAGCCGCAAGCAGACCGACGAGCTGACCGAGTTCGTGAAGCGTCCCCAGGTCGGCGCCAAGGGCCTGATGTGGGTCAAGTTCGAGCCCGGCGGCAAGGTCAAGAGCTCGCTCGGCAAGTTCTACGCCGACGAGGAACTCAAGGCCTGGGGCGACCGCGCAGGCGCAAAGGAGGGCGACCTGCTGCTGGTAATGGCCGGCGACGCCATGAAGACCCGCAAGCAGCTGTGCGAGCTGCGTCTGGAGATGGGCAACCGTCTCGGACTGCGCGACAAGAATGTTTTCGCACCCCTGTGGGTCATCGACTTTCCCCTGTTCGAGTGGGACGACGAGACCCAGCGCTACTATGCGATGCACCATCCCTTCACCAGCCCCAACCCGGACGACATCCCCCTCCTGCACACCGATACGGGCAAGGTCCGCGCAACGGCCTACGATATCGTGGTGAACGGTACCGAGCTGGGCGGCGGTTCCATCCGTATCCACGACGCCAAGCTCCAGGACACTATGTTCGAGCTGCTGGGATTCACTCCCGAGCGCGCCCAGGAGCAGTTCGGCTTCCTGATGAACGCCTTCAAGTTCGGAGCACCCCCTCACGGTGGTCTGGCGCTCGGTTTCGACCGCTTCGTGTCGATCGTGGCCGGCCTGGATTCAATCCGTGACGTCATCGCCTTCCCGAAGAACAACTCAGGGCGCGATGTGATGAACGAGAGCCCCAGCCCGCTCGATCATGCGCAGCTGGAGGAACTCAAACTGACACTCAAAGAGAAATAAATGACGAAAGTACGTGAGGTGGCGGGCGCCATTGAGGCGTTCGCCCCGCTCAAGTTACAAGAGGGATACGACAATGCCGGCCTTCAGGTCGGCGACCCCGAGGCCGAAGTGTCGGCCGTCCTGCTTTGTCTGGACGTGACCGAGGATGTCCTCCAGGAGGCCAAACGTCGCAGCTGCACGATGGTGGTGAGCCACCATCCGTTGATTTTCCACGGACTGAAAAGCCTTACCGGAGCTGACGAGACTCAACGCCTTGTGTTACGCGCGCTCCACGACGGCATCGCTGTCTATTCTGCACATACCAATCTGGACAGCGCATGGGACGGCGTCAGCCACGAGATGGCGCACATGATCGGAGTCAGGAATCTCCAGCCTCTTGCGCCTGCGCAGCCCGGAGCCGACGTGGGACTGGGCGTGATCGGAGACATAGAGCCTACCCCCAAGCTGGAACTGCTGCGTCGCGTAAAGGAGAAATTCCAGGTGCGGTGCCTGCGCTATTCCGCCGGTAACCGCAAGGTCGTGGTGAAACGCGTGGCCTTGTGCGGTGGGTCGGGTGCTGGCCTGATCCGCGATGCAATCGCCTCACAGGCCGACATCCTGATCACAGGCGACATCAAATACCATGACTTCACCGGTTATGGCGACTCTATCCTCCTGGCCGACATCGGACATTTCGAGTCCGAACTCTGCTCGGAGCGTATCTTCTCGCGGATCATCCGCGAGGCCTTCCCCGATATGGTGGTCTATTTCCCCGAATCGGAGTCGAATCCCATTCAATTCATGTAAATAAATCTTCATATACTATATAATATATGAGCACTGAGACCAAGAAGAAAGAGAAAGAGCATAGCGTGGAGGAGCGTCTGCAGGCCCTGTACCAGCTTCAGACGTATCTGTCCGATATCGACCGCATCCGCACCCTGCGCGGCGAGCTGCCCAACGAGGTGAAGGACTGCGAGGACGAGATCGGCCGTTACCAGACGCGTATCGAGAAGCATCAGGAGGAGATCAACCGCCTCACTGCCGATATTCACCGCTTCAACGGTATCATTGAGGAATGCCGCATGAAACTGGCCCAGTACGAGGATCAGATCAACAATGTCCGCAATAACCGAGAGTTCGCTTTCCTTGAGAAGGAGCGGGAGTACCAGAAGCTGGACATCCAGCTCAACGAGCAGAAGGTCCGCAAGGCTGCCGACCGTATCCAGGAGGAGAAGGAGGCGCTGGCTAAGGCTCAGGCCGAACAGGAGGATTTCCGTCATATTCTGGTAGCCAAGAAGCAGGAACTGGAAGAGATCGTGTCCGAGACCCGTGCCGAGGAGGAGCAGATCATGTCCAAGGCCAAGGCCATCGAGCCCGTTATCGACGATTACACGCTGAATGCCTTTAAGCGTATCCGCAAGAACGCCCGCAACGGTCTGGGTATCGTGACTGTACAGCGTAACGCCTGCGGCGGTTGCTTCAACCGTATTCCCCCCCAGCGTCAGCTGGAGATCAAGATGCACAAGAAGGTTATTGTATGCGAGTACTGCGGACGTATCATGATCGACGCCAAGCTTGCCGGCATCGAGGAAGATGCCGCTCCGTCACCCGCAAAGCAGTCGCGCCGCGCCAAGAAGGTCGCTCCCAACACCTGACATTATGTGGAAATTCGAGCCCATTCTGAAGACCACAATCTGGGGTGGAGAGCATATCGCTCCGTTCAAGGGAATTGATACCCATCAGACATGCGTAGGCGAGAGCTGGGAACTCAGTGGCGTCGAGGGGGACGAGTCGGTGGTGGCCGACGGCCCTGAGGCCGGAATGAAGCTTCCCGAGCTGCTCGACAAGTTCGGCGCCGCAATTCTGGGCGAACGAAACTATAAGAAGTTCGGCAACCGCTTCCCGCTGCTCGTCAAGTTCATCGACGCCCGTCAGGACCTCTCTGTCCAGGTGCATCCCGACGACGCCATGGCCCAGCGTCATGGTCAGGCCAACGGCAAGACCGAGATGTGGTATGTCGTTGACGCAGCTCCAGGAGCACGTCTGGCCAATGGCTTCCAGAAGCCGGTCAACCCCGATGACTATGAGGAACTGGTCCAGAGCGGAGAGATTGAGAATGCCCTCAATTTCTGCCCCATCAAGCCGGGCGATGTATATTTCATTCCCGCCGGGCGTGTGCATGCCATCGGTGCCGGTGCATTCGTGGCCGAGATCCAGCAGACATCGGACGCCACCTACCGCATCTACGACTATCACCGCAAGGATGCCAACGGCAATGAGCGTCAGCTTCATACCGAGCTGGCCAAGAAGGCGATCAATTTCAACGACACCGAGGGCGAGGCCGTAAAATATGTGCCGCGCCGCGACATCCCGGTCAATGTGGCTCGTTGTCCTTACTTCACCACTAATCTGATGGACCTGGACCAGGAGGTGATGCGTGACTATGCCGAACTGGACTCATTCATCGTCCTGATTGTGACCCAGGGTTCCGGCGTGCTGCATTGCGGCGCCGATGCCGTAAGCAACGTCCCCACCGTGATGAACGTCAAGCAGGGCGACACCGTCCTGGTGTCAGCTTCGGCCCAGGGCCTGGAGATTACTCCTGACCAGTGTGGCCTGAAACTCATCGAGACCTACGTGGCATGAGGACCGAACAGGAAATGCAGGGGGTGACTCTGCTGGGTAACCAGGGTACCAAATACCCGACCGATTACGACCCGTCGCTGCTGGAGTGCTTCGAGAACAAGCACCCCGGCCGCGATTATGTCGTCAGGTTCGACTGCCCTGAGTTCACCACGCTCTGCCCCAAGACCGGTCAGCCCGACTTCGGACATATCTACATCAACTATATTCCGAATCACCGGATGGTGGAGAGCAAGAGCCTGAAACTGTATCTCTTCTCGTTCCGTAATCACGGTGATTTCCACGAGGATGTGGTCAACATCATCCTCAACGACCTGTGGAATCTGATGGAGCCCCGCTACATCGAGGTGGTGGGCCGCTTCATGCCTCGTGGCGGCATCAGCATCAATCCCTTCGCCAACCGTGGCGACGACGGCCATCAGGACATAGTCGCTGCCCGGCGGATGGCGGCTTTAGGAGATTTTTAATATGGCAGAGAAAGACAGTATCATAGTTTTGTCGGGAGGCCTGGACAGCACCACGCTGATGTGGGAGTACCGCGACCGTATCGCACTGGCGGTTACGTTCGATTACGGATCGAACCATAATGCAGCCGAGATCGAGTGTGCCCGCAGGCAGTGCGAGCTGGCCGGTGTAAGGCACATCGTGATTCCTTTGGCATTCATCGGCGAGTATTTCAAGTCCTCGTTGCTGAGCGGTGCAGATGACATCCCCGAAGGTCATTATGCCGATCAGAACATGAAGTCAACTGTGGTGCCGTTCCGCAACGGCATCATGCTGGCCGCCGCTTGCGGACTGGCCGAGAGCCATGACCTGAAGTATGTGATGATCGCAAATCATGGCGGTGACCATGCCATCTACCCCGACTGCCGTCCCGGTTTCGTGGAGGCGATGTCGCGGGCAATGGAGGAGGGTACTTACACCCGTACCAGGGTGTTCGCCCCTTACACAGACCTGACCAAGGCCCAGATCGTGGCACGTGGCGACGCATTCGGTGTGGACTATTCGCTGACCTATTCATGTTACAAGGGCGCCGCATGCCATTGCGGCCATTGCGGCACCTGTGTGGAGCGCAAGGAGGCGTTTGAGCTGGCCGGTGTCAAGGACCCGACTCTCTATGCCGATTGATAGGCTCCGAACTGTTAAATATTTGTTTGAATGTACTACGTTAAGAAACGCATGGAGATAAGCGCGGCCCATCGGCTTGAGCTCGACTATGAGTCCAAGTGTACGTCGCTGCATGGCCATAACTGGATCATTACCGTCGAATGCCGCGCCGAGACGCTCAATGCCAACGGTATGGTGACCGATTTTACGGAAATCAAACGGAATATCATGGACCTGATGGACCATCGGGTGCTTAACGACGTACTGGACTGCAACCCCACGGCCGAGAACATAGCCCACTGGATTGTGGTCAACACTCCCTGTTGTTACCGCTGCACCGTTCAGGAGTCCGAAGGCAACGAGGCTATCTACGAACTGTAACATGCGAAAAATAAACGAAATATTCTATTCCCTTCAGGGGGAAGGCCATCATGCGGGCTATCCCGCCGTGTTCGTGCGCTTCTCCGGCTGCAACCTGAAATGCCCGTTCTGCGACACGAAACATAACGACGGCATTCCGATGTCCGACGAGGACATAATCCGCGCCGTGAATCTCTACAAGGCCGACTGGGTCATCCTGACCGGCGGGGAGCCGACGTTGCAGATCGACGAGGAGTTCGTGCACCTGCTGCGCCGCGCCACCGGCAAGCGTGTGGCCATCGAGACAAACGGCATGCAGCCCGTACCTGAGAATCTGGACTGGGTCACCGTGTCTCCCAAGATTGGTCTTGCCCAGGGCGCCGATGCGGAGTGCCCCGGAGCGCGGCTTGCCGATGAGATCAAGGTCGTGGACTGCGGTCAGGATCTGGAGCCGTACTTCTACTCGCCCTGGCGCTCGGACTCTACGTTGATGTATCTGCAGCCTTGTTACGTCCCCGACGAGAAGAAGTTCCATGCCAATCGTCTCAGTACCGTGAGCCGCATTCTGGCCGACCCCCGCTGGACGCTGTCGCTGCAGACGCACAGGTATCTCCAGATTCCCTGATTGACCTGATTGGTTTATGACATGAATACAGCACCCCCGGACCTGTGGCCCGGGGGTGTCTTCGTTACGGCTCTATGGCGGTAATGTGCTTTTTAACGGATATGCTTGGTGGAGTGTACCGTGCCGTCGGCGTAACGGTCGGTCCGGATGTACAGGCCGTTGCCGGTCGGTGCCTGGTTCAGCCGCAGACCGGTGATGTCATACCATTCGGTAGCAATGACATCACCGCGGTTGTCGTTCATGACGGAATCGATGCCGGACTCCCCGCCGACCGTCACGGGGTCGATGCCTCGGTGAGTAGGGATGACACGCTTGATGGTGCCGTCTGGGTTGAACTCCATCCTGTCTATGCAGACCTCGCGGTGCTGGCCGGGCTGGTTGCCGATGTAGTTTTTGTTGATGCGGTGGTAGACTATGTACCATTCGTCACGGCCGGGAATCTGAATGATTGAGTTGTGGCCCGTTCCGAATATGTTGTTGGGAGCGTCCTGAATCAGCACTATCGGTTCCTGAGCCACTGTGATGGGGCCCATGGGTGACGTGGAGGTTCCGTATGCCACGTGGTAGTTCTTGGAACCGGTGTCATCTACCGACCACAGGAAGTAATACACTCCGTTACGGTAGAATATGTACACACCCTCACGGAAGGCATAGTCCGACAGCGAGCCGCCCTGGGGGGTGATCACTGTGGCGTCGGCGATGGTGGTCATGTCGGGATCGAGACGTGACGCTACAAGCGAGCCGTTGCCCCAGTAGTAATACGTGTTGCCCGATACCGGATCCGTGAATACGTCTGAGTCGATCAGCTGGCCGGAGGTGATGTTGGCGTCTACCAGCGGGTGTCCCAGGTCGGTGAACGGACCGGTGGGGGAGTCGGATATGGCGCAGCCCAGAGTCTTGCGTCCCAGCGACGGATTGTTGCCGCTGTAGTAGAAGTAGTAACGGTACTGGCCGTTCTCGAGCTTCTCCTCGATGCTGGGTGCCCAGGCATTGCCGTCCGACCAGATTACATCGTCCGACTTCAGGTCAAGTATGCATGTCTCCTTCTGCCAGTTCACCAGGTCGGCCGACGAGTAGACGTTGAACTTATAGCCCCCCCCAGCCGGCGATGCCGTCGGTGGTGGGATAGATGTAGAAGCGTCCCGTCTTGTTGCTGTACAGAACCTCCGGATCGGCTGTGAAGCCGGGCAGTACCGGATTCGCCTCGATGGCTACGTTGACGCTGAAGGTCTTGGTATCCTTGCCGTCGGTGACGGTGTAGCTGACCGGGCCGTTGGCGAAGTTCTGCGGGCCGGTCGGTGTGATCGTGGCTCCAAACGACGGTATCAGCTCCGGGTCGAAGGCTGTGAGGTCAGTGCCCGGCTGTACGGGCACGTGTACGTTCAGGCGTGATACCTTGAAGTTGTCGGGACGCACGCGTACCGATGCCGCTCCGGTGATGGTGAGCGATACGGATGTCGGCGGGAACGCCTCGAGTAGTCGGGCTGTTTCCTCAGGAGTCAGGGGTATGACGGTGCCGTGGCGGGGTGTGAAGGCGCCTGATGTCTGGGTCTGGGCACGGAGGGTGAAGTTGTCCAGGTCCTCCGATGCGCAGAACTGGTAATGTCCGTTCATGTAGCAGTCGTACATCAGGATCCACGTGTCGGAGTTGATCAGACGGAACACGCCGGCGCCCTCCACCGCCTCGGTGGTGCACTGCAGCGTGGGCGAGGGATTGCTCCACTGGCTGCCGTCGGACTGCCCTGCCTCGGGCAGAAGCTGCTTGGCCGTCACCTTGCAGATGCCGCCGCTGCCTTCGTTCTTGTAGAACATGTGGTACAGCTGTGTGGCGTCGTCCCATACGATGTCGCAGTCGATCGTGGCCGAGCCGCGGTCGTAGAAGTACTCCGGTGCCGTCAGCAGGTCGGTGAAGTCATCGTTGGCGTAGCTGTAATAGACTTTGTCGTACGGGCATTTGCCGTCATTGGTCAGCAGCGAGTAGTAGATCATGTACCGTCCTTTGGTGCCGTCCGTATTGGCGTAGTCCGGATCCCAGATCACCTCTGGTGCCCAGACGCGGGTCACGTTCTTCCATTCCGGGAATCGGTCGGGGAAGTGTACCGTGGAGTGCGTCCAGTGTACCAGGTCGGTGCTCTTAAGCAACACCATGCCGCGGTTTGAGTCCCAGCCTTCGGAGCTCTTCATGTCGGTCATGACCATATAGAAGGTCTTGCCGTCCGCTCCGCGCAGGATGTGTGGGTCGCGGATGCCTTTCTTCAGCGATATGCTCTCGGAATCCAGCACGCGCTTGCCGCCGTTCAGCGGCGTGTACTTGAATCCGTCTCGGCTCAGGGCATAGTACAGGTTCTCGTCGCTGTTGCTGGGGAAGTATACGAACAGGTAGGAGTCGTAGTTCTCGCGCGGTGCCACGGTCACCTCGAAGTCACGGGTGGATGTCGCTCCGTTACGGGTTGCCGTCGCCGTCATCGTTACCTTATGGCCCGGCTCGCCGTCGGCCAGACGCATCAGCTTGCCGGCGTCCGTCAGGTAGGAGGGGTCGCCCGATTTCCAGGTGACCTTGCTCCCCTCGGCGGTTGCGGTGGGAAGCGTCACGTCGGAGCGCACGCCATCCTTCTTGACCTTGAGCTCAAGGTCCTGGAGGTCGAACTCTACGGCCTGGGCGTCTGTCATCAGTGCCTTGACCGTAGCCGGGTACTTTGCCGTGCGGCTGGCAGTGCCTTTGGTCAGGACCAGCGTCAGTTCCAGTGTGGCGTCGGCTTTGCCTGCGGCGGGACGTGTCACGGTGCCATTGGGGGTTATTACGGACTCGTCGCTGGATTGCCATTTGCCCGTGATGCCGTTGTTGAAGATGGTGGGCAGCACTATGTTGCCGCGGATGTCGCTGAAGTCGAATTTCCTGTTCGCAATGAAGTCGTCGAGCTGCGCCTCGATTATGACGTTGTTGAGTGTCTGCAAGGAGGGGTCCGAGGCCAGTGCGGCGATGTCATCTGCGGTCAGGGCCTCGCCGTAGAGCTTGAAGTCGGCGTATTTCGCATCGCGCAGATAGACGTCGCCGTTGTAGGGCGAGCGGCCCAGCCAGTTCTGCTTGGTGGCGCCTAACTCGGATGGATGCAGCGAGATGATGGAGGTCTTCTTGCATACGCCGTTGATCCATACGGAGGCGTCGTTGCCTTTCTGGACTATCACCAGGTTGACCCATTCCCCCTTGGGGAATGCCATGTCGGCGCTGACGGTCTGCTCGCCGCTCCAGTTGGTCTTGCTTATGGAATAGCGGCTCTGGTTGGCGCCGAAGAAGGCGTAGCCCTCCGAGCTGGAGTTCCCGAAATTCAGGATGAAGTTTCCGTTGGCGCCCAACGGGGTGGTTTCCGGAATCAGGATGTTGGCGGCGATGGTGTAGTCGCCGCTGAGGTTCTTGACCAGCTGGCCGAAGGCCTCGCTGAAGTCGAACCAGCCGTTGCTGTCGCCCAGTTCCAGGATGCCTTCGTCGCCGATCTTGGTCAGCTGCGCGCCGGACATCGGCTGGCAGTTGTAAGTACCCGATGCATCCTTGGCCGAGTTGAAATCATGGTGGAAGAGTGGCGTCGCCGCTCCCGCACCCAGAGGTATGCCCATCAGCACCGCCCCTGCAATACAGTTGATTACTCTCATGACATTAGCTTAATCAGTTTATGTTAGGTTAGTTGTAGGTTATGTCAGTTGTCCTTTGTTGGGTCTGTTGTTCCTTCACTTGCAAAATTAACAAAAATTCCTCAATACCACAACAATACCCTACCTGATTAATCCAGCGTGCGTCCCATTCCCCGACCTGGTTAGTCCTGTGTGCGGGATTCACCTTGCTCGCACCCAGTCTCCCCGACCTGGTGAGCTCTGAGTGTACCTCATTTCCCCGACACCAGGACCAGTTCTGTTAGCGAGGTTCAGCTCGCCCCTCCCTAGTTTCTCTTTTTTTTATTTACCGCCATTAAATAAATTTGTATATTACGCAACAATATCAAGAACGAAACGGCTTTGAGATAGGCTGTCCAGAGACTCGCCCAGAATATCAAGAATCCTACATCATATAGCAGATTGACCAACATGATTAAGGCTGCGGGAACAGAGACCAATGTCGCGTCGATAATTGATAATATAAAGTTCTGTAAGGATGCATGCCTGATCTTTACTCTGGAAAATTTCGCATCTAAATTTGTGGAGAAGTCTACGGTTAAGAAGCATTATTTCAGCGACAACGAAATGTTGAATATCTTCCTGACCGATAGTGATACGGCGTTGCATGAGAATATCTGTGCCGTCGATCTACACCGTCGTAGTGTGGAAAACAGTGATGACGAGGTATGGTTTACAATAAGAAGTGGAGCTGGATTTCTATTTGCCCCAGCGCAAGAGGGGTATTCAGGCCTGCTATAGGTTGTCGGATGATGCGACTCGTGAGCGTGAAGTCAAGGCACTGGCCACCTTCCATCGTCTCTATGGACTGAACGATGCCGTGATTGTGACTTATTCCGAGTCCGGCACCATCCACCTCGATGACCTCACCATCCGCCTTGTCCCCCTTGCCTCCTGGCTCCTCCGCCCTTGATTCGCTGTTTGCCTTACAAAGATTTGAATAACGAAAAATAAGGAAAAGTATAATTGAGTTATGAAAACTTCATACTTTCAGGGGGAAGATTTTTGTTTTTAGTGGATTTTAATTAAATTTGCTGTCAAGATCGAAGCAATTTTTAAGTTATGCATAACGGCAATACGAAAAGAAGATGGACACGGGAGGAATATCTGCTTACACTTGATTTATACAAGCAGTTAAAATCTCAAAAGGCCTCATTGGGTGCCGCAAACCCGGATGTCAAGAAACTGGCAAGACTCATAAACCGCAAACCTGGCTCAGTGTCAATGAGGTTGCTGAATTATCTTAATTTTGACGAGGGAGAAGGCAAAGGCTTGAATAATGGAGGTAAGGAATGTGTGCAAATCTGGGAACAGTATGGCAACAATGATGAGGCTCTTGAACATGCATTGGCAGATATTCCAAACGGAGTGGGAATTATCCCGATAGATAAATCACCAAATGCCAGGTACATATCGAAAGACTCCATAATATCAATGACGGGCGAACAGGCCAACAAGATAGTAGTATTGTTAAGTGTTGCGATGCACCAGGATATGGGGCAGCTGTACTCAACATTAATATCAATAGCTGGTGCTGGTATTGGTTCTTGCGTTGATTTTATGTCCCTTGATCAAGTCTCTCGGCAGGTTCAGAGTTTGCCGAACCTGAACATAGAAACACTTGAAAGTATCGTGAATCAGGTCGTTGGAACAGCGGACGCATCCCGGATTGTTCGCATCATGGCTCTATTCGACAGTAGATTCAGGAAGTAAATCGTCAGTTTAATAAATGAAGAATATAGGAT
>DXXK01000102.1 GCA_019416425.1 Bacteroidales bacterium
CTGATCTCTGGATTTGTTGTATCTTTGCACATAAGAACGCCTGTATTAAGTTTATTTTTAGCACTTTAAAGTTAATGCTTTTCTTGCACATATGCAAGAGAGGCGTTCTTTTTTTGTGGGTCTATGAATTATTCAGGCTAATTCGGGAGGACATCCTTTGACCCTCTCGAACTCCTCTTGAACCTTCTCCAGCTTGGTTTGTCGCTTTCGCTCTTTATAAGCCAGCCCGGAGCAACGATGGCTGCAATAGTTGTTAGTCGTGGTTCTTGCCACAAACTCCTTACCGCACCATTGGCAGACACGATTAACTAAAATGTTACTGCTCATTTTTGCTGAGTTTTTACTGAGTTATTCAGCCAGTAATTCAGCCAAAAACGTGTAAGGGCGTCTATTGACGTGTACCCATGTGCAATCGTCCACTTTCTTAATCCCGCATCTGGTACCGGATGACCGGCGAAATACAACCGGGATACAAAAATGGGCGAAAAGGGGTCAGAATCCGTCAGTAAGGGCATTAAAAAAAGCGTGCTGTAAAACACGCTGTACTGACGGATTGTGATTGATTGTGACGGATGCTGACAATTCCGTCATTTGCCGATGCAATTATAGCATAGATTTGATAGTGAGGTAGTTGCGCTTTTAGAATACAAAACCATATTTTGAGGGGTTCGCACCTCCAATTTTAACAGTTTCGGCTCTCTCAAAGCGCCCATTCTTTACTTATTGCAAAAATAGCGATTTTCCGCGAATTACACAACCCGATCCCGTCTGCACGACATCGCAGCAAGAAGATTTGGGGATTATTGACATACCACTTCGGACAGATTGGGGGATTATTGACAGCAAGAGGGCAGCATATATGAGATCACTTCTTAGGGTCTTGCGCGCGAAGATCTGGAATAAAAATCGGCAGATAAGCCAAAAGTGTCAGAAATTTGTTGTAAACTTGGGATACAAAATTAGGAATTTATCACCAATTTTCATAGTCTGATTTTGAGGGGTTTATGGTTTTTGAACCGCTGATGATATGCGGTTGTTTGCTGTTTTTTTCTCATTCAGTACACAATTTGTACGATTCAGTTGTTAATATGTGTTGAGGGCGATTTTCAACGATTACCAAACCGCGCTATCTTTGCGCAAAACTCAGAATAGCAGCCTATGGCAAAAGTTGAAAACAAGAACAAACAAAATCCAAAACTCGTCCAGACAGTCCTGAAAGACGGACGCGCCAGCCTCGCGCTGGAATACTATCTCGGACGCACTGAGACCCCCGTACTTGATGACGAGGGCAACCATGTCATATACACCGAGGGGGCAATGGCGGGGGGACCAAAATACAAAATCAAACACAACCGCAAACGTGAAAATCTGAACCTGTATCTTATTCTGCATCCCCGGACACAGGCAGAGCGAACCCAGAACAAGAACACTCTCTCCCTCGCCGAGAAGATACGCTTTGAGCGTGAGCAGGAATTTCTCGAAGACCGCGAGGGATACCGCCTGAAGAAAGAGAAGGAAACTGACTTTCTCCGCTACTTCCGCAGACACCGCGACGATGAAGTCTATGCCACGCCGACGAGGGTCGCCCTCGGCACAGCCTACCGGCGTTTCATAGACTTCCTTTCCGGCATTCAGAAATACCGCCGCTACACCGAGTTTCTCAGGATGGACCTCCTCACCCCGGAAATGGTGTCGGGATATGCCGACCACCTGAAGAAAGTATCGGTCGGTTACGGGGCGTCGCACTGCCTCGGAATGTTCAAAAAGGTGATAGCCTGCGCCGTGGAGGAAGGACTGATGAAGAAAAACCCTGCCAAGGGGATTGTCATGCGCATGGACCGCCTCGCGCTGAGAAAGTCGATACTTACGCTTGACGAGGTGAAAACCCTCGCCATTACCCCTTACGAGGGCGGAGAGCCAGACATAAGGCGGGCGTTCCTGTTCAGCCTTTATACAGGCATCCGCTGGTGCGACGTGCGGAAACTGAAATACTCCAATGTGGATTTCGCCACCGGGGTGTTGAAATTCGAGCAGAGCAAGATTGCAGGACGCAGCAAGAACAGCGGCGTTGTGACCCCGCTGAGTCCGATGATACTTAAACTCATCGGTCCACCCCCGACCGGGGAAGCCCTGTCGCAGACCATATTCACCCTTCCGAGTTCGTGGTCCTGCAACTACCATATCGGGAAATGGGTCGCAAAGGCCGGCATCCCCAAGCATATCACATGGCACTGTGCCCGGCACAGTTTCGCGGTGAACGTGCTTAACAACGGTGCCAATATAAAGACGGTGCAGGCACTTATGGGACACGCCAGCATAGAGATGACGGAGAAATACCTCCATGTCGTTGACGAGCTGAAACACAAGGCCATTAACAGCCTCCCTGAGCTTGATATGGCACAGTGATTGATTCGACAGCAGTAAAGCCGACACAGCCGTGTGTCGGCTTTTTTCGTGCCCTTATTGAAGCGTTGAGTCCGTTTTGGATGTTCGAGGGCAAGATACCGTAAAAATATCCATTTTTGTTGTTTTCAGACATCAATACATTATATATTGAATGTATTATATCCAGATTTTGGAAACATCCTGACACATTAGTGACATTGTTATGACAATACTCTGACAATCCGCTATTTGTAAAAATCAAAAGCCCTGCCAACATTGTTATACCTCCGACTGCCGCAAAGCCTCCGCGGGTCGCGGATTTAATATTAACGCAGAAAAAAATGAACATTTAGCCGTGTTACGGCGATTTTACATATTGCATGGGTATGTAAACCCTATACTTTGCGGTCTTATTTTATTAGATGGATAACAACATAGTCATTATCCCCTTTGAGAATTTGAGGGAGTTAATCAACAACGCGGTCAGCGAGAGCCTTGATAAAATACTCGCAGCATCACAACCCAAGAGGGAACAGGAATCGGTGGACATAGACGGTGCGTTGGAGTTTCTAAATTCCAACGGCTACCGCATTGCCAAGGGCCAGCTATATAAGGAAACGTCTGCCGGCAACATCCCATTCCACAAATTCGGGCACCGTCTCCACTTCCGCATATCCGAACTGAGGAAGTGGGCGGAGTTTCGCCTGACCGCCGGGAACGCGGTCGGATACCTTGACTATGCGCAGGATAATAAACGATAAATAAGGTCACATTACAGTCATCATGTAAAAAGTCAGAAAGCTGTCATAACTCTGTCAGTAGCCTGTCAGGGAAAACATCACAGTGTCGATGTTTTAATTCTGAAAATCGCCCAAAAACAAAAACGAAACAATGAAGATACGACAAACAAGACCCCCTCCCCGGTGACAGGGGCACCCGAAAAAGGAATAGGCCCTATTCCCACGGAAATAAGAGAAAACCGAAACATAAAAACAGGAGCGTAAATCCATGATTGGGCTCCGTAACATTTATTCACTAACAATGAGCGCAACAGCCATAGATTATTGCAGCGAAATAAGTGCTATGCGAGTCCGCATGGATGAGATGCACGGCATAATGCAAAGGGTGCTGGAGTTTGTGGACGGTCCAGACTCAGCACCGAGAAAAACAAAAGGGAGACCGCAGTATGAGGACTACTATCTTGATGACGTGGAGAGGAACTACCTTGTCACCTGCAAGGAACTCCAGCTGATCTGGATGGTATGCGAGAGGACAGCCTACCGCTACATCAAAAAATACAGCCTTACCGATGTAGGGGACGGAGGCACGGGCCAGTTCAGGCTCGGAGACGTCACCGACGCGATATCCACATACGGGATTGACTTCAGCCGCAAGACAATAATGGCGATACTCGAAAAACGCCGCATAAAAACGCCGCCACGCCCATGACAACCGACACCACAGCCCTTATGGGCCTTCTCAGGACAGTGCTTGAGAGGCTCGACAGCATAGACAGCCGTCTAAACGGCACTGAATACCAGATGCCACGGCTGCTGACCCCCAAGGAGGTGGAACGGAAGTTCGGGATAAGCGAGCGGCAGCAGTACAATCTCAGGAAAGACGGCACACTCCCATATATCCGCAAGACACCCGGCGGTCCCATACATTACCTGACCCCCGACGTGCTCGGATACATACTGGGTGACGACACCCGCGGCTGCGTCGCGGCCGGAAAACGGCAAGAGACCGTCCACATAGCAACATAGACAAAATGGCACAAGACCAGACACCCGACAAAGAACAGGTGCTCATAGCCCGCAACAACGAGACAGGCCAGACCGGAGCGGTCGCTGGGCTTAACGAGGACGGCACACCTATAATGAAGGATGTGAAGACCGCCTCACTCGGAGACCTTGTGAAATTCAACATACGCCAGAACCCGGTAGAGGCCTTCCTGTCCAACTTCATGCGGCAGTGCAAGAACCCCTCGCTGTTCGGATTTTTCAAGGCCGACGCAGAAACATTCGACAAGGTGGGTCCCGTCATGGCCGAGATGCTCAAAGACCCCGAAGCCAACAAAGACCTCCTCGCCCCGGCAAAGGTCGAACTACCCTCACAGGAGGAGAGCAAAAAGGAGAGCCACTACAAGGCCATTGACCCCGACAAGGTGGACTGGGAGGAACTCGGCACCCGCTGGGGCATCGACCGAAAATCGCTTGACGAGTCAGGAGACCTTCGCGAGATGCTCTACAACCGCAAATCGGGCCTCGTCACAGTCACCCCGACGCTGTTCGGAGAGAAATACACGCTGGCGGCGCGACTGTCATTCAGGACCGACCCCGACGGCAGCGTCAAGGTGGTGCCCCATTTCATATGCAGACAGCCACGGCTCGACGAGGAATTCAAGGGCATCACCTTCACCGACGAGGACAAGGCCAACCTCCGCAACACTGGCAATCTCGGACGTGTGGCAGAGCTGACGGACAGTGCCACCGGGGAGAAAGTCCCCTCCTATGTCAGCATCGACCGCTATACCAACGAGATTGTATCGGTGCCTGTCAAGGACGTTTATGTCCGCGACACCATAGGCCAGACCAAGCTCACGATGCAGGAGGTCGAGGAACTGAAAAGCGGGAAGGCCCTCCCACCCAAACGCATCTCCGGCAAGAACGGCAAGGAATACACCGTGACCCTCCAGATCAGCGCAGACCGCCGGGACGTGGAATTTGTCCCCAAGGGAGCTAAAAAGCAGAAACAGTCGCAGACTCAGGACGGCACACCCAAGGTCAAGACAAACACATGGCTGACCAAGGACGGCACCCTCAAGCACCTGTCGCAGTGGGACCACATACCGCTGACCGAACAGCAGCAGAAGGACTATGAGTCCGGAGGTGTCGCGGTGCTGACTAACCGCGTCGACAAGAAGGGGAATCCCTGCACACTGTACCTATGGTACAACCCGGAGAAGCAACGGGCCGAGGCCGTGCCCGATGACCCGCGACAGGGCAAGACAATCGCGCCCTCCAACGAGAGCCGCGTCCAGACTGCGGTCAACAACGAGGGCAAGACCAACGAGGCCACCAAGGGCGTAAAGGAGCCTCTTGATAAGGGGCAGACGGCCCCCAAGGACAGCAAGCAGAAAAAGCAGTCCAAAGGCCGCAAGGTGTAATAGATAAATTCAGAATTAAAACAAAGACACATAAATGACAAAAATATTCATACTGACAGAGAGCCGCACGGTGGCGAAGACAATCGCCCAGTCGCTCGGCGTGAACATCCAGCGCAAGGGGTATTACTCGAAAGGCGACATCTCGGTGTCATGGACCGGGGGCAACATCGTCACCGCGAAACCCAAGTCACGATTCGAGTTCAGCGTGTCATCCGACATGACCGCCGACGAGACCTTCGCCGCCAACTACCGTTTCGGCCCGCGCGAGAAACGCGGTGACAAGTCTTCGCGCGCTGCCCGCGACGCAGCCCAGCTTTCGGTAATCAAACGGCTGTGGCAGGAGTCCGACATAGTTTTCAACGCCATGAAACCCTCGGCTTTCGGCGAGGTCATGTTCGAGAGCATGAAAAACCATATCGGATGCAGCACCACGACTTCGAGGCTGTGGCTGCGTCGTATCACACGCGCGGACATCGAGGCTGCAATCTCTGATGCCGGACACCTCCCTGCGGGATACGACCAGTTTCATGACAACGCAATCGCGGAGTTCACAATCGGGGTCAAGCCGGAAGACGCCGGGGTAGCCGCCGATGCCCCGTCCGACGCCCCTTGGGGTCTTCCCGAATTGCAGAACGCGGCGGAGAGCCGGTTCGGAATATCCCCGTCGGCCACCGTCGCAGCCGCCATGTCGCTTTACAACAAGGGCCTCATATCGTATCCCTCCGCCTCAAACATCCTTCCACCGTCGGCAGCCGCCGACATTTCGGAGGCTCTCGCGATGCTCCGCCATAACCCGTCGGTGGGTAAATATGCGGAGAACACCGAAGTAACCGGCAACGAGGGTATCTGGAGAGCCGGGGCCGACGGTATCGCGCACTACGCGATCACCGTAACCGGACTTCTTCCAGTCGACCTGACCGCAGACGAGAGCAAGGTCTACAAGCTGGTTGCAGTCCACCTGACGGAGCTGTTCGCCAAATAGACGGGCATCCGGCCTTATGTCAGGGGCTGCGGAATAAAACAAGTGGCAGACGGGGATTTATCCGTCTGCCACTATTACCCGGCAAGACAGTCCGGGCCGACGGGAAAATAGATACGGGGCAAAACGACACCCGGTATTCCGTCGGGACAATGAAAAACCATGACGCGAGATGAAAGATGCACAGGATTACGCGCTGCTCGACTTTTATGTCCAATATCTGCGCCGACACCTTGCCGACCACCATTTCGACAAGTACAACAACGAGAAATTCATATCGGAACGTGCCGATTCGGCACTTGACACATATATAACGAACTTCCTTAGCGGCCGCGCCCCGCACATATGCCAGGAATTGGCGATGCGCACATTGCTTGAAGGGCTGTACTTCTCCCGCTATGACGCTGTTCACGAGGTGATAGAGGAAGACTGCTGGACACGGCTCACCCCGGAGACATGGGAGCCGACGGCGGTGCATATGGCGCGGCACCGGGAGGTAAGGCCCGTGCTCGACCGCCACAATGTCAACGGGGACTACCCGGATGACCGTCAGGCGTTGCATGACGAGCTTCTCGGCACGATAACGGAAATACTCGACGGCTATGAGCTATAACCGTTTGAACACCATGCGCGACAACACCGAGGCCATACGTCTGGCGTTCAGACTCGGTGTCGAGCGCAGGGGGCCTGACATACAGGAGTGCGGCATATTGAGGAAATACGCCGGATTCGGGGGGCTGAAGTGCATCCTCAATCCCGCTGACAGTATAGCGGATGCCGCGCAGTGGAGCAAGTCGGACATCGGACTGTTCACCCCGACAGTGGAACTGCGCAGGATGATACACGATTATTCAACGGATGACCGGGAGTTCAAGGGGTATATGGACTCGCTCAAAGCCTCGGTGCTGACGGCCTTCTATACCCCGCAGCCGGTCATTGACGCGATAGCGGAGTCCTTGCAGGACGCCGGTGTCGTCGCCAAGCGGTTTCTTGAACCGAGTGCTGGGCGTGGTGACTTCATAGACACCTTCATGTCCACAAACGCGGGCATGGAAGTCATGTCCTTTGAAAAAGACCTGCTGACAGGGCGGATACTCTCCGCGCTGCATCCCTCGACCACCGTGAGGGCGGAAGGCTTCGAGAATATCGAGAAAGACTTTGAGGGCTATTTCGACGTGGCCGCGTCCAATATCCCTTTCGGGGACTTCGCGGTTGCCGACCCTCTATATGCAAAAAGCAAGGATACCGCCTACCGTCAGGCAGCCAAGGCGATACACAACTATTTTTTCCTGAAGGCACTCGACACCGTGCGCGAAGGTGGCATCGTGGCGTTCATCGCCCCGCAGGGGGTGATGAACGCGGCCTCCCCGTTTGTCAGGATGGAGATGGTCAGACGCGCCGACCTCGTTGCCGCGCTGCGCCTCCCCAACAACACGTTTACAGAGACCGCCGGCACCGAGGCCGGGAGTGACCTGATAATCCTCCAGAGACACGACGGCAAAAAATCACTTTCGGCAGACGAGGAATTCTTCATCCAGAGTGTCGTTGATTCCGAGACGAAGGTCTCCGGCAACAAGTTCTTCACCGCGTTTCCGCAAAACGTCATCTGCACCGATGCAAAAATCGGGACGGACCAGTACGGCAAACCCGGTATAATCTATACCCACAACGGTGGCGTGGAAGGAATAGCGCGTGATTTGCGCGCGGCCCTCGATGTGTCAATGCGTCTTCGTCTCGATGTTGACCGCTACAACGGCTATTCACCGAAACTGACTCCGCCCGACACCCCGACCGAAAAGCAGGATACCGCCGAAAAAGAAAACCGGAATATTGCCGAAAGGACGGAAGTGCCAAAGGAAAAACCGCTGTTGCAGCAGTATAAGGAGATGAAAAAGAAACATCCCGACGCGATACTGATATTCAGGGTCGGTGACTTTTATGAGATGTTCGGGGATGACGCTAAGGAGGCATCGGAAATTCTCGGCATAACGCTTACAACCCGTGCCAACGGCCGCAACAGCCGGATTGAACTGTCGGGATTTCCGCATCACGCCCTCGACACATATCTCCCCAAGCTGGTCAGGGCCGGCAAAAGGGTGGCTATCTGTGAGCAGCTCGAACAGCCTAAGAAGGAGAAGACGACAAAACGGAAAACAGATGAGGAGCAGCTACGACAGTCCGAAACATCCGTAAAGGAACGGGAGGAACCGCAAAAGGCCGTCTCTGCGGCAACGGAAGAACAGCAGCCGACAGCCGACACGGAGACCGGGCCAGCCGACATCGGACAGGAGATTGAGACCTCCGGGGTGTCCGGGACTTCTGATGAGCCTTTCCAATATGACGACAATCCCGACCCCCGGCTGTATGCCTACAACCTTTTCGGAGAGCTGGAGCCGAGGGACTCGCCACGGCATCCGCGCAGGGTGTCACCAAAGCCCAAGGAGGAAAATGAGACCGAACCCCACAAGCCCAAGGTGGAGAAACCGCTTCCTCCGAATGTCAAACTTAGGCAGCTTTCGGAGGAGGAGCTGAAATTATACGGCGCGCTCAACTGGGATGACAACCCTCCGATAAACGGTTTTTATGAGGCCATGATGTCGATAGCCCACCGCCAGCTCGCAGAGCGTGAAAGGCTGGAGGCACAACGGATGTCGGAGGAGGCGGCAAAGGCCGCGGGCATACCTGACGGAGACACATATATAGAAAAGACCGAGGGAGATTTCATACCGGGGCAGCGCAACCGCCCGACAAAGGTAGAGGCGATAGCCGTTCCCGATGACAGGAGCATGGATCCGCGTCATTTGTCGGAAGAGCACTTCCAGCGTTACCACAAGAACGGCTCCCTTGTCCTATCCGACGGGCAGGTGGGTGTTCTCTCGCAGGTCACCAAGTACGGCGCGACATTCACCCCCTTGAAACTGAAACCGGAACAGGAAAAACGGGCGATGCTGTATATATCCCTTTCAGACACTTACCAGTCCCTCTATAATTTCGAGGCCGACACCCATGAGGCAAGCCCCGTCGAGCGTGAGCGGCTGAACAGACTGTATGACGAATTTGTGAGCAGATACGGACACCTTAACGAGAAGAGCAACATCCGATTCATAATGATGGATGCCAACGGGCGTGACGCGCTGGCGTTGGAACGGGGCGAGGAGGGGCGGTATGTCAAGGCCGACATATTCGACCACCCTGTCGCCTTTGCGGTTGACGAGGTTGCATCCGTCGAGACCCCGATGGAGGCTCTTTCCGCATCGCTCAACAAGTTCGGGGAGATACGTCCCGGCTACATGGCCACATTGGTGGACATGAATGAGGAGGAGATGCTCGACAGCCTCGAAGGACACATATATTATAATCCCCTTGTGGACGGATATGAGGTCGCCGACCGTTTCATCGCAGGCAACGTGGTGAGGAAGGCGGAGGAAGTCTCGGCATGGATTGACAGGGAGGAAGAGCGCATCAAGGGATTTCCCGGCTATGACGGCATCGAGCCTTATATCGCTTTGGCCCGCGAGTCATTGAAGGCATTGGAGGAGGCCACTCCACGCAGGATAACCTTTGACGAGCTGGACTTCAATTTCGGCGAGCGGTGGATACCCCCGCAGATATATTCCGATTATATGTCATACCTCTACGGCACGGACATAACCGTGACATACTCCCCCTCGCTTGACGAGTTTTCGGCAACCAACCGCCGGGGAAACATGAAGATTTGGGAGGAGTTCTGTGTCCGTGGATATTACCGCGTCTACGACGGCATGAACCTGTTGAGACACGCCCTGCACAATACGGTGCCCGAAATAAAGAAGTCTGCCGGCAAGGACGAGAACGGCAATGACATAAAGGTGCCGGACAGTCAGGCCATACAGCTTGCCAACACGAAAATCGACGAGATACGCGACGGATTCATAGACTGGCTCGGCTCACAGCCGCAGGAGTTCAAGGAGCATCTTGCAGACCTCTATAACCGAAAATTCAATTGTTTCGTGCGTCCCCATTATGACGGCTCCCACCAGACATTTCCCGACCTCGACATGAAGATGCTCGGTGAAATGTACGGCATCACCTCCATATATCCGTCGCAGAAAGACTGTATCTGGATGCTCAAACAAAACGGCGGCGGGATATGCGATTTCGAGGTCGGATGCGGTAAGACATTAATAATGTGCATAGCGGCACATGAGATGCACCGTCTCGGTCTTGCCCACAAGCCGATGATTATCGGTCTCAAAGCGAACATAGCGGAGATAGCCGCCACATATCAGGCGGCATATCCCAACGCCCGGATACTGTTTGCCGACGAAAAAAGTTTCACCAAGTCCAACCGCGTGAATTTCTTCAACAACATCAGGAACAATGACTACGACTGCGTGATAATGTCGCACGACCAGTTCGGCAAGATACCGCAGTCCCCTGAAATTCAATCCGAGATACTTCAGGCGGAGCTGGATTCGGTGGAGGAGAACCTCGAAGTCGTCCGGCAGCAGGGCAAGGACGTGTCAAGGGGTATGCTCAAAGGCCTTATAAAGCGCAAGGAGAACCTGACGGCAAAGATTGCGACAATCCGGCATCAGATGGACGAGGCCAAGGATGACATGGTGGACTTCAAGCAGATGGGCATAGACCACATATTTGTTGACGAGAGTCACATTTTCAAGAACCTCATGTTCAACACCCGCCACAACAGGGTCGCGGGGCTGGGCAACAGTGACGGGAGCCAGAGGGCGTTGAACCTGCTGTATGCCATACGCACCATTCAGGAGCGTACCGGGCGAGACCTCGGAGCGACATTCCTGTCAGGCACCACAATCTCCAATTCATTGACGGAGCTGTACCTGCTGTTCAAATATCTTCGCCCGAAAGAACTTGAAAGGCAGGAAATCCGCTGTTTCGACGCATGGGCGGCGATATTCGCCAAGAAGACCACCGACTATGAGTTCAATGTCACCAACACCATAGTCGCCAAGGAGCGTTTCCGCTATTTCATAAAGGTGCCGGAGCTGGCGGCATTCTATAACGAGATTACGGATTACCGCACTGCGGAGGATGTGGGGGTGGACCGGCCCGGAAAGACGGAGATACTGCACAACATCCCCCCGACACCTCAGCAGGAGGAATATATCAAAAAGCTCATGGAGTTCGCTGAGACCGGGGACGCCACCGTTCTGGGGCGCGCCCCGCTGTCTGAATCGGACAAGACAGCCAAGATGCTAATAGCCACCGACTATGCACGGAAAATGTCTATGGATATGCGCCTTATCGACCCTGCCTATGGGGACGACCCCGGAAACAAGGCCAGCCATTGCGCCCGTATGATTGCGGAGTATTACCATAGATATGACGCGCACAAGGGCACTCAGTTCGTGTTCAGTGATTTGAGCACATACAAATCCGGCGAGTGGAACATATACACGGAAATCAAACGCAAGCTGGTGGAGGACTACGGCATACCGCCGGCTGAAATCCGCTTCATACAGGAGTGCAAGGGGGACACCGCGAGAAAGGCCATTTTCAAGGCAATGAACGACGGGGCCGTCAGGGTGCTGTTCGGGTCGACGCAGATGCTCGGCACCGGAGTTAACGCCCAGCGTCGCGTGGTGTGCATCCACCACCTTGACATTCCCTGGGTGCCTAAAGACCTTGAACAAAGGAACGGCAGAGGCCGACGTAAAGGTAACGAGGTGGCGAAACTCTATGCCGGCAACAACGTGGACATAATTATTTATGCCGTTGAGAAAACGCTCGACTCGTATAAGTTCAACCTCCTCCACTGCAAGGCCACGTTCATCTCGCAGCTCAAAAGGGGCGCTCTCGGATCGCGCACGATTGACGAGGGGGCGATGGACGAGCAGAACGGCATGAACTTCTCAGAGTACATGGCCATACTATCAGGCAACACCGACCTACTGGACAAGGCAAAGCTCGAAAAGCGCATTGCCGCCTTGGAGGGCGAGAAAAAGGCCCACAGCAAAGGCAAGGCGGATTCCGAGTTCAGGCTGCGTACTATAACGCATGACATTGACAACAATGAGGCCGCCTTGGGGCGCATGAGGGAGGACTATGCCCGGTACGAGGCTGTCGTGCGACGGGATAAGGACGGCATCCCTGTAAACAACCTGACGATTGACACCTGCAACCTCACTGACGAGCAGAATATGGGTGTGCATCTTCAAGGTCTCGCGCAACGGACTGACACGCACGGGCAGTACCAGCGTGTCGGCGAGGTCTACGGTTTCCCGATATCCATTATCTCGGAGCGCACTTTGGTTGACGGGCATGAGGCCGTGCAAAACCGTTTCGTAGTTGAAGGCAACTATAAATACAAGTACAATAACGGCTTTATCGCCATGAGCGACACCCATGCCGCCTGCATGAACTTTGTCAATGCCTTGGAGAAGATACCCGGCTTAATCGAGCAGTACGAGAAAAGGACTGCGGAATTGCGCGCCGATGTCCCGATGCTGCAAGCCATAGTGGACAAGCAATGGGGCAAGGAGGATGAACTGCGAAGGCTGAAAAGCGAACTTGCAGCCCTTGACCGTAAGATAGCCGCCGAACTTGCACCGAAACACGATGATGAAGGCGAGGGAAAGGCCGTCGGACATGACGAGGCTGTCTCGGCTCGTCAGGGAGCCGCAGCGGAAGTGCAGCCCCAAACCAAGCCGACAATGGTAGCCGAACCCCGCGCCATATATCAGAGGAGAAACACGCCCTCCGAAAATTCCCGGCTCCCGGTGCCAAGGGGTCGGAGAATTTAGATTTTACCTTGCACTTGACCGCTCTCGTCGGCATATCCGTACAATGGATATGCCGACGAGAGTCATTTTGCACACTGTCAGACCGTTAAAACAGATGATACGCGCTTGTTTACATAGCAATATGTCATATAAAAGAGGATATATCATATAAATGCAGCATAATACACTAAATATCAGCGTTATATTTAGATTATAGGATGAATGTATAGAAAAGATGCGATTAGGCACAATGGGGACGAGAAACCGTAAGCCGGACATTATTTAAGCCGTAGCAGCCGGTTGTGCTCTCATGTATCAGTTATCCCGATGGGGTCTGTAAAATTCAAAATCATAGATTATAAGCCTTTAATTTTCAATATTGTGTAGTTTTTACACTAACTCGGTAACAAGTCGGACTATGAAGGTATTGGAAGGCGGATATTATCATTTCAGAACAAAAAAGCAACAGGGAAAAGGTTAAGAAGTGTTAAATATTGAAGATTTTCACTTTTACATACATTGTGTAACGTAAATTTCATTATCTTTACAACATGGTTCAGGCCAACAGGGTATTCGATTGCGGGCAACCTTGACACGTTCACCGCCCCCGCCGATTGGAACAAGCCTGACCTAAAGCAGATAAACCAACAAATTTCAATACTTTATGTCTAACCTTCTAACATCACTTGCGTATGAAAAAAGTGCTACTCTTTTCTGGCCTGTGTGGTTTGTCTGCGCTCCTGCTGCTTGCCCGCTCTCCGGGCGGTGTAGAGGGAGTTGATGCCTGGTTCAAGGCCGCTCCGGTCTCAGGCAACCTGCAGGGCCGCTACCAATGGCTCGACTTTTCGGGCGATTCGGTGGTGCAGTATGCTCAGAACAGAGTTTCCGGCTCCTATGTGTTCACACAGGACAGGGCTCTGGTCAAGTCGCTAAATTTCAATCCGGCACTCGACTTCTCGAAAGGTGACACCCCGAAGTGGAGCGAGCTGCGTCGTTCGTCACTCATCCAAGGCACGTTTATCGGGGTGTTCGCGCCTTACACGTTCACCACCGAGGGAGTTGTCTATGGGGTCGCAAGCGGTGACGGAGGCGGCAGTCTCGTCACCAGCGGCCAAATTGTAAGACCCGGAAGCATCGAGCCTCTCGACTATGGGGAGACCCACGGCGAGGATTTGCTCTACACGGGAAAAGACTCCATACCTGAAAACATTTTCAAGGAACACGCCACAAAGGTGCTTACCTATTACCGTGCCGCCAACCCCAACACCTCAGTATGGGGCGGTCCCGGCGGCACGTTGACAATCGGCGGCGCGTATTCATCATCCGACGGGCATTTCAACGGCCCCTTCGACACCTCCAATTTCGACAATAAGGGTTTTGAGGGATATTCCCCTGAGCTTCTTGTGTATAACCGCATCCTTACCCCGGGCGAAAGGAGGAAGGCCGAGAGCTATCTCGCCATGAAATACGGCGTGACCCTCAATGATTCCTATCTCGACGGTGACGGCAATCTTGTCTGGGACCGCGACGACGCAGGCGTATATCACAACCGCGTCACGGCAATTTCAAGGAACAAGGCCGGTGATTTTCTCCAGCCGATGTCCGCCACCTCTTATGAAGAGGGTCCCCTCTACACGTCGCTGCCTGAGAATGACAGTTACCACAAGTCCAACTCATACGGACTTCCGTCCGAGGCGCATCTGCTTGTCATGGGGCGCGAATACGGAAATCCGATGCCGGACAAGCTGTCACTGTTCTGGGGCGACGACGGCGGCACGTTGGAGACCTACACCTCACCTAACGACACCCTTTGGCACATCATGAACCGTACATGGCTGGTCAAGCCGAATATGCCGACGGTGGCCGACACCACGGCAGCGCGCTGGGCCGGAACGGGTATGACGGTGACACCCGAAGGCTTTCTTGACGTGATAAGTCAGGACGAGAACACTGCGGGAAAGGCACTGACGCCGGAACTGACCGACGGCACGGGACTCATAGAGTTCTCATGCCCCTCGTCACATCCCACGTTTGATGTCGGGTTTTCCAAGTCGGGCGACAGCGGATGCACATACGGATTCCGCATAGGCAGTGACGGCAGTGTCAAGGCGATAGCCAACGGCGAGGCCACGACCGCCAATGTCACGACCGATGTGAGCGGTGCGGATGTATCGGTCATGCTCTCCGACGGGGTTGTCTATCTGCGCATTGACGGCGAGGGCAGCGCGGCATATACCGTCGCCATTCCCGAAGATGCGAGAAATTCGACATATCGCGGTATAATCAGCGCGGAAGGCTCGGCCAATCCGCTGTACCTGACCTCCGTCCGCTCCAACGGCGCGGTGGAGACAGGGTATTTTGCTGAACTGGCGCATAACCTGACCCCCGACAAGGAGTTCTATCATTACAGCCGAAACCGTACCGTCATGCTGATAGACCCCACAGGGGAAGGCCGGTTCGACACCGACAATACGGTGATGGTACGCTGCACACCCCCTGACATCTCGCGTGGCAAGACCATGTTCCACAATATATTGTGGGATGCCGACGGCAGCGGCTCCGACGTGTTCACCTTCGCATACTTCGACGGCATAGACGCGGATGTTGACGTCGAGCCTACGACCTGTCTTGACGGTGTTCCCCAGAAGGACGGTGCAATCGACATCGGCATCAATATAGGCACACCTATATACAAGTACACGCTCACCGTTGACAGTGTGGCCGGGATGAACAAGGATGACCTTGTGGCAAGCGGCAGTTTCATGGGCAAGACCCACCGCATCGAAAATCTCGCTACCGGCACATATACGCTGACGGTATCGCAGGGTGGAGGCAACGACATCCACGGCAAGGGTAACCTGTTGTATTCAACCTACTCGCATACCGACCGCAGGTTCACAGGCGGCGATGTTGAGTGGACGGTGACCGAGACCGGCTCGTGGTACCGCATAGGCGCGGAGCCTTCGGTGGTCGAGGACATCACCCAGTGGGGATATGACGTGCGCGGTGACAGGGCATATTTCATCATCGACGGCTATACGAGTCTCACGCAAGGGGTGAACATCAAGCCCGGCGACACCCTCGGTCTCAGAATCAGCGGCATATATGTACGCTGGTATCACAATGGCGAGGAAGTCCTCAAAAAGAGTGCGTGGACTCTGCGCCTCTGGAGAATGTGTATCAAGTACGGTCGCGGTGACACGCATATCACCGGCCTGACAATCAACGGCACACCTGTCGAGGATTTTGAAATCAACGGCAATGTCCAGATTGAGACACCAAAGTCCAACACCGTCACCTATACAGTCCATGTCGGCAACGGTTGTGACCCGTCGGCTCCCAACGGCATCGAGCCTAAGCAGCCCGTGGTAATCGGCCAGTCCGATCCTCCCGGCGGCGACTATCCCGGCAACACCCGCAACAGCAACCTGTCGGTTGACGCCGAGGACGGCACGGCCCACATCTTCAACGCCATTCTTGACCGTGACCACTCCGGCCCCGCCACCCTCATGGTGTTCGACGCATCGGGCAGACTCGTGTTCGAGGGCGAGATGGAAGGTTCCGACATCAAGACCAAGCGTTTCACAGTTCCGATGAACGGTGTGTATATCGTCAAGGCAATTACGGCCGAGGGCGAACATACCCAGAAGATTCTTGCGAAATAACCGGAAACAACACAGTAACAACATAATAAACCGATTATGAAACGGATATACAACATAGCCGTTGCCACAGCTATACTCTCTGCGGTGGGTTTGTCGGGCGCGTGGTTCCTTTCGGGGCCTTCCGCCGGGGCGAACAATTCGCCGGGCAGCAGCGGCATAAACATAGAGGCTGACAGCCCTGCCTCCTCTCCGGGGACGGTGGTCAGCGAAAGCGGCAATTCCTCTCCGCAACAGCAGGAAAAAGTAAAGGACGCCGGCATAGCGGCCACGCAGCCGGCAAAAGCTCAAACCTCAAAGCAGGATGCGGACAAATATTCCCGCATACCTGACGGCGAGTCGGTAAAAGGGTCGTTCCGCAAGGGACAGGCTGACAGTCTGGCGGTGGCCGGCGGTGCAATCTCCTTCTCCGGAGGTACACTGCTGCGCGACACCGAACTGTCGGTGTCGGTGCTTGCCGAGGATGATATGCCCGAACTTGATTTTGCCATGACGAATGTCACGGCACAGGGCGAGGGATACCGGTTCCTGCCTCACGGCACTCACTTCTCTGAAGAAGGCGCAACCGTAAGGCTCGGCTACGATCGCACGAGGATTCCGAGCGGTTACACGGAAGACGACATACGCACGTTCTATTACGATGTCGAGCAGGAGCACTGGGTGGCTCTCGACCGCATAGCTGTCAACAAGGAGCTGGCCTATGTGGAGTCAAAGACTACCCACTTCACCGACATGATCAACGGTGTCATTCAGGCACCCGAATCACCTGAGACCGACGGTTTCGCCCCCACCATGATGAACGACATCAAGGCTGCGGACCCGACGGCGAAGCTCAACATCATCACACCTCCGACGGCTAACAACCGTGGCTCCGCCAACCTGCAATATGCCTTCGAGATGCCTCCTGCCCGCAACGGCATGGCTCCCTCATTGGCAATAAGCTACAACAGCGACGGCGGCAACGGCTGGCTCGGACAGGGCTGGGACCTCTCCGTCCCCTCTATAACGCTCGATACCCGCTGGGGTGTTCCGCGCTATGACCTGACCAACGAGACCGAGACATATTCACTCTCCGGCTCGATGCTCTCGACGATGGATGACAACGGCGCGATGAGCGTCGCCCACCGTGGTGACAAGATTGCCCGTAAGTCAGACCGTCAGTTCTATACCCGTCAGGGCGGTGATTTCTCCCGCATAATCCGCAAGGGCAGCAGCCCGGCCGATTACTATTGGGAAGTGACCGACAAACAGGGTGTGGTATATACCTACGGCGGCGAGGGCGCGGTGCTCAAAGGCACAATTACCGACCTCTCCGGAAATACCCGCGAGGTGATTTCCGAATGGAAACTCAAACGTGTTGTCGAGACTCACGGCGACTGGATTGAGTATGAATACAAGACATTTGACGAGCCTGTACGCGGCGGATTGGTTGCCAAGGCAATCTATCTCTACACCGTCAAAGCGGGCAATGCCGAGAGCGACAGCCCGCATACGGTTGTCACTCTCACCGGTGACAAGGAAAAACGTCAGAAGGCCAACAACGCCCGTTACGGCTATCTGACATCTTCCAACCGTCTCCTTGAAAACGTGCAGATTGACTTCATGGGAGCGAAACTGCGCAGCTATTCGTTCTCGTATGTTGACGGCGCGTTCCACAAGGATATGCTCGAAAGTGTCCGTCAGTTCGACGACAAGGGCACCGAGTTCGCCTTCCAGAAGTTCGACTATTACGACGACGTTCAGTCGGGCAATGGCTATGTGCCTTTCAAGTCCGAGTCCGAGACATGGAACACCCACAATGACGGCCTCGACGCAGGTTTTATCAACCCGTTGCAGGGGATGGATATGTTCAGCGACAAGCCTTCCGCTCTTGGTGGCACGACAAGTTCATCGGTTGGTGGCTCGTTCTATGCTGGTGTCGGTCCCGACGACCAGAGCACAACCACTACGACAACCGGAGGTGGTGGCTTCAACTATTCAAATGACAAATCAAAGGGTCTGTCCACGTTTGTGGATTTGAACGGTGACGGTCTCCCCGATAAGGTTTACCGTGAAGGCGGAGCGTTGTATTATCGTCCTCAGCTAAGGGATGCCAATTCCGGTGAAATCTCATACGGAGAACCTATTAGGGTCAAAGGCATTTCCGGATTTTCTTCATCCAGCAGCAACACCTATTCAGGCGGTGCTGATGTTAAGGTCGGCTGGGGACCAGTTGCAGCTACTGTCGGTGTTGATTTGTCGAAAACTACCACAAAGACAAAGGAATATTTCTCTGACATCAACGGTGACGGTTTGATTGACCTCGTTTCAAATGGCAAGGTTTATTTCAACCATATCGAATTTGACGCACAGGGTAATGCCGTTCCGACATTCACATTGAGTAGTGCTGATACACCCAGCCCGATTATCTATGACCCCACCAAGATAGACACATCCGTCGGTGCGGTTGACCCGGAAGAGCAGGCAGAGGTACTGCGCATATCCCCAATGGAGGATGCAGTCCGCGTATGGGTAGCTCCAAGAGCTGGTGTAGTCAGCATTTCCGGCACAGTTTCGCTTGTTACTCCGACTGGAGACTATGATGCTGATGAGTATGAAAAAGCGGATGGTGTCCGTGTAGCCATTCAAAAAGGCGGCTCAGAATTGTGGAGTCAGTCCATAGCCAAGGGGGATGCCTCCGCTCACAATGCTGCGGCTACGGCTGTATCGGTCAACAAGGGTGACCGAATATATTTCCGTGTCCAGTCAGGTACGGAGGAAATGAGCAATGGTGCGTTTGACGAGGTTGTATGGCATCCTGTCATAACCTACGCCGGGACTGAAGAAATAATGCCCAATGGCTACTCGACAACAAAATATGAGCCGGAAGAAGGTGCGTTATATTTTGCAGCCACTTCATTGAGTATTGCGAAAAACAATCCAACGGTCGGCATATCCGGCAATTTCACAAAGCCTGAAACTACGGATGATGTCACGCTTACCATTGTTGGCTCTACGGACCGAAAGGACGTTAACGGCAATGACAATCCGGCTTATGTCGAGAAAACGGTATTTACCCGTACATTCCCGTGGAATGAAAGGTTTGATGACGACGTTTCAGTGTCGTTGCAAAACAACGACGGTCTGACAAACTTCCGGTTTGTCGTAAGTTCGGAATCAAATGTGCGCTGGGATGCTGTCAAGTGGAGTCCTGTCGTTTCTTACACGGATTCAACCGGGACACAGCAGAACCGCCCTGTCTGCCCGGACTATACGTTGTACGCCAATCACATAAAAAATGCTCCGTCTTATACAGCAACTACGGCGGATACAATTCTTCATGTAAAACCAGCTATAACTTTTGCAAATCCGTCTTATAACGGAAAAGTCACATTGACAGCGAAGACAACCGACAAGCTGTTGGGCAAGAAATCCTTCGCCGTTATGGGTGGGATTGTGGCAAATGACTCTATTTCCATACTGAAATCAGACATCGGCAGCGATAAGGTTTGGTTTGAATTGTTCTCGGAGGATTGTTTTATAGGCGATGCCGTGGCAAATGTCGCTGTCCAGATTAAATCTCCGTCGGTGATTTTGCCTCAGACTGTTGATGCCAACCTGTACGCAGCCAATGACCCGTCTGGATTCGGACATCTATATCGAGGCTGGGGCGGTTTTGTGTATAACGCATCTGAAAACCGTTACTCCCGACCCATTGATGAGTCTTTGCTGACATTGCCTGAAGATGAAAATGTTACTCTTGACCCGTTGACAATGGCGTTTACGCCGTTGAGTACGGATTTGAATAAACTTGACCGTTGGAGCGGTCAGCGCGAGGAGATATTCATAACAGCTACCAATATGGGGTCAGCCCGTCTGACCGAACTGGATGTTGTCCTCACGAATCCGTTTGACAATATCGGAGCTGTGTCCGGCATCGCCGGTGAACATCTGCAAGGCACAGGGGCGGCTGCAATCTCTCAGGAGATGGTAAGCAACAGCCGTGTTGTCCAGACAGGTGTCATGCTCACCTATAATGATTCCAAGGGCAGCTCTACAACCAAGTCTATGATGATTGACCTCAACGGTGACGGTTATCCTGACATCGTAGCCGGAGGTAAAGTTCAATACACCAATACCCTCGGCGGCATAAGCGGCGAAGTTCTCGGTGGCATAGGTTCGGTAACGAGTGAAAACCAGTCAAATGGGTTTGCGCTCAGCAGCGATGCGATAATGTCAGTCAGCAACACTGTCGGACACATTGCAGGCGGCAAGGCAAACAATTCCAATCAGGAGTCCAGCAGCAAGGCAAAAGGCGGTATTCCTGTATCTGCAAGCATACCTCCTTCCAATGAGGATTGGAGCACCGAGAGCTTCGTCGATGTAAACGGTGACGGTCTGCCTGACAAGATAGTTTCAGGTGGCAAAGTTCGCATCAATCTCGGTTATGCCTTTACTGAGCCGATAGATTGGGATATTGACCGCATACAGGGCGGTAAGGGCCAGTCTTTCTCAGCTGGTGGATCATTCAATATCGGTTCAAGCAGTTTTGCCGGAGGATTTAATTTCGTAACCTCCAAAAACGGAGAAGAATATAATCTTACGGATATAAACTCTGACGGTCTGCCTGACAAGGTTTGGAAATCCGGCGACAACATTATGGTCGCCTTGAATACCGGTACCGGTTTTGACACTCCGTTTGCATGGAAAGGCGCAAAGGCCCTCAATGAGTCTGCATCCACATCGGAAGGTAGCAATGTAGCCTTCACGGTCAACATTACTCCTAAGATTATTCCGATTAAAATATCGGTTAACCCCGGTGTTTCATTGAGCCATAGCATCAACCGAGTAAAATACTCTTTGCAGGATGTTGACGGTGACGGCTATCTGGATATTGTTGAGTCTGACAGCGAGAACGAGCTGAAGGTTACCCGCTCGGCTATCGGTCGTACCAATATGCTCAAATCGGTCACCAACTCTATCGGCGGTCGCTTTGAGGTGGACTATGCACACTCGACTCCTACCTACGGGCATCCCGGCGGCAAGTGGGTGATGTCGGCATTGACTATTGACGACGGTATCCATGATGACGGTCCGTTGATGAAGTCGGCGTTTGAATACTCCGACGGTTTCCGTGACCGTCACGAGCGCGACTTCCTCGGTTTCGGCAAGGTTGTCACCAAGAGCCTCGACACCAACAGCGGCAATAGCGTATATCGCCAGGCAGTTCAGGAATTTGCGGTTGACAACTATTATTCCTCCGGCAACCTTGTGGCCTCCTACGTAACCGACGCATCGGGCAACAAGTTCACCGAGACAGTCAACGAGTATGACGCTTACAGCGTGACGGCCAATGCGGATAGTTACTCATTCGTGCAGAAGGATGTCATTTACAGTGACCGTGCATCGGCGTTTGTTCCCCTACGCTACACCGCCAACAGGCAGTATGAGGGTGCATCGCAGGGTATGGTTATCTCCGAGGCATGGAACGAGTATTATCTCAACGGTTACCACGGTGAGCTGAAATCCTATCGTTACAGCGACAATGGCAGCCTCGGCAGCAACGGAGCCGGTGGCTACGACTACGCGACCAACATCCAGTACACATCCAACGACAGCAAGCACATCTTCGGTCTTCCCTCCAATGTGACGGTTGTCGGAGGTGACGGCTCGATGTATCACAGCGTGTCGGCTACTTACGACACCAAGTATCCTAATCATCTGACGCAGGTGTCGCAGCAGCTTGGTTCGGGCGTTGCAGTCACCGACTACAAGTATGACCGCTACGGCAACATCACTCAGAAGACCCTCCCGGCAAACGGAACAGGTCAGCGTATGTGGTACAAGTACCGCTACGAGCCTGAGATGAATATGTATGTCGAGCGCATAGACGACGCATGGGGCTACCGCAGCGAGGCCGGCAATTTCGATTACCGCTATGGAATCGCCCTTGAACGTCGAGACCTCAACAATTTCTACTACGAGACTGAAATTGACAACATGGGTCGTGTCACCAAGGTTCGCGGACCCAACGAGCTGGCGACAGGTGTTGACTACATTATCGCGTTTGAGTACAAGCCGAAGGCCGAGTTCGGAGAGTCCGGCATATCCGCTCCCGCATACGCTGTCACCAAGCATTACGACATCCAGCACCCCGGTGACGACCTTGAAACTGTGACATTCGTTGACGGTTTCGGCAGACCGGTTCAGGTGAAAAAAGACGGCGTTGTCACGACAGCATCCAAGGGTTCGGGTGCATCCGACCAAAATGTTATGATTGTCAGCGGTCGCAATGTCTATGACGCTTTCGGTCGTGTCGCTAAGGCTTACTACCCGACAACCGAAGGCATGGGCAGCAAGACTTCGTTCAGCACCACGTTTGATAATGTCAATCCGACAATCACGGCTTATGACGTTCTCGACCGTGCATTGGAGGTAACTCTTCCTGACGGTTCCATTACCCAAACTACATATTCGCTTGCCGGCAATAATATGGTGACTGATGTAGAGGATGCTCTCAATAATCATCAGATTACCCATACCAATGGTAGCGGCAAGACCGTCAAGTCAATTCAACCCAATGGTCCTGACGGGCCTATTGAGACTTCGTTTGAGTATGACGGAATCCAGCGACTTGTGAAGGTTACTGACACCGAAGGCAATGTCACCACGTCGGTTTACGATATGGGAGACCGCCGTACGGAGGTCAACCATCCGGCAAGCGGTATCACGTCGTTCACCTACGACCCGCTCGGCAATGTCCTGACCAAGCAGACTGCAAACATGGCGGAGGAAGGAAAGATGATTACCTATACCTACGACTACCATCGTCTGACTGGTATCAGCTATCCTGACCACCCCGAAAACAATGTCAAGTATTATTACGGCGGCCGCAACGCCTCCTACAACCGCATCGGTCGTCTGATGATGCGCGAGGACGGTACAGGCGCGATAGAATATTTCTACGGCAAGATGGGCGAGGTCACCAAGACACGCCGCACTCTCATCGTTCCCAATCAGGCGATTGCAACCTACGTCACCCAGTGGACTTACGACAGCCACAACCGACTTATCGAGATGATTTATCCCGACGAGGAAAAAGTGACTTACTCCTACAACCTCGGAGGCCTTCTTGAAAAGGTTCGCGGTGAGAAGTCCTATGGTTACGACTACATCACCAAACTGGGCTACGACAAGTTCGAGCAGCGCAGCTATCTGAAGTATTGCAACGGTGCGGAGACCTTCTACACCTACGACAACCGTCGCCGCCTGAGCAATCTCGCTGTCAACAGCGGAGGCACTTCCATAATGGACAACGCCTATACGTTTGATGCTGTGAGCAATGTTCTTTCGGTGGCCAACAATGCTTCGCTCCCCGCAAACGGCAATGCCGGCGGCCAGATGTCGCACACCTATACTTATGACGGTCTCTATCGTCTCGCCACCGCGACGGGTACATACATCGGTGCCGACAACAAGTCAGCATCCTACACCCTCTCTATGGGCTATGACAATATGCACCGCATCAAGTCAAAGAGCCAGCATCTGACTCAGGACAATGTACAGTTCAACGGCACCCTCAATGTAGGTTACGACCTTACTTACACTTACGGTTCGGAAGATGGAAAGAAATTCCAGCTTGAAAGTGTAAAGGATGTTAATTACCGCACTGAGGAGACACCCGAAGGTCAACAAATCGAGAACGGCCACGTTTATACTTATGACAGGAACGGAAATCTTGTATATGTGAACACCAGCCGTATGATGACCGACGGACATAGGGACAACAGTGTCGGAGAGCGCAAGCTCATCTGGGATGAGGAGAATCGTCTGCTTGCAGTTGACGACAACGGTTTCGTGTCCAACTACTGGTACGATGCCGACGGAGAGCGTACTGTCAAGACATCCGGCGAAAGCGATCAGGTCTATGTCAACGGAGTTTTCTCCGGCGGCTCGACCAACACCGCTAAATTCTCGCTCTACGTCAGCCCGTACCTCGTGGCTAATCAGGGCGGTCGTTACACCAAGCATATCTACGCCGGTAGCCAGCGCATAGTGTCAAAAGTCGGCGATTTCGCCTCCTACGGTTCTGACCCTCGCCGCATAGAATATGCCGGTGCGAACACCGACGGTCTTTCGGTTGACTACAAGTCGAAGTATGCAGCGCAGCAACAGGTCATCAAGGACAACTATAAGTTCTTCGATGTCCCTTACAACGGAACAGACAACGACAACTATGCCGATGGTGAAGGATTCTGCTGCAACGATGGTTCTATGGAGGCAGCGGTTGCTCAGGCTCGGAAGGCTCAGACCCGCGCGGTTTCGCGGTCGTTCAAAGATCCCGACAACTACGAGAACTTGCAGTTCTTCTATCATCCAGACCACCTCGGAAGCTCCAGCTTCATTACCAACCTTGATGGTGAAGTGGTGCAGCATATCGAGTATGTCCCCTTCGGCGAAGTCTTCATTGAGGAGCGCAACAACGTATGGAACACGCCTTACCTCTTCAACGCGAAGGAATTCGACGAGGAGACTGGTATGTACTACTACGGTGCCCGCTACTATGACCCAAAACTCAGCCTTTGGGTTTCGGTAGATCCGCTTGTTCAGAAGTATCAGATTCTTCTTCCATATGGGTATTGCTCCAATAATCCAATTGTTAGAATTGATCCTGATGGACAATATGATTTCGAGAATATTGAAGAAAATCAAACTTATAAGGTAGTAGCAGTTTTTCAAAGTCAATATGCAGACATAGATAAGGCAAATAAAAATAGAGCTCTCACAATAGATTATCAAGCGGCTCAGAAAGCAGGGATGCCAATAATGTTGGTAGACAATATTTCTGACTTTGCAGACGCATTGAATAAGTTGGAAGATATGAATTCCTATGCGGATTCTTATACTCTCAACTCTCATGGAAATAGCGGTACTTTCTCCATTGGTTCTGACAACATAAATTCAGATACTGATGTGTCATCGTTAAAGAATGGATTAATTGCGACTACAGTTTTTATTGGAGCTTGCAAATCCGGATTAGGACAAGAAGGGTCAAACCTGCTTCAGCATTTTTCGAAGGCTACGGAAAGTACGGTTATAGGCTCTTGTCATAATCTTAAAGCTGGTTACAAATATGATGGCAGTGATAAATTGTCAAAAGACCCCTCTTTGTTTAAGTATGTCTTTGGCATAAATGACGGGAATGATTATAAAGTATCCGGAAGTGGTTCACAGCCAATGCGAATATACAATGTGTCAATACATAAAACTGAAGGTATAAAATGGGATGGAGGGAATAAGGGCCTTTTCCCCGCATTGATAGATGTGTTCCTTAGTCCTGTTAAGCCTTTGCTTAATTCGGCAGGACAATGAAATATTCTCTGTTATTACTGCTATTGTTAATTACAGTAGCATGCGTTAATTCTAATAATTTTGGAGAGGTTAATAAACCTCTCCAAAATTCCCATGTCAATAAAGTTGAAGAAAGTCGGAAATATCGTTTTTTTGACTTGTTTACGATGAGTGGCAAAGAAGCATATGATGGTGATTCATGTGTTATAGTCATACAAAAGCATGATACTATAACCTTGGAAATTCAATATCCCCTGAAATATCGCCTAGTTTTGTTGCATCAAGAAGGTTATTGGTATTCTTATGCAGAATTTGATATTGACAGGGATAAATCAGCCATGTCCAAGTCAGATTCGTGGCCTAGAAGATATGATAGGTTTATATTCAATAATACTATCTATGAATATGAACAGATTTATTCCTCTGAAATGGTTTTCAAAACTTTATATATCAAAAAACCACAATTATATGAGGTTTTTGATTTAGAATCAGACAATACTTTGGATACTAACCCTAAATTAATGCTAAATAAAATCCAAAAAATCATCAAAAAAACAGACATCAAGTTCGAATCTGTAAGTTCCTATGATGTCATAAGAAATCGAACCTCTCTACAGGTAGTCTCTCGTAAAACAGATTTTAGTATTTCTTATACATATCCTGAATTGCAAATATGGGGATTACCCTATGGCTTATAATTGTGATAATCTAAAATCAATTTGCTAAATTTGCACATGGTACAACCTGTATGGACAATATTGCCGTAATTAATAGTGTCGGGTGCAAGCCCGTCACCACGTCGGTTTACGACATGGGAGACCGTCGCACGGAGGTAATTTCAGAAATGAAACTCATGGTGAATTATTGAATCGTAACCCTAATAAAGATTAATCAAATGAATCTTGTTCCCGCAATATTGCGGGAACAAGATTCAAATTCAATTGTTTTTAGTATTATGAATCAATTCGATATAATAAAAGAATTGCTCCTTAAATATTCCTATTTAGGGATAGAGGAATCCAAATGTACCGGAGCAACGCTCATAGGGAAGGCCCCACACATAGGAGAGGAAGCATGGCTTAACCGCATATATCCTCCTATAAACGTTGAAGAAATAGTAAAGATTGAGGAAAATGTTGGTAAGACAATGCCCAAATCATATGCCCAATTCCTTACCAATTACTCAAATGGCCTAAATATTTTAGGCGACACCTTGTGTCTATTTGGGTATCGGTTTAACTACATTAGAGATATTAATGTGGCATGGCAACCTTACAGTATAATCGATCTTAATAAGTTCGATAAACCTCGTAACTCTACCAAAGAGATGTTCTTTATTGGTGGGTACGAGTGGGATGGCTCTTTTCTATACATGACACCGGATGAAAAAGTCCATTTTTGCACTTCGTCAGATGCTCAAAGCCTGATTTCTTGGGACTCTCTTTTCTCCATGCTAATTAGCGAAATAAAACGATTATACTCTCTATTTGATTCTAAAGGTATGCAAATTGACGAGAATAGTCCTACCGTTCCAAAACTCTGATTTTGTCTATGATAACACCAGCCGGTTTATGACTGACGGACATAGAGACAATAGCGTCGGTGAGCGCAAGCTCATCTGGGATGAGGAGAATCGCCTGCTTGCAGTTGACGACAACGGCTTCGTGTCCAACTACTGGTACGATGCCGACGGTGAGCGCACGGTCAAGACTTCCGGTGAGAGCGACCAGGTATATGTCAACGGAGTTTTCTCCGGCGGCTCGACCAATACAGCAAAGTTCTCTCTCTATGTAAGCCCGTACCTTGTAGCCAATCAGGGCGGTCGTTACACAAAGCATATCTACGCAGGTTCGCAAAGAATTGTATCGAAAGTCGGCGACTTCGCTTCCTACGGTTCTGATCCGCGCCGCATAGAGTATGCCGGGGCGAATACCGACGGTCTTTCGGTTGATTACAAGTCGAAATATGCAGCCCAGCAACAGGTCATCAAGGACAACTACAAGTTCTTTGATGTACCTTACAACGGCGTTGACAACGACAACTATGCCGACGGCGAAGGCTTCTGCTGCAACGACGGCTCTATGGAGGCGGCGGTTGCTCAGGCTCGGAAGGCACAGGTCCGCGCGGTTTCGCGGTCGTTCAAAGACCCCGACAACTACGAGAACCTGCAGTTCTTCTACCATCCCGACCATCTCGGCAGCTCCAGCTTCATCACCAACCTTGACGGTGAGGTCGTGCAGCACATCGAGTATGTGCCCTTCGGAGAGGTCTTCATCGAGGAGCGCAACAACGTATGGAACACACCATATCTTTTCAACGCGAAAGAGTTCGACGAGGAGACAGGTATGTACTACTACGGTGCCCGCTACTACGACCCGCGCATCAGTCTGTGGATGTCTATCGACCCATTGAAAGGAAAAAAATTGTTCCAATCACCATATTCATATGAATGCAATAATCCAGTAAGGTACATTGATCCTGATGGAAGAGATGAATGGGACATAAATAGTTCTGGTAAAATAGTTAATCATGTAAAGAATGATAAGAATGATTCTTTCTTCATGGTTGATGATGAAGGGAAGCGTATAGATAATAAGAGTCTTACATTACCGTACAAAACCGTGATTAAGGCTTACTCTAAGAAAAATGATTACGGGGTTAACTACGATACCTACAAAACCAGAGGGGATGAAAATTCTACAAAACTATTTGAGTTCTTAGCTCAAAATACGTCTGTAGAATGGTCACACGCAAAAACGGGTCTTGAGGGTGAACAAGGTCTAAATTTTATAACTTCTTCGCATAAACACGCAGAGGAAAGTGGAATTAGTGATTTGATTAAAAATCAGCTTAGCGGAGGATATACAGTTAGAACACTAAATCACAGTCACCCGGAAAATACCCCATATCCATCCGGTTTGGAATGGGATAGTACCTCTGGCGATGTTCCATTTTCTGGGTGGGCAGAAAGTATACTTCAGCAAAAACCCACTTTCAACATCTTTCTTCCTGAAAATGGTAAGTATGTTCCATTTAGCCCAAATTCCACCCCGGAAGATTATGGACTAAAAAGTCAGGCTCAACAACTTGACGAGATTATCGTTGTAGCCCCAGCTCCCCAACCTAAAAAAAGCAAATAAGATGACATATAGGTTGATTATATCTTTTATACTTTTGGTTGTAGCTTCATTTGAGGTTACGGCCAAAAGTATAGTTTTAGAGGAATTAAATTTCTCTAAAATGCCTACTTTAGAAAAGATTATCAATATAGTAGGAGCAGAAGGAGACTCTATTGTTAAAGGAGAGAAGATTTATGTAATGTCATTGCGAGAATACCGAGGTGGCCTTTATTTGAATATTGAGCTATTAAAAGGCGTAAAACTTCCAAATGTTTCTAATTACATAGGGTTTTATAAAATGAATAATAATTTGTTTTTTATTAGAAGTCATTCAGATATAGGAC
>DXXK01000103.1 GCA_019416425.1 Bacteroidales bacterium
CTGATCTCTGGATTTGTTGTATCTTTGCACATAAGAACGCCTGTATTAAGTTTATTTTTAGCACTTTAAAGTTAATGCTTTTCTTGCACATATGCAAGAGAGGCGTTCTTTTTTTGTGGGTCTATGAATTATTCAGGCTAAAGACAAAGCATTAATGGATACTTCAATATGTTAGGAGGGTGAACCCTTGACGACAGCGGGGTGGTCGCGCAATAAATGGGAAACGTTCCAAAGAGACATCGGTGATCATCGGGTCCATCAGCTCCGCAGGCCGGACGGTAGGTCCTTTACCCGACCTGTAGGGACATGGCTTCGCCATATTGGACTCAACCACCTGACATGCAGAGCATGTCATTAAGCGCATGTCATTACATGTCATTAAGGGAATTCAACATCGCGTAGCGATGTCCCTACGGGTAGGGTTCAGGTACGTCGCGCTCAAGGGGCTCGTTGGATGCATTGGCTCCCGTTAGATTATGCCCATGTGGGGTGAAACAAAAAAGACCGCCGTGGCGGTCTTTTATATTTAGAGTGTGCTTCTAACAACAGGTTTAGTATCAGTCATTTCGGATTGGCTTGATCGGCAACGCATCTGAAACACCACCCTGGAATACATCGGCTTGGTTCAGGTAACTGGACATATAGTTTCCTCCGTTATAGTCAATGGCGACATGGTAAGATGGACTTGCGTTTTCCTGAACCCAATAACAACCTCCAACCTGCGTATACAGTTTATAGGCCATTGGGCGGTAATCGTTCGCCCCGCCTTGAAGAGTAAAGGATACCGAACCATACTGAAGCAATCCACCTTGTCGGCGACGAGGATTACCCAAACTGCCAAACGGGAAGAATATGTTGTCTCCGTCGTCAACGCAATATACTGCGACACCTCGTACTCCTCTCGGATCATCGGTAATTTCATTATTTATATCCGAGAAACTATAAGCATCCTTTGTCAATAATGTTTTTTTGGCGCCATCAGCATAAGCAATGCCGAAAGCCTGTCCGATCTTCTCAATTATCTTTTGCTCAGCGGTCGGCAATGTCTCCGTATTCTTAACAGTATATATTCCGATATCCGGCAACTCAGTCTTCTGAGGCAACCGATAAGTATAGGATTTCTGATGAGCAAAATTATATAATCTCATAGTTCCGAAATTATTTCCAACAGTACTTTTCGAAGCAGGAATACTTCCCCAGGTCAGTTCATTCTTCTGTCCTATGATCTTATAGGTTCCCGACGGAGTTTTAAGCACGCCATATCCCTCACGGAAATTATTCTCCTCAGCGATGGGATAATCCAGATTTGTATGTCTTCTGAATGTGCTTCCTATAGACAAAGGATTAACCGTCAGCTCAGCAGGCTTGGAATTCCCTTGCGCATCCGTGTAAGGTCCACGATAGATATTGTAGACCGACCATCTGGCGGTTCCTTCTCCTATAGTGACCGGGTCATATCCCTGACGTACGATAATCTTGTGCGTACATGTCAGGTTATTATATCTGACAAGAATTATCGCTCCATAGGAATCTCCCTCCGTAGGTTTCGCGTTTGGTATATATTTAAAGCTGACGGGGGTGTTGCTCGCTCCATATATAATCTGACCTTTTCTTGTAATCTGCCGTCCGTTCGCCACGATTTTAACCAGATTATTTGGATCCTGCTCAATGCTGACGGACCATGCGCCACGGGATATGTAGGGGACAAAGACCTCTTCTTTGTCTCCTACAGCACCATAAATCAATTCCTCGGCAGTCTTGGAACTGTAACAAAGCGTCACATCGAACGGCTCCCTGTTCTCACGACGTCTGTAGATGGCACGTGGATTATCTATACGCCTTGATTGCAGTACATGTGTAGTATCGGCCTCCTGGTACTGCTGTCCGGTTGCGTTCTTATATGTAGCAATGAACAGTATCCTCGCGTAACGACGATGCCTATAGAACGGATTGGCACCCGAATATACCGCCCAGGAATCAATAGACTTTGCCCTGGTCCACAACGGCACCTTTATCAGATAGTCCACGAACTTGTTTAGAGGATTCGTTCTACGTGTTACTTTAAAATCACCGGACTCTGCATCGGTTATGGTCTTGTCAACTACATCGACCCTCGGCATATCCCCGTATTCACGGTAACCCTTGGATTTATCCATACCCGTGCCTGTATTATTTTTATCGCCAAGAAAGTACATCTTTCTCATATTGGCGACAAACGCATTTTTATCTCCGCTGCCATTGAATTCGTAAATCTGACGATTCACCAGACGCAATGACAGGAATCCGAATTCCGTGTTGCCGCTTTCCTTATCGGAATATGTCTTGTCGCCATCCTGCCAGGTGGGATTATATTGCGCATTGGGCCTGTTGTATCCACCAGCCGCGGTTCTGTAGGAAGTCGAGGCAGTGTGGTTAACCTGATAATTCCATGCATTCACATTATACATATCCGAAGGACTTACTGCCTCGCCTGCTTCAAGATGCGGACGCCATTCATTGTCAAGGATATAAGCTTTCAGATTGACCAAGTCGTAACCTTCTCTTGGAGTCGCGCGCACAGTGGTGTAGGTCTCCTGATTGTAGAGATAGGAAACATAAGTAGTGTCCTGTGCCAGAATACCGGGTTTGGCCTCTTCCTTGTAATCGATGTGGAAATCAACGTCATTGGCATTTCCGTTGAACTTCATCGTCAGCATATAATGATAATTACGCTCGGCGTCATAGTCGGTCACCTCATCCTTGCCAAGCATAAAGCGATAGATGATGTCTCCACGACCGGGATGACTGTCTCCAAAGTTCTCATAGTATCCCTGCACCTCGATGTAGGAACCGAATTTCTTGGCATCCTTCCACGCCTTGTCTTTCGAATCAATACCTTCAGGATACGTTACCTGCTTGTTGTTACCGGTCACATCCTGGCGTTTGTCGGATTCGGTTCCCACCTCACCCTGACCCTGCATATTCTCATAGAAATAGAGGGCCGGAGCCATTTCGGAATGCTCATGTGCCAGCCGAGCCGTAATCGATGACCCGTCGGGAGCTTTCTCTCTCTTATCGGTATTGAGTCCATAGATAGAGTCACCCCTATGGATACGCACCCACTTGTCATGATCGGCTTTTCCGGTCTGTGATGCGGTAGCATTACCGAAATATATGGTTTCGCCATCACCATACAGTTCACTGCTAAGCTTATAATTCTGATCGCCTACTATATTCGATGCTCCCAAATAACATTCCTTCGGTATATCTTTGATTGTAATTGATTTAAGATATATTCGAACATCATTGCTCAATCGCTGAGTGTCAAATGCGATCGTCACCTTAGACGCGGCGCGACGCACCCATGCATGGAGCTGGGTGACCCTGCCGTCAATCCTGACCGGCGTCGAGTCATCCTTGATTTCCTCGGTCTTCGAATCATTGGTGAACCATCCGAACATCTCGGCATTATCTGTGAGATTGCTCGGATCATTGTCCCATTCCAGCTTCAGCTCCTTTAATTTCTCGGGAGTATCAATGTCACCGTCCTGTATGCCTTCCATGTCGTAGTTAGCAACGGCATATATGCGGTAATAACCGTTGTCGATGGTGAATTTAAAATCCACATGCCCTGTCTTGCTCTCCGCTGCAGTGATGTCGTCAGGACGAGGATTAGGAATGATCGTCTCCTTGAAATCCGTAACTTGCTCTTTTTTGACCAACCGGCTCTTGTTATCGTAGATTACAAGCCATAGGGTCCTGATATTCTTTATGGCGTCTCCGGCGGCACGGGTTTCATTCAGAGCCGGGGTATAGTCCTTGAATGCGAGGGTCACATCCATAGTACTGATACCCGGCTCAATAGGTCCGCCGGGATAGTCCAGCCTGTCATCCTGACAAGACACCAGGACACCACAACCCATAAAGGCAAGCAAGGCTGATACGATGTATGTAATTATTCTGGTCATTATTATATCTTCTATATCTTTCAGAGTTCTATATTAAGGATTCCTCTCATCCGGCCAGCTGCCATCGTCAGGTTCCTCCGGATCAGACAGACTGTCATCGTTATTTTCACCGGGGGGTTGTTCATTATCCGGGATATCAACTCCGAAAGTCGGATTAAGAACAAGGGCGGCGTAGGGGATGACATCCACCGTCATCACCATATTCCTGTTCATCGTGATGTTCACGATCACGTTGGTGTTGCGGAACAGGGCCTTCAGGTTGGGCAGCGCGAAGACGAAGGGGTCGGCCACTCCGTCGATACTGACCGACATGGTGTATTCCTGCTCGTCGTCCGTGGCTCCGGACTTCATGTTCCTGCTCTCAGGCAGATAGAACACTCCAGTTGCCGTCCCCGGCGTTACTTTGGCGGGATCCGCATCGTCGAACTCCGCGGCAGACACTTCCACGGGAGTGCTGAATGTATATACCCGCTCTCCGTCGGCCTGCGCGGGCAGGCTGTAGTCC
>DXXK01000104.1 GCA_019416425.1 Bacteroidales bacterium
TCACTGTACTGGATAAAAATGTCTGTTTTTTATCCAGTACAAATATATAATTGAACATAAATATTAGTTTCGTTCAACAAATAATATCTAAACAGAGTGTTTTGTCATAACTTTGGAGGTTTTAGTTGGTGCAACCTTGCGATGCAAAATTACTACCTATCCGCAACCTCCAAAAGGTGTACTTGAGTTAATGCTTACAGAATTACAGAATTACATGTTCTGCGGCAACCACGAGTCCGTCGGGAACATGTGCGTCATCCAGTCACTGCTGGCCACATGCCGCAACCATGACATCAACCTCCGGCTTTACCTCAACTCCGTCATCGCCTCCATGCCATACTTCGACAAGGCATCCGAGGAAGACATCGCACGACTGTTGCCGCACAGATGGAAGGGATATCATCCCGAGGCTGTCATGACGACTCCGGTAAGACAGCTCGCTAAGTGATACCTCCAACATAATACAACGTGTAGTTGTGTTAATGCTTACAGTTTATCGAGGTGGATGACGAAATCGTTATGGAACAGATTTTGGGAAAGAGCGAACGTCTTGAAGCGTTTAGCCTACTTGCAAAATCAGCTTAATTTGCCAAATCCGAAACTTGAGTAAAATTCTAATCATTATAGTAAAGTTGCTGGTGGCCATAAACGATTGCATTGCGGAAGCGCATCCAATTTGGAGACATACGAGGATAGTATTTATTCCCTATTTTTACGTACATAAAGGCTCCTTTCTTGCATAATTCAGCATTAATGTTCATCTTTTTGGCCTTATCTCCGTCTCGATAATAAAGGTCAATTGATTTGATTCTATGATAGTCTTCGCTTGAAACCGGATCTGTTTTAAACTGTTGTTTTGAGTCAAGTTTTGGTTCGTCTGACTGCCCTGCTCGGCTCGTCTGAGATTGCGTCATGTTGTTATTTGTAAACTCACTCTTTACATCATGGAAACTTGAATGAGACGAAATGTTATCGGATATATCTGATTTTGAAGAAGAACTTATATCATATCCATATCGAGCGTACCAACTTTCCTTGTCTTTCTGGCGTTGTTCCGCACGCCACTTCCTATCTTTTTCCATTTGTCGACGTTGTTCAGCAATAATGTCATAACCATTCTCTTTGGCCAACTGTATAGCTTGACCTTGTAAGGTCCTATATTCATCAAGAGTATAATTGGAACCATCAGGTTTTTTATTATACCTACAGAATTGTTGATATTCCTGAATTTCCTGTGACAATACCTGTTGAATGGCAAAATTTGGATCAATCAGTCGATTCAAATCTTGTTGAGACAGTTTTGAAGGGTCTATAACAACCCCGCTTGGAGACATTCCGTGTTCTTGTCTGTATTTAATAAGCTCAGACTGCTGATACATTGAATAGGCTTGAGCACCAGTTTGAAGTACTGTTCCTGCGATTTGAGACCACATTTGGTTACGCTTCTCTTTTTTTAGCGCAATAGATTGTTCTACAGATGAAATACATTCAACAACTTCATCCTTTAAACCTGGATTCAATTCGGCGTTTAAACGTTATAAGGATTCATTAAGGTCTTTCAGCGCCTCCTTGTGTTTCCCCATATAATAAGAACTTATACCACGTAGATAATAAAGCTCCGCATTAGGTTCAGATTCCAACAGGAATGATGCTTTAGCCCTAGACAACTTATACTCACTCTGGCTTAATAGATTATATACATCCTCAAGAGCACGTTGCTTTAAATACCATCCTTCAAGTTTATATAAATTAGCAGAGTCAACAGGAACAGAGGTAGTCAGAATATGAGTTTGACTTGGAATATCAGTTTCAGCAGTGTAACCTATGGCTAATAGTGGAGCGCCTATAACTGCGCCTGCAGCAATCCCTGCTAATCCGATTTCGGTAGATCCACATCCGAAGCCAATTCCTCCCACTAATCCCCACATACCAATCAACTCGCCCCAGCCAAATATTCGACAAAACTCACCCATGAGTTCACCCCGTCTTTCAGCTCCAATTGTAATTGGATCATAAACATAATCATCCGAAACTATATCAAGCCGTTGAGGAAGATTATTATGTCGAACTTTATATTTATAAGGCAATGTAACATTCTGAATATCTACAACCTTTTTAGGCCCAATTGCAAGGATATCCACTACATCTCCAGGATGCTCTGTGTCTATAGTAACAGTAGTTGTGCGACCGAAACGAATCGTAGCACATGAGCTTAAGGTCATTAAGACCATCAGCATCAAGAATAATTATAATAATTTCATTGTATTTCAGCTTCCATTCAACCCTCTGAAAACATTCATTTTTCAAATATTAAAAAAGCGTGGGCTGAATTGCCACACTTTGTTAGAAGGTCGTAGGAAACCTGAAGATAAAGATGTGGGAAGAGCAGCCCACGCCTATGGCGTGAGAACCGCTTGCCTCCTTGCATCTTCGAAAATTTCCTACGTTTTCTAACACAAGCAAAAGCAATACGCTTCTTGATGATATGTCTTATAGAATGACCTGCGTCATTCCAAATGCAAAGTTATAAAAAAAATCTGATATCTAACGTGACATATTCCAGAAAACTTAACAAAACGCCAATAGGCACAGGTGCATTTTCATTTAAGATTATCAAAACTAAAATAATTTACCAAATGTTTCCAAATATGTAGATTTATTTATATCTTTGCACAACAATATGAAGATATGGATAAACCGCTATTCAGACTCATTACTTTAAAGGAAGCTACAGAATTTATCGCAGAGTTACCTGAGAAGATTCAAAGCAAAGTACTTTACAATATCCGTAAAGTGCGTTTCGGAGTCAAGGACACAACGCTCTTCTCAAAACTTGGAGATACAGAAATCTGGGAATTCCGCACCTCATATCAAGGCATGGCATATAGATTGTTTGCTTTTTGGGATAAGGAGGAAGAAACTCTCGTAGTTGCTACCCATGGACTCATCAAGAAAACACAAAAGACACCTAAAAGCGATATTGAGAAGGCTGAAAAGATTAGAAAAGAATGGTTTAACAATAAAAGTAAATAGCAATGTCACATATGGAATACACAACAATTGAAGATCTTGAAGACCGGCTGCTCGGGACAGTAGGCTCGCCCCGTCGCGATGCATTTGAATCAGCGGTAAGAGAGGATATTCGGGCATATCATATCGGAGAGGCTATTAAAGCAGCACGAAAAGAGCGAAACATGACCCAGGATCAGTTGGCAGAGTTGATGGGAGTTAAGAAAGCGCAAGTAAGCCGTATTGAACGTGGCAACAACCCGACACTCAATACTATAATACGCGCATTTAACGCCCTGGGCATGGCAGTCTCCCTAACTTGCGGAGGTAAGGAAATAGCACTGGGATAACGAAGTAAACAAAATTTAAAGTCAGCACCCTGAACAGGATGCTGACTTTTTAATGTAATAATTACTCAAATCCGACTTAGGGAATGGATGGATTAAGAACAAAGTCAGAACTCGACGGTGCGGGTGATCTTGTCGGCGAGCTTGACGGTGACCTTGCGGCCGTCCTTGGATACTTTCAGAGACTTGACTGGATTAAGCTCGGCATCGGTGAAACCCTTGCCGTCCGCGCCTATCTTCTTCCACAACTGGAGCGTGGCGTAGATCTGAGTACCGTTGTTGTTGGCGGCATAGATCGGAACTATGCACTCCTTCGACTCAGGATGCAGACCAGTCGGTGTCATTACATCGGCCTCACCTGTCCAGCCGTACAGCGGAACCATAGCCAACTCATAGTTGCCGTTGCCGACAACAGTAGCCTTCACCTTGTCCTTGCCTTTACCGACCTCGCGAATGCTGTTGGTAAAGTCCTTGCAGCACTTCTTCAGCGAGTAGTGGCCTAAGCGGATATTGGTATTATCGGGAGTCGACACACGGTCTATTCGCAGGATGCCGTCAGGCAACGTGATGTCCGCCAACTGATAACGGACGTTGGTATCCGTCTCCAGAACAGCGTCGCGACGGTACACGCCATCCTTGTAATCCTTGAAGTCATACAGACGCAGGACTTCCCACTCACCCTTGCCGTTCTTGGTAGCATAGTTCATGGAGACTTCGCCATCCTTGCCGTCGGCCATCCACGGGAAGGCGGTATTGTAGGCTAATTTGTTGTAGTTCTCCGAGCTGCGGAACTTCTGCCAGTCCTTGGCGACAGGCTCGTGGCACCAGGAGCGCAGCTCCGACGAACCGCTGTTGGGATAGTTGGTGATCATCAGGCCGGTGGCAGGCTGAAACTTGTCGTAGACCTTACCCTTGACCAGGTCCTTGCCCCAGGGGCCGTTATTTTCCGTGGCACTCCAGAACTCGGAGTCCTCAGGCAGCAGCAGACCCAAAAAAGCCTTGCCGCACCAGTACACACTGCCACGGCAGGAATAGATCTGGACACAGGGAGCGAAGGGACCATAGTAACCCATGGTCGGCACACCGTTCTCCAGGAACTCCGGATTCTGCATGAACTGCAGCAGCGTAGCCGACGCTATGCGGCGCAGCCAGCCGTAGTTCACGTTCTCATGGTTGCCGTACTCGATCAGAGGCAGCGGAGTAACCGCAGCGAAACGGTAAGGTATGCTGCGGCCATACATGTTCATGCGGCCGTCCTCGGCAAACATATAGGGATAATTGTCGATCAGGTCGCCCTGATTCTTGATGAACTTGGCGGCGATCTCGGGGTACTGCTTCTTGCCGAACAGCTCGGCCCACAGCGGACCGTAGCTCTGGTAAGCCCACATGCTGTAGTAATCGTAGGCCGGAGCGTCGTTGTACCAACCCTCGCCGCGGTAGCGGTCCAGCAGGTTCGTGAGCCACTTCTGCAGTTTGGCCTCGTCCACCTGGTAGCCCTTGTCCTTCAGTAAACTCAGGATGAACACATTGAAGAACTGCCAGTTGGAGCCGATTGTGGGGCCCTCGCCGTAATTCTTCAGCAACGTGGCCAGATTATCCTTCTCCTCCTGCGTCATCGGATCCCACAATGCCTCGGGTGCGGCGCCCATCGAGATGCAAAGCGAGCCTAACTCCAGCAACGTCTGGCTGGGGCCGCCCGGCTTGGGATTGATGTAATGCTTGCTCTCGGGATCCGTCATGCTCTTCATCTGATGGCGGTAATAGTCGGCCACCTTGATGCCGTTCATGGTCAGGTTCGGATCCTCCTTCAGCAACGGCGCGGCCACGAACATGGTGCGGGCCAGACCCTCCAGCTTGGCTACCTTGGAGGCACCCTCGTCACGCGGATAGGTCTTGTCCAGTTGCTTGGGGAAGTACATCGGATCATCGATGGAATGTATATAGCTGAAAGCGCCGTTAAGCAGGTACTTGGCCGCGTCCACCCAATGCTGGCGGGTCATGCCGCTGTACGGGCTCTTGACATAGTCGGGATTCTCCACGCGGAAGATGTTGTCGCTCATCATGGCGCGGTGACACAGCTTGGGTTCCGCGCTGACGGTCGCAGGTACTGTCAGCGACAGGCATGCCGCCACAGCGAATGTCCGCAGTAATGTTTTCTGAATTTTCATGATGCAAAGGTTATGTTATGTTAGGTTATAAGTCATAAGACACAGGCAATATCCGGACACAACAACGGCCGGACACTGCCCCCCTATCGTACAAACGGACAGCACCGGCCAAAAATTACCTTAATCTAAAAATTCCTAAGTATTATATGGGCAATCGATTATTTCAGGGTGTCGGGGAGGACGGGCATGGCGCCCTTCTGAGTGCAGACGAAGGCTGAGGTGTTGACGGCGTGGCGGTGCGCCTCGGTGACGGGCATGCCCTTCAGGATCGAGGCTATGAAGGCCGCGGTGAAGGAGTCACCGGCACCGACCGTATCGGCAACCTTCACCTGAGGCGTCGGCAGGAACGATACCGAGCCCGGTGTGAACACATAGCTGCCGTTGACGCCACAGGTCAGGATCAGCATCTTCAGGTTGTACTTGCCTAACAGAATCCAGCACTTGTCCTGCAGGTCGATGCCGGGATAGCCGAACAGACGGCTCACCGTCACCAGTTCCTCGTCGTTTATCTTCAGGATGTTGCAACGCTGCATCGACTCGCACAGGATCTCCTTGGTGTAGAATCCCTGACGCAGGTTCACGTCGAACACCACCAAGCTGTCCTCGTCCTTCGGCATCGCGTCCAGGAAGCGGCTTATCGTCTCGCGCGACACCACGTTGCGCTGTGCCAGCGAGCCGAAACATACGGCCTTGGTACGCTTGGCAAGCTTCTCCAGCTCCGGAGTGAACGGGATGTTGTCCCAGGCCACGTTCTCCTTGATGTCGTACTGAGGAATACCGGCCGGATCTATCTCCACCTGTACGGTGCCTGTGGGATAGGGCACCTTCTCGATGAGGCGTTTCAGACCCTTGGAATTGAAGTTCTCGATGATCTCGTTACCCAACGCATCGTCGCCAACGGCGCTGACCACACAGCTGCCCAGACCGAACTGGCCCACATGATAGGCGAAGTTAGCAGGCGCGCCGCCTATTTTCTTACCCTCGGGCAGAACGTCCCAAAGCGCCTCGCCCATTCCAACTACAACTTTCTTATTCTCTTCCATGATCGTTTAGATTTTCTTGATTTTGAATGTATAATATAACAGATAGGCCACACCGACCGTCATGACGGCCACGGCACCGGCCTGACCCATAGAATCGGCCGCGAAACCCATGGCCAGGGGGAAGATGGTTCCGCCGAACAGGCCCATGATCATCAGGCCCGACACCTCGTTCTTCTCGTTCGGAGCCGACAGCAGCGCCTGCGAGAATGCGATGGAGAAGATATTGGAGTTACCGAAGCCGATCAGGCCCAGGGCGATGTAGATGCCCGTCAGGCTGGTGCTGACAAACAGTATGCACATAGCCACCAACATCATCAGCACGCTGATTCCGGCAAAGAGCTTCGGAGACATGACACGCAGGATGAACGCGCCCGCGAAGCATCCGGCAGTGCGGAATATGAAGTAGACACTCGTGGCGAATCCCGCTTCCTCCAGCGGCAGACCCAGACGCTCCATGATGATCTTGGGGGCGGTGGTGTTTGTGCCGACATCGATGCCCACATGGCACATGATGCCGATGAAGCAGAGCAGAATGAAGGGACGACCCAGGAGTTTCAGGCACTCCACGAAACCGCTGGCCTTGTCGGGACGCTCCTCATGGATCGGGGTGGCGCCCAGAGCGGCGATGGAGAGGAACGAGACCACGGCATAGATGGCGAACAGCACACGCCAGCCAAGGCCGAAGGTCGGCATATAGGTAGTGGCGCCCCAGGCGGCGATGATTGGAGCCAGGAAGGAGGCGATGGCCTTGACGAACTGCCCGAATGTCAATGTCGATGCTAATTTGTCGCCGCCGATCAGATTGGACACCAACGGATTGAGCGATGTCTGCATGATTGCGTTGCCGATTCCCAACAGGGAGAATGACAGAAGCATCACCACATATCCCTCACCGAACAGGGGTATCAGCAGCGAGACGGCGGTCACAATCAGGCTTATGGTCACTGTCCGCTTGCGGCCGATGCGGTTCATCAGCATGCCGGTCGGTACGGAGAAGATCAGGAACCAGAAGAATACAAGCGAAGGAAACAGGTTGGCCTGCGAGTCAGTCAGGCCCAGGTCCTTCTGCACATAGTTCGATGCGGTGCCCACCAGGTCAACGAAACCCATGGCGAAGAAGCAAAGCATCACGGGCACGATCTGTGCCAAGCTGCTCTTCTTAGGAGCTGCCAATGTCTGTGTCGATTCCATATCGAGATTAGATTTTATTTCAGGTTATACACTTTCAGGTCCTGCACCCTGGCCTTGCCGCCCCTGGACTTGACGGTCATAACGGAGTAGGGTTCGTTGGGGAACACCAGGTTTGTCATCACCGAGCGGCCGTCGTTGCCGAAAACCTCCATACTGCTCCGGTCCACGAATATCCGCAGTTTCAGTTTTCCACCCTCCGAGAATGTCGGAGCCACTGTCACCGAAGGGAAGTCCTGGCTGAAATCCACGATGCCGCTGTTGCGACGGTCAAAGGAGAGTGTCTCGGCGGCTGCGTCGTAGACCATCGTCACGTTCTCGCCCAAGGTGTTGGCGAAAGTTATCTCCACTTCCTTGCTGTGCTCCGGCACGATGTCCATCGACACCTCGCACAGTTCGGGAATCGCTACCGACAGCCCCTTGCCGCCCGCATTGGACTTGGAGATGGACTTGGCCAGTTTGCCGCGCAGGGCCTGTACCTCGGGCGAGGGAACAGAAGCCAGATATATCTGCCCGTCACGGCCCTTGAAGAGTTTCATGTCACGGGGCAGCGTGTTGGCGCTGCGGAACTGCATGGTCGGGACATCGGCGGCATACTGCCAGTTGCTCATCCAGCCCACCACGGTGCGGCGGCCGTCGGGAGCGTCGCTGAAGCTCACGGTGGCGTAGTTGTCCTTGCCGAAGTCCATCCATTTTGTGGGCACATTGCCACGGGCGTCGGTATCGGCCTTGAAGGTCTTGCCGTCGAAATCGCCGACGAAATACTGTGTGGCACTGCCGCCGAAAGGTCCGCCGGGATTCAGGTTGCAGATCAGCACCCACTTCTTCATGTCGGTGCCCTCGACAGGCAGCTGAAACAGGTCGGGACATTCCCAGACGCCGTCCTGGGCGCCGAGGCCTTTGCCAAAGGCGCTCTGCATGGTCCACTCCTTCATATCGGGCGACGTGAACAGCAGCATCTCATGCTCCAGCGGATGCGCCAGGATCAGTGTCCATTGCTTGGTCCCCGGATTCCAGAACATGTTGGGGTCGCGGGCCTCGCTTTCCAGCGCCAATGTCGGATTGCCGGGATAGATGGTGAAGGTCTCGCCGTTGTCATGGCTGTAGGCCAGGCTCTGCACCTGGCTGGCCGCAGCCGATGTGTACATGGCCAGCACGGCATTCTTGCCGAAACCGGCGCTGTTCTCGGTATCGATGGCGCTGCTGCCGCTGAACACAGTGCCCAGGCCGTTGGCCTCGATGGCCGCGGGATGATGCTCCCAATGCAGCAGGTCCTTGGATGTGGAGTGACCCCAGGTCATGTTCTGCCATTTGGATCCGTAGGGGTTCCACTGATAGTACAGGTGCCATACGCCGTCCTTGTAGAACATTCCGTTCGGGTCGTTCATCCACCCGTACGCCGGGGTATGATGGTATGCGGGACGGTATTTCTCCCGGTTTGTCACGTCGAATGTATCGGCAACGGTGAAATTGCTCCAGCAGGCATCATCCTTGGCCTCGCGAACGGTGGAGCGGTTCTGGGTCGTTACGATGTTCAGGACCACGTCATGTCCTTTATATTTCTCTATATCCAATGGGACAGTGTAGTCTACCTTGGATTTTGCCAGACGGACGTAGATGGTACGGTCCAGTCTGCCGTCCACCAGGACATTGACGATAGCGTCATCGTTGGATTCCTGCACGGGCATCAGCAGGTATTTGCCGTCCTGCATCACCCGGACCAGCGTGTTGTTGGTTCCGAGGTGATCGACCTTCACGCCCTCCGCCCGCATCGGGACCGCGGTCGCCAGACTCGCCGTCATGACGGCCGTCCCTAATATTCCGAACAAGTTATTCATGATGTTTTAAATTTTATCAGTTAATTATTCCGTTCAGTCCCGCTCCTTGCAGCAGGATGCCCGGGGTTTCGGTTGCAAAAATACATACTGCTTCCGGCAATGATTATAAATATTTGAACAAAGTATATCAAAAATGATGCATCGCATCATTTTTACAACCGAATGCGCCAAAATTTCACTAAATTTGTAACCGAAATAAATAATCAACAGATTATGAGCCGGTCTATCCTGACTATATCATTAATATTGACCTTATTGTGTATGGCGGGGACGTCGTGCCGGAGGGAGAAGCAGTACCGTATCGGAGTGTCGCAGTGCAGCGCCGACGACTGGCGCAGCAAGATGAACGACGAGATAATGCGCGAGATGATGTTCCACCCCGAAGCCACGGTGGAGATCCGCTCGGCCGACGACAGCAATGAGAAACAGATAGCCGACATCCGCTACTTCCGCGACAACGGCTTCGATGTCATACTCGCAGCTCCCAATGAGGCCAATGCCATTACACCCATAATCAAGGAGACTTACGAGTCCGGCACACCCGTGGTGATCTTCGACCGCGACATCAATGGGGATTCCTACACAGCCTACATCGGAGTGGATAACCACGCCATAGGCCGTTCCGCCGGTCGGTACGCCGGGAACTTAACCGGAGAGGGCGCTAAAATTCTGGAAATCCAGGGTCTGAAAGGTTCCACTCCCACAATACAGCGACATGAAGGCTTCGCCGAGGGTGCTAAAGCAAACCACCTTGACATAGTAGCGACTGCCTATGGCAACTGGAACGACCGTGACGCTGCCCGAGTCACAGATTCCCTGCTCCATATATATAATGACGTGGACTTGATCTACGCACACAACGACCGCATGGCAATCGCCGCATCGAAAACGGCACGGCAACGCGGACGGCACATAAAGACCATCGGCATCGATGCCGCCCCAAACATCGGTATGAAAGCCGTGTCTGACAGTGTCATCGACGCTACTTTCCTCTACCCCACCGAGGGCCACGAGCTGGTCCGTACCGCCCTGGCCATAGTCAAGGGCGAGCCCTTTGACCGCGTTAAGACACTCCCACTCTCCTCGGCCGTCGACAAGTCCAACGCTGACATACTGTTGCTGCAGAACAAGTCGCTCAACGAGGAAACCTCCAAGATGCGTATCCTCAAAGGACAGGTCGACGAGTATTGGGAACAGCATTCCATGCAGACCACTCTGCTCTATGCCACAATCGGACTGATAGTCCTGCTGTTGGCCTTTGTATTCATGCTGCTCCGGACCTATTGGATGAACAAGCGCCATCAGGAACAGATGATGCGGCAGAACAAGCTGCTGGCCGAGCAACGCGACGCACAGGAACGTCTGAACCGTCAGCTTGAGGAGGCCACACAGTCCAAGCTGATGTTCTTCACCAATATCTCGCACGACCTGCGTACTCCTCTCACCCTTATCTCCGAGCCTGTGGCCCAGCTGTCGCAGGCCAACAATCTGACTGACCGTCAGCATAGCCTGGTACGCATCGCCGACAAAAATGTCCGCATCTTGAAACGGCTTATCAACCAGATACTTGATTTCCGCAAGTACGAGAACGGCAAACTCGATGTCAACCTGACGGAGACTCGCTTCGGCGAACTGGCTCTGGAATGGACCGAGGCATTCCACGCCATCGCCCGCAAACACGACATCAAGCTGACCGTGGACATCGAACTGAATCAGGATTTCACCATTGCCCTGGACGTGGAGAAGATGGAGCGGGTATGCTTCAACCTCCTGTCCAATGCTTTCAAGTACACTCCGGACAACGGCAAGATCAATTTCAAGGCACGCACCGAGGATAGGAATCTTGTCATCTCGATTCGAGACACGGGCCGAGGCATTTCCGAACGGGACTTAGGCAATATCTTCGACCGGTTCTTCCAGGTTGACAGGGTGCATCCCCAAGGGTCCGGCATCGGCCTGTCTTTGGTCAAGGCCTTCGTGGAGCTGCATCACGGCACCATCGCTGTCACCAGCCAGGAAGGCAAAGGTTCGGAGTTTACCGTCGTCATCCCGGTGACTCACGTAGAGACGGTTGACGAGGCGGTTCCCGCAGCCCATGTCCAGCCCAAGGATGTAGAGGCGGAACTGGGAGATATAGAGAACCCGACACCGGACCATGATTCCGAGAAGCCGTTGCTGTTGGTGATTGACGACAACGAGGATATCCGCAAGATGGTTGGAACGCTGTTAGGCGACGATTATTCCGTGATTTCGGCTCCCGACGGCAAGGAAGGGGTGCGGATGGCGGCCAAGTATGTTCCGGACCTGATAATCTGCGATGTCATGATGCCCGTCATGGACGGTCTGGAATGCACGCGCCGCATCAAGGAGGAGGTAACAACCTGCCACATACCCGTCTTGATGCTGACGGCCTGCAGCATGGACGAGCAGCGGGCGCAGGGTTACGACAGCGGCGCAGACGCCTATCTGCCGAAACCGTTCGACATCACGGTCCTGAAGGCACGTTGCCGCAACCTGATCCTCAACCGCAAACGCATCAAGGAACTCTTGTCGGGAAGCACCACCCCTCCGACATCCGCGGATACTAATGACAATGCCAAGGAGGAAGTCCGCAAACCCATACCAGACTTGGACAATGAGTTCTATGCCCGTTTTGTAGACATAGTCAACAAGGAGATGGGCGATTCGGAGCTGAGCGTGGACGGCATCGCGGCCAAGCTGGGACTGGGCCGCTCGCAGTTCTACCGCAAGATCAAGGCGCTGACCAACTACTCACCCGTGGAGCTGGTACGCCAGCTCCGGCTGAAACGCAGCCGCGAACTGCTGATCTCCTCGTCGGCATCCATCAGCGAGATTGCCTACGAGGTGGGGTTCTCCACTCCGGCCTATTTCACCCGCTGTTTCCGAGACTGTTTCAACGAGACTCCCTCAGAGCTCCGCGAACGTCTCGCCGCCAAATAATACCATTTCAGATTCACGATGCCTTAAAAATCTTTTAAAGACTTTCTAACTTATTGAGCCACTTAATTCTAAAAATGATGCATAGTCTGTCACAAATGTTGCGTCGAGCAATTTTTGATAGTCGATGCGCCATATCTGCAATGTCTCCGGCCGCCAGGGTCTTAATTTTGCGGCAGAAAAAAAACAACAAACATCAACAACATGAAAAATTCATTTCTGTTAACGCTCCTGCTGCTTCTGGCGGCATTCGGCGTTCAAGCACAGAACATCACGGTGCACGGAACGGTGATTTCCAAAGCCGATTCCGAGCCCCTGATCGGTGCGACGGTTTTCTGCACGGACACTAAGGTCGGGACCTCGACCGACATCGACGGTGCCTTCACTCTCACGGTTCCCGAAGGCGCAAAACTGAAATTCTCCTATGTAGGATATACATCCAAGGAGGAAACAGCAGCCCCCCAGATGACCGTCTATCTCGAGGATGATTCCGCACTCCTTGACGAAGTCGTGGTTGTCGGCTATCAGACAGTCCGCAAGGCCGACCTGACGGGCTCGGTCTCCGTAGTTTCCACCAAGTCGCTTGAGACATCGTCCGATACCGACCCGATGCGTGCGCTGCAGGGCAAGGTCCCCGGAATGACCGTAACAGGCAACGGCTCGCCCAGCGGCGTCGGTTCAGTCAGGATCCGTGGTATAGGCTCGTTCAACGCATCGCAGGATCCTCTGTTCGTAATCGATGGCGTTCCTACCACCGCATCGTTGAACTCACTCAACATGAACGATATCGAGAGCATGCAGGTCCTTAAGGACGCAGCCTCCGCTTCAATCTACGGTTCACGCGCCGCCAACGGCGTGATCATCATCACCACCAAGAAGGGCAAAGCATCGCAGGGAGGCAAGGTCAACGTAAGCTTCTCGGCCAATCTGACGGCCCAGTTCTACTCCTCGCAGGCCACGATGAAACTTCTGGACACTCCCGGATACGCCACGGCTATGGCACAGGCAGCTCTAAACGACGGAATCGACCCCGTGGCATACGCATCAAGCTACGGCCTGAACCTTAACGCCGAGTCCGGTTATCCCATCCGCGTCTACAATATCGCAAACAACCAGTACCAGGACTATACGGTCAACGGATACTACGACGGCTACATCAACGCCAAGCGCACCATGATGATGTCCAACACAGATTGGCTGAACGAGATTTCCCGCACGGGCTTCGCACAGAGCTACGACGCTTCGGTCTCCTCCGCCACCGAGAAGTCAAACGTATTTTTCTCGCTTGGATACAAGAAGAACGACGGTATCCTGAAATACACTAACTTCGAGAACATCGCCGCACGCATCAACTCAACGTTCAACATCAGCCGCGTGGTGTCCGTGGGCGAGAACCTGACCCTGACACACACCAAACAGGTTGACTGCCAGCCGATGGAGAACGCTCTGAAGATGCCGACCATCGTTCCGGTATTCGAGACCGACGGCACCACTTACGCCGGACCTGTCGGAAGTATGGCCGACCGTCAGAACCCTCTCCGCGAACTCGCCTTCAATCGCGACAACGCCCTGAACGTATGGCGTATCTTCGGCAACGCCTTCATCGACATCAAGCCGATCAATGGTCTGGTGCTGCGCAGCAACTTCGGCCTTGACTACGATGCCGCCTTCATCCACTCATACAACTACACCTTCCACAGCGACATCGTCAACAACGACACCAACTCAACCACACTGTCGCAGGCCAACGATACGAAATGGACATGGTCCAACACCGCCAACTATAATTTCACCGTCGCCAAGGACCACACCTTCACCGTCCTGGCCGGTATGGAGATGTTCCACCAGAGCCGTATAGACTTCTCCGGATACAACGAGGACTACGATATCGAGACTCCCGACTATATGTACCCCGACGCATCGGTGGGCGTAGAGAAATCCACCGGTAACAAATCAGCCTATTCGCTGGTATCGTTCTTCGGCAAGGTCGACTACAACTGGCGCGACCTGCTGCTGGCCTCCTTCACCATCCGCCACGACGGATCATCCCGCTTCGGCCGCAACAACCGCTACGGTACATTCCCCGCCGCCACTCTGGGCTACCGCGTATCGGAGAACATCAACAAGCCCTGGCTGAACGACCTGAAGATCCGTCTGTCATGGGGTAAGACCGGTAACCAGGCCATCTCCAACACCGCCCGCTACGCACTGTATGTGGCCGACTACGGCAACGACCGCGTGACCTCCACTGCCTACGACCTGCTGCTGCAGCAGAGCGGCATCTTCCCCTCCGGCTACATCGCAAGCCAGACCGCCAACGACAACCTGAAGTGGGAAACCACCACTCAGTACAATGCCGGCATCGATTACAGCCTGTTCAACAGCCGTCTGTACGGTACGGTCGACGCCTACATCAAGGATGTCGAGGACATGCTCATTACTCCGGCTTACCTGGGCGCTATGGGCGAAGGCGGAGCATCCTGGCTCAACGGTCCCTCGTTGCGCAACTGGGGTATGGAGTTCCTGATCGGCTGGCGCGACGAGCTGAAATGCGGCTTCTCCTATAAGGCCGCACTGAACTTCGACTTCTTCCGCAACCGCGTGACATATCTGCCCAACACCACTACCGGTTCCTACGCACACACCACCACCGAGAATCTGGTGCAGTCCCGTCAGCCTTACGGCTCGATTGTCGGCTACGTCTTCGACGGTCTGTTCAAATCGCAGGAGGAGGTTCTGGCATCCGGTCAGGACAACGCACGCCTGGGAGGCATGAAATACGCCGACCTGAACGGCGACGGCCGCATCACTCCCGACGACCAGACCTGGATCTTCAATCCGGTTCCCGACCTCTCCTTCGGTCTGAATGTGGAGTTAGGCTACAAGAACTTCGACCTGCAGATGTTCTGGCAGGGTGTGCTGGGGCAGGATGTCTACAACAACCAGAAATTCCAGAACGACTTCTGGAGCGTGACCGACGCAGGCAGCAACAAGGGAGACCGCGTTCTGGACGCATGGCTGCCTGACGTGAACTCCAAGTCCACCATCCCCATGCTGACCACCAACAATAAGGGTGACGAGGGCCGCACCTCCTCCTACTTCGTCGAGAACGGCTCCTACGCCAAGCTCCGCACTCTGCAAATCGGCTACAGCCTGCCGTCCAAGGTGCTCGCCAAACTGCGAATGTCCAAGGCCCGCTTCTACATCTCCGGTCAGAACCTGCTGACCATCAAGAGCAAGAGCCTGACATGCTCCGATCCGGAGAACCCCAACTGGGCTTACCCCATCCCGACATCCGTCTCCTTCGGTCTCCAGCTCGATTTCTAACCTCAAAAACAATCAATCATGAAGTCTATTTCAAAATATATAATCATAGCGCTGGCATCAGTGCTGACGGCGTGCAACGATTTCATCGACGTTCCGCCCACGGGAGTCATCGACGGTGAACTGGCCTACTCCCAGCCCGACAAAATGGTGAACGCCGCATACGCCTCGTTAGGCGACTGCTGGTACACATATCCGTTCAATCTGTGGCCCTACGGCGACCTGGGTTCCGACGACTGCCTGAAGGGCGGCGGCGGCACAACCGATACCGGCTACCATCCCATGGAGATATGGTCCACGCTGACCTCCACTCCCGGCGAGCTCGACGAACTCTGGTACCGTCTGTACTGCAACATCTCGCGCTGCAACCGTGCGCTGACTGCCCTGGAACAGCACGGAGTCGAGAAATTAGGTGAGGCTACCGCCGCACAGCGCACCGCCGAGGTACACTTCCTGCGTGGTCACAGCTACTTCAAGCTTGTCACCATGTTCCGCCAGGTGCCCTGGATCGACAAGGCTGTCTTCCAGCAGAGCACTCACGAGCAGGTACGCAATGATGAGTTCACCTACCAGGAGCTGATGGGCAAGGTCATCGAGGAATTCGAGGAGGCCTACAACGTCCTGCCGATGGAGGTAACGGATGGCGGAGGCCGCGCCAACAAGGTGGCCGCAGCGTCCTATCTGGCAAAATGCTATCTGACTCTGGCCTGGGGCGACGGCTACGAGGCTACTGACGGTGTCGCTTTCATCAACCAGGAGTACATGAAGAAGGTGGTGGAATACACCGATGTGGTTAAGACATCCCGCTATGGCTATCTGGAGGATTTCGGGGACATCTTCCTGCCGGAGTACAAGAACAGCAAGGAATCCGTATTCGCTGTCCAGACATCTCAGTACACCGAGGACAATACCCGCTTCGGCCGCGCCAACTGGTCCAATACCCTGAACGGCTGCTGGGGCATGTGGTCCTGCGGATGGGACTTCCACAAGCCTTCGCAGAATCTGGTCAACGCATTCAAGACCAAGGACGGTCTCCCCATGTTCGACTCCTTCAATGAGTCCAACGACTATCCGGTCAACGGAAAACCGAACGCCCAGAAATGGGATCCGCGCTTGTTCCACACCGTCGGTATGCCGACCTTCCCCTACAAGTATGAGAGCGAGTACACCATGACAACCGATAATTCGCGTACACCCAACACCTACGGTTACTATACATCGCTGAAGGAGGTTCCCCAGCGCAGCGCGGGCGAGACCTTCGAGGGTTCCTGGCAGGCATTCGCGATGAACGACTATGTGTTCCGTTACACGGACGTGATGCTGATGCGCGCCGAAGCTCTGATTGAGCTTGGCCAGCTGTCGGAGGCTCGCGAGATCATCAACGATATCCGCCAGCGTGCCGCCAACTCCATCAACAAGCACATCGCATACGCCAAGGATTTCTGCGAAATCGCCCAATATCCGACTTCCTACTTCGCCAATAAGGAGACGGCCCGCGAGTGCCTGCGCTGGGAGCGCCGTCTGGAGATGGCAATGGAGAGCAGCCGCTACTTCGACCTGCGCCGCTGGGGTATAGCCTCGACCGTACTGAACGCTTACTTCGAGTCCGAGAAGAACGCTTCCTACGAAGGAACAAAGTATGGCCAGTACTATCAGGACGCCCACTACACCCCGGGCAAGAACGAGTTCTACCCCATCCCCTACAACCAGCTCTACTACGTTCCCGGCCTCTACGTCCAGAACAAAGGTTACAATTAATTCTTAAGCAGCTGATAAAAATTAATGATTACATGTAGCTGATGAAAACAACGATGAAAGCTAAAATATTCAATATACTTTGTTTAGTGGCCGCCATGTCGCTGCCCTCATGTCAGGACAAGGACTATGATATCGCCGACCCCATCCTGTCGCCTATAGACGCCGCCCAGATTGCAGGATCGCTGCAAGGTAATGATTATGTGTGGACATTCCCTGCGGATGACGCCACAAAGGTGAATGTCTCCGTCTATCAGGGCACGGCTCTGGTATCGAGCGAGACCGTTGAAGGAAATTCCTTCACCCATTCCATGATTGATACGAACATCGACTATACCTATGTGTTCCGCCGTACGGACGGCACCAACCAGTCGTCGGGAGTAGTGAAATATTACACACGTCCCGGTGCCTCGAAGATCACCGGTCTCGGCATGGCCCAGATTGAAAAGGCCAACGGTTACGACGCCAGGGTGACATGGGATGCTCCTCAGGATGCCCAGACCGTGGTGTTCTCGGCTACAGACGGCTCAAAGAAAATCAATGAGGAACTGCAAGCTTCCCGCACGGAATATATAATCGAGAATGTGACTTATGGCCAGGAATGGTCAGTGACGCTGACGGCCAAGAATGCCGAGGGGAACTCACTGCCGATAAGCACGTCGCTCAAAATCGGAAAGACCGCTGTCGGTTTCCTGAGCGTTTATACTACTCCCGAGGAACTGATTTCCAAGGGCGATGACGATGAGGCATCGGCATGGCTGTGGTTGAAATCGGAGTATCCCAATGCCGCATACATCTACTTCGGCGACATTGTCTCCGCACAGACACTTGATCCCTACCGCGTTATATTCTGGTTGCGTGACCTTGAAGGTGTCGGCGAGGAGGATATCTGGAACATGCCGGAAGTTGTCACAAAGGCTACTCCCGCTATCAGGGAGTGGTACACCGCTGGCGGCAACCTGCTGCTCTGGAGCCATGCAGTGACATTCATCGGCGACCTGGGACGTCTGGACAAGGATATGCTGAAAGGCAATGACCATGCCTTTGGCTTCGGCAACGGTGGCATGAATCCCGATACCTGGGCCATGGCTGTCCAGCTGAATCCCGGCGGAAGCTTTACCAAGGATGCATCCTCCCATCCCATCTTCAAGGGACTGGAAGTGACCCAGACTGACCGAACAAAACTGATCAAGTTCAAGGGTGCTGGCTGGACCGAGGACCACAACTGCATTTTCTTCAATATTCCTTCGGTTCTGACAGGCGCTGGCAATCAGGATGAGGCATGCTACAATGACGCGGTGAATCAGTATGGCATCATTCCCTTGGGCACGTGGGATTCACAGATTGACTGGGTATCGCAGCTGAATGTATGGGAGGCGCAGCAGGGCAATACACCCTTCAAGGGGACTGTCATTTGCATCGGCAACGGTGGCTGCGAGTTCTCCATGCGCAATCCTGACGGCACTCCTGACATCTCCGCCCATCCCAAGAACAACGAGTTCCAGGACAACATCCTGACACTGGCCCGCAACTCCATCGAGTACCTCAAGACCCGCTGATCAAAAGAGTCATCCACAATCCCACAATAATCCGAACAGCAACCGCGGTTCCCACAACCGCGGTTGCTATTTCTTTTTGTTACATATTCGTTGCATCAGATAAAATGTCTTCAAGTAGGAACGGTATCACACCTATATACATTACGCCATCCTCGTCAGTCCAAGGTTTGCTGTTGCCATCAAGAACAACTATTTTTCGGAAGAAGTCGCCGGTGTTCTTTAAAGAGAATAATTCCTGAGCTTTCTTTTCCGGTGTATCTATATTTAATGCTGACTGGATATAAATCTTGTCATTCCCAATATTGACAACAAAATCAATTTCATATTGAGAAACTTTTCGTTTGCCGTCAATCACACGATCCAATTCAACAATACCCACATCCACCGAGTATCCTCGACGAACCAGCTCATTGAATATCATATTTTCCATTAGATGTGAACGCTCCTGCTGCCGGAAATTCAGACGGGCATTCCTGAGTCCGAGATCCATTGCATAGTATTTCTGTAATGTGTCGAAGTATTTACGTCCTTTCACATTCCATCGCTGTGCGCTTTGGAAAAGATATGCATCCTCCACATATTCAAGATATTTCTTGATAGTATTATGTGAGGGGGATTTTCCAATGGTAGAACCGGCAGTATTTGCAAGCTTATTGGAATTGGTAAGAGACCCGACGGCGGAACAAAGCGCATCGACAAGCGGACTCTGTATGCTGTCATCTTTGAGTTTATATCGTTCAACTATATCCTTGATATAGACATTGGTGAACAATCCCTGAAGATATTTGCGTTTCTCCTTTTCATCCGATTCGAGAACAGCCAACGGCATTCCGCCATACATCAGATATTCCTCAAAAGCATCGGCCTTTTCCATTTCCGAAACTGTCAGGAACTCCGAGAAAGATAAGGGATATACTTTTATTTCCGAGCCACGGTCTCTGAAATTGGTAACAATGTCTTTCGACAGCATCTTTGAGTTTGACCCGGTTACATATACATCCAGATTAGGACGCGCTGTAAGGTCATTTAGAATATCATAGAACGTAGTATATAGCATATCGCGATCCTCTACCGGGACCAAAGATTCGTCTATATCGTCATTCCTTATCCTATAGGAGAGTTGAATTTCATCTATGAGCACATAAAATTTCCGACTTTGGTCCTTCGTGTGTTCAATGACATAGTCGTATAGGATATTCGGATTGCGGTATTTTATATCTGCTTTCCGGTCAAGATCAAGCTCTATGAAATAATCCTCACCAACTCCTTCCTCAATCAGTCTGTTTTTGAAAAGCGTTGACAGCGGGAATGATTTGCCGGAACGTCGGATTCCGGTAATAATCTTGACCTTGCCGTTCCATCTTTTGGCAAGGACCAGATCTACATAATTGGTTCTCTCTATTATCATGCTATATGTTTCACGTTGACAAAACACCTGTGAATCACAGCCATTTTGTCAGCGCAAAGATTATACATATCCCTATATCCACCAAGTTTACTTTCAATTTTCGTTTAACTGGTTGTGCAGACAGTCGGAGGCGTAGAGAGCAGTTTTCTATGTATTGATGCCGAAGTCATGGACTTCAATCATTACCGTTCATTGGTTTAGACGTACATATCCTGCAAGTCAAAGCCACAGAGTCGGATTTCAAAATCATGGAACTGAGGGACAGCGTTTTGTGGCGGTTACGTCCGGCATTTTCCGTATCCACCGGAGACTCTCTATCTCCGGTGGTCTATCGAATAATTTAATATCCGGTAATGTAATTTCACAAATAACAACCACGGTTGTGACAACCGTGGTTGTTATTTGTGAAATTACATTTAACATTCCACTTCTCCAGATAAGTAAAAACAACTTCACTATAAATTCAACGGTAAAACCATCTTTCTACAGACATTCGATGGAATTCTTCAACTTCAGATTTGATGAAAATACCGTCACGGAAATCTTACACGACGAGTGAAATCCATCATGTCATATTAGGACAAAAAGAAAGCAACCGTGGTTTCCACAACCCCGGTTGCTATTTTTATTCATTAAGATCTATGACTCATTAAAATCCGCATGATACGTCTCGATTCTTTCAGTCTTGCTTTAACAAACTTATATTCAATATCTTTGTATATATTATTTCATTTTACGCAATATATTGCGTAATCATCCTTTGATGCTTTACAATTACTACCTTCAGAATACAATATCCTCTGCACGCGGCAACTCTGTCTTGCCTTCTATATGAGCCTTTACCTCGGCACAGGCCTCCCGTATGTCACGCTCAACTATAAGATCATCAACTCTAGATTCTCTTGCTGTTACAACTTTCATAAAATACTTATTTTGAATATAAATATAATGTTTTGCCTCCATTCCGGCATCAACTTATAGATATTCTTCATTTCACCAACTCGAATCAATAGATAAAACGCAAAATATTTTTTGAATTGTTGCACTAATTTCATAATTTTGCATCTGGGAATCGTTTTAATAACAGTGGATGTCGTTCCCATCTGGTGTTATCAATTAGAGGTGTATCGTATGGATGTTTTAAAAGACTTTGTCATTCAGAATTATGGAATATCAGTGCTGATACTTTTAGCTCCGTTAGTACTAGCTGTGTATGTTGGCTGGTGGCTTTCTAAATTTCGCAAAGACAGCGACAATCTACCATGCAAGGATCATCAGAAACTGATTGACAACCACGACCAAAAGATATCCGAAGATGCTTCGCTGCTTCATCGTATCGAGGGTGAATTGTCTGTACTGAAAGGATTCGGCAACAGCATCGACAACATGAACCGTACACTTCAGATGCTGGCTGCAGGCATGTCCTCAACATCAAGCCTTACACAAAGCCATAGCCCGATATCATTGACTGATAAAGGAAAGAAGATCGCAGAAGAATTGCATCTCTCCGATATCATTAATTCCAACTGGAGTAAGATTTCCAGCATCATAAGTGGGGAAAGCAATCCTTATGACATTCAAATGGAATTCATAACCCAATTGATTTCCAATTACGACAAATATATGGACAGTCAATCCATGGACATCATTAAGAATGATGCCTTTATGAGAGGCATTCCCTTTATTGATTACCTTCGGATGATTGCCATAATGTCACGCGACAGATATTTCTCAGAACACTGCATTGACATTTCTGAAGTCGACAAGACCGCCCATTAACCACTCCATAGAGGTTAAGGGATATTCTGCAACTGTGTCATCCAGGAATGTAAGGCTTGACAGAATCTTATAATTATTAAAACTTTTTGCTGAAAAATTTGGTTTATAACATAAACCTTATTAACTTTGCATCCGAATCAAGAGCGGAATCGCGCGACCGCTCTTTTTTCAGAAATAAATGGTTTATAATATAAACCAAATATCAACCCTTAAATTCCTAAGAAATGGAAGAGAGAAAACTTACCGAGAAAGAGAGCCTCGAGGTCATCACCTCGATGATTGCCCGGACCAGACAGCGCTACGTGGGCGATGGCCATATCATGCTGATGTGGGGCTATCTCGTGGCGATAGTATCCATACTCGTATGGGTGATGCTCGTGGCAACGCGCCAACAGGTCTGGAACTGCCTGTGGTTCGCAATTCCCGTCATCGGCGGAATCGCCACTCCCATAATGGCTCGCAAACAGCAGACATGCAGCGGCGTAAAGACAGTTTACGACACCATAACATCACGGCTATGGACAATTGCCGGATTATCGGAGTTTGCCGCAATAATCGTCTGCATCATCATTCAATGCATCACCGGCATAAGCTGCTGGACTGCGATGCTCGCATATTCCCTGATCGCCATACCCATGGCAGAGATTGCACAGGGGCTGCTGATCAAGGAAAAGAGCCTTACCATCGGAGGCATGGCGGGACTCGGCGTAGGCATTGTGACCACATGCTGCATTGCGGGCAGCATACCGCTTGGAGTCAACTGGTACATGCCACTGTTTATCCTCGCGTTCATTGCGATGATGATAGTGCCCGGTCATATCCTAAACCATAAAGCCGCCCTGGAAAAATGAGAGAACTCAATCCGCTTCTGCATTCGCAACTCCGTCTTGCCGTAATGTCGATTCTGATGAATGTGGAGGAAGCCGATTTTGTTTACCTCAAAGAGAAAACCGAATCGACCCCAGGAAACCTAAGCGTTCAGCTTGACAAGCTGTCGACCGCCGGATACATTTCCATCGAGAAAGGGATGTCGGGCAAACGTCCCCGTACCATTTGCTCCATCACTCCCGAAGGGCAGAAAGCATTTGAGGAATACGTCGAGGCACTGAAATCATACCTCAACCTTTAGGCCGGGCATGTTGCCGTCACGGTTATTTCACAGGGTCGTTGGTGATGACCACAGCCATGCCGGGGTAGACGGACTTGACCAGCAGGGCCACGTCCTCGTTCTTCAGACGGATGCAGCCCTCGGAGGCACGCGTGCCGATGGACGCCGGGTCGTGCGTGCCGTGGATACCGATGCCATGGTGGCCCGGCGTAACCAGACGGATGAAATAGGGACCGTAGGCACCCTTGATCACACCCTTGCCGTCATTGAAATCGTGTGTCCATGCCGACGCATCCTGGATGCGCTCGACATGGAACACACCTTCCGGTGTCTTCATGTCGCCCACCTTCTGCTTGTCGCCGATACCCTTGCCGCACGCCATGCCGAATGTATGCTTGGCCTTACCCTTGTAATCGTACAGGGTCAGCGTCATCTTCTTCTTGTCGATCACGATGAATCCGGCGTCACGGTCAGCCTCCTTCACGTCGGCACTGACAGTCCGGCCTCCGGCCATACTGTCGACCGACTGCTCCTGCGGTGCCTCGGCACCGTCACGGCCTAACTGGCCACGGTACCAACGGTAACTTCCGTATATTCCTATGTACGGCAGTATCACCACCGCAAACGCCACTATCGTAAGAACTAATTTTCTTCTGTTCATTTTCTTAAACTAAACCTCAAATCCGTGAGCATCACGGTTTACTGTATATACATATACCCACTCTCGGTGTTGCCGTAACGGTCACCGACCACATACTCCAGCGATGAGTCCGAAGTCTTGGATATCGAATAAATCTTGCTGTTCGAGCCTATATTAGCTTCCGCCACAAAGTGGGGAGTCTCGTCCGCGTCAAACCTGAAATACACCAGTCTGTGCTCGTCAGTATCTAACTTCTCAAGCACCGCGGCAAAGTCCGTGTAAGGCGAGCGCGCATTCAGGACACGCTCCATATACACCTCGTTGGGACTCTTCTGCGAGGACAGCGTCAGCACCCACTGATTGGAGCGGTTATCATCGGGCCAAGTGCCTGTCTTGGTGTCAAACCTGCCGATCAGACCACGATCATTATAGTAGTTCAGCAACGCTCGTCGACACTTGGCGGTACCGATCGTCATCCGTGCGGTCGAGTTGGCCAACAGGCCGTTCAACACGTTGTAGTCACGCTCGTTGATCAGGAACGGCGTTGCGGCGTAGCCGCTCGCAGCATTCTTGGACATACTGGCAGGGTAATATGTACCCTGGCTCCATTCGGGACTGTAACTGTCCAGCACAATCTTCGACCCGAACTCCATCAGCGTCACCTTGTTGGCATTGCCAGCCGATGAAGGCGAGCTGCGGAGGAACACGTTCACTATGGGATACATAACCGTCTCCTCGTCTGATTCAGCTATAGGCTCGGCAGCCGACTCATATTGCGGCTCCTCGGTGGCAGCTACAGGAGCCTCATGGTCAGCGCCTTTGCTGGAGCTCAGGACAGCATATACACCGACAAACAGCAGGACCACGGCAATAGCACCCACAGCCGCCCACAGTTTTTTGTTGCCCGAGGAACCTTTGTCCGGCTGACCCAACGGAGTGGTATAGTTCCGCGGCGGCTCATACGGAGGATTCGTCACAGGAGGCTGCGGAGGCACCGGCGGCACTGACTGAGCAACAGGCTCCGGAGCGCTTACCGGAGGTTGCGGTTGCGACTGGGATTGAGGTTGAGGTTGGGGTTGCGGCTGAGGATTGACCGGTTCCGGAGCATTTGATGTATCCACATACGGATCCACGGTATTGGGCCATACCCCGGGGAACTTAGCATTGAAACCCTCGAGTGCCGTCATACGTTTCTCGGGATTCGTGGACATCAGCGAGTTGATGAACTTGGCCAGATCGGGCGATGTCCCCTCCGGCAGTTCGTTCTTACGGCCCAGCGACATATCCTGTCCCAGCATGGAGCACAGCACGGCGCCCAACGCGTAATAGTCGGACCAGGGACCAATGGCCTTCGGTTCCCATTTACGCTGCTCGGCGGCGGCGAATCCCTTGTTCTTGACCTTCTCCAGCTGTTCCCACTGCTCGTCGGTTGCAGCGGCGCCCGGGAACTCCATGCCACAGGCATGAGTCACAAGGACATTCCCCTGGTCATCGATGGTGATGTGCTCGGGACGCAACCGAAGATGGTATTTCCCGGTGGCGTGTACCTTGCGTATATTCTCTATAAGCGGAGTCACGAACTGCAGGGTCTCCATCTCCGTAAAGGGACGGTTCAGGCGCATCCTGCGCTCCAGCAATGTTTCCTTACTCATTGTCAGGTCGGTATTGTCAGGTTAGTGATTGATTTACTTACGCGGGTTCTTCGGGTCGCGATATTTTGCCGCGGTCTCCCAGAACTTCTTGACATCGAAGGTCGAGCCGGAGATTGCCGCGGTGTAGGCGTTCTTCAGCCCCTTCTCCGATACGTTGACGTTATCCTTCACGAACGCCGTCCAGTCGCGCTGCGTTATGCCGCAGGCATCGGCCGGAAGCCGTGTGGAGTCCATGGACAGAAGGTCGGCAAGCAGCTTCTTGTACACAGGCGACTTCAGCTTGGCGGCGTCCCACACGGTATTGGAGTTGAGGTACTCCAGATCCGCCGCCTGCTGAGGATCCTGCTTCGGCTGCGCGGCAGCCTGTGCCACCGGCGCCGCAGGGACAGTCTGAGCTGCCTGCGCATTTGTCTCGGCTGGAGCTTCGGCAGGTTCAGCCTGCTGTTCGGCCACCACCGTTATCTTCTTGTGGAACGGCCATGGACGGTTGTCCGAGGCGCTCATGTAGACCATTGCGCATACCCCCCATACACCGAACAGGCATAGTACCCCTATTCCGATCTTGATTACGAGTCGCGAGAACTCGGTGGCTGTATCTTCCTGATAACGTCTGCTACGTCTGCCTGTTTCCATGGTATCTTTTGTTGTTTATGGCAAGATTTGTTTCTGAATATTCGTAAGATTTGTTTCTGAATATTCTGTAAAATTATAAAATCTTTATGAAAACTGCAAAAACTCACGATAAATTCATTAAATTTGCAGTGAATTAACCAATAAGAAACCTAACCAGATGAAAATCATTAACCGAACCCGCATTGCATTGACAGGAATGGCCCTGGCGGCCATCGCGCTGACACCCGGTGCCAACGCCCGTCAGCATCACGAGGCCTGTGGCCGTTGCGCCACGCAGGCTTGCGCCAACGACACCGACATGGCAGGCTACCTCTTCACCTACTTCACCGGCAACGCCATGGATGACGAGCAGATCTGCTTCGCCGTTTCCAAGGACGGCTACAACTACAAGGCTTTGAACAACGGCAAGCCCGTGATCGATTCCAAGATAATCTCCTCCACCGGCGGCGTTCGCGACCCGCACATTCTGCGCAGCGAGGACGGCAAGACATTCTACATGGTTGTCACCGACATGGTGTCCGGCAACGGCTGGGACTCCAACCGCGCCATGGTGCTGATGAAGAGCCATGATCTGGTGAACTGGGACAGCTCCATCGTGAACATTCAGAAGCGCTACCCCAACCAGGGCAACCTGAAGCGCGTATGGGCACCGCAGACCGTATACGACCGTCAGGCCGGTAAATATATGGTATACTGGTCCATGAAGCACGGCGACGGCCCCGACATCATCTACTACGCCTACGCCAACCCTGAGTTCACCGACCTGGAGGGCGACTACAAGCCTCTGTTCGTGCCCAAGGACGGCAAGTCCTGCATCGACGGCGACATCGTATACAAGGACGGCCTCTACTACCTGTTCTACAAGACCGAAGGCCACGGCAACGGCATCAAGGTAGCCACCACTCCCTCGCTGACCTCGGGCAACTGGACCGAATACCCCGACTACAAGCAGCAGACCAAGGAAAGCGTGGAGGGTGCCGGAACATTCAAGCTGATCGGCCAGGACAAGTACATCCTTATGTACGACGTCTACATGAACGGCAAGTACCAGTTCACCGAGTCCACCGACCTGCAGAACTTCAAGGTCGTTGACCAGAACGTAAGCATGGACTTCCATCCACGCCACGGCACTGTCATCCCCATCACGTGCGCCGAGATGTGCCGTCTCATCGACCGCTGGCCATCCAAGGGCCTGGAGAAACCCGCGAAATAGGTATATTGTCATAAGTGACCACTTCTGGCAGTCAGCAACATTTAGCCCCGAGTCAGTTGGTCTTGGTTTCACCGGACCTCTGACCCGGGGCAACTGTATTGGGTGATATCCATAGGTTAACCAGGTTGAATTCCTACAGAATTCAACGAATCACAACCTTCTTGCCGTTGCAGATGTATATGCCGGAACGAGCGGTCTCCGGGTCGACCATACGTCCCTGAAGATCATACATTTGACTGGATTTGTAATCTGTCAGGACTGTGACCACCCGGGAAGGGAATTGGCTGTCCTCAATCTCCACGATTTTCGAGAAGAGGTTCCAGCCTACACTGTTGCGGTATGTGTCAGCCGAACCGACGGGAACATACAGCGTGGCCTGCGGAGGCACAGTGCCGTCCTTGGCACAGAATGCATCCACGCTCGCAACCGGAGACACTGCACTTCTGGAATAGACATCCCTAAGCGCGGAATCGTCGGCAAAGGCACGTTCCCCGATGCTCCTCAGAGTAGCGGGGAAGACTACCACGGAGAGGTTCGGACATCCTGACGCCAGGTTTCCCGATATGGTCTCGACTCCCTCGTTGAAGACCAATTTTTTAAGGGATTCGTTCTTGATATAAGTGGCCGCAACCTCCCTGGAATTGAAGACAACCTCCTCTATCTTCGAGAATTCGAACGCGTATTCATCGGAAACAAAGGAGGTCGGGAACTCAATCTTAGCCAGGCCGTCCAAACCGAAGGAACCCCTTTCAAGGGTCTCGACGGGATTCAGGATGGTGACTGCCCTTAGATAAGGACATGCCTGAAACGAGTTCGCGGATATGACCTTGATCTGGCTGCCGACCGTTATGCTCTTCATGTTTGTGCCAAGAAAACAGCCCTCGTCAAGAATCCGCACGCTTTGCGGCAGCTCCAGGCTCTCGATGTTGGTGGCGGCTAAGGCATATTTGCCTATTCTTTCTATGCACGTAGGAAGTATGATCTTTCGGAAATTGTTCAGTTCCTTGTTGAGCACACCAGCGTTACCCCATTCGTGGGATTTCCTGGGTGATTCACCGGGTGATTCATTCCACAACGGTTCATAGGGCATTCTCAACGCCTCGTCGGGAATCTCGTTGTCCCGGCACCGTGCGTCCCTGAGGTCGATCTCACCCAGCACACCCTCTCTGATGGCCTTCCTCATCACGTCAAAGTCCGACTTGTCGATGGGTCCGGCAACGGTAAGGTTTTGTACCGTGGTTATCCTATCGCCGAGCAATTCGCCCAGCTGCCCATAGCCAGTGGTCTGTATGCTGACGGTCCCCTGCCCGTACGCGGCCATGCCGCACAGCGCGGCCGATATGGCCAGTAATATTATCAGTTTCTTCATATTCGTATGTTTTATTTATGGGTGATTTGCTTTATATAGTGACACTTCACGAATATTTTCCACACGTCGGAATCAACGGATTCCTGGCCGACGAGGAAATAATCAACGTCACGGTCCGCGAAATGACTCTGCACGCAGGCAAGGGCTTCGGTCAGAGGAACCTCTCTCGCTGACGCTGAGAGACAAGCGATTGCCATTACGACAATCAGAATAAATTTGCGAGCTACTCTGTTCATGATATTAAAATAACTGTAAGAACAATTAAACTTTAATGGGTGGGATTTTCATAATTATGAAAATCTCATCAATGTTCATAATCATATGAAATTACCAAATTTCGGCACATGCAATAGAGCCTAATACATTCAGTCCCTGTCGATTTGACTATTTATGAATATTATCAAGCAGGTCACTTAGGAGTCTTATCAGTGAATGTCAAACAAAACATAGAATGACGGGATGTCTTTCTTCTGTTATTGCTGCTAATTCATAGAATAATTCAAAGGGATGCAATCACGTAGACTGCCAACAGACTATCGGACTAATTTTATCATAGTTTAGTTTTTAAGTTTAACTTCATGGTATTTATTTCACGTGCCCTATTTATGCTAATACTCCATTAATCGGACAGCGACTTGTCTAACAATTCACAGATTTAACAACTCTTGAATTCAACAAGCGAATTGACACCTTATTATTAATTTCGATGATAAATATACAAATTATTGTTAAGATATCCAAACATTTTGCTAAAAAAGACAAAAACCACACAGCACGATTTTCTAAGTCTTAAATAGAACCATACTTATACCCAGTAATCCCAATACTATTAACCTTCAATTTAAGGTAACATAACAAATAGAAGCCTGAAATATTTCAGGCTTCTCAATGCTTCCAGAATGCTCGGACATTCACGTTGAGGGGCTGCCTAATTGGGTTAAATTAGCATACTGATGCAGAAATCATATGTAAAATAATCTCTAGAGACGCACGAGCTATCTACACGTGATGCAATTATTTTTATAGCTTTGAGACCTCGGAGATGTCGATGATGTTGTGGAGGATAGCGTAGATGGCCAGGCCGGCGGCGGAATGTATCTGCAGCTTCGAGGCGATGTTGCGGCGATGGGTCGTCACAGTATGGACCGACAGACAGAGCGTGTCGGCGATTTCCTTGTTGGCCATTCCTTTGGCCACCAGAGCGATTATCTCCTTCTCGCGGTTGCTTAGGCCATCGTCCTTGACATCGGCATCCGGAACGACGGTGAAAGGCATGTCGGTCTCGGACCGCTTCACATCCTTCATCTTCTCCTCCAGGACTATTCCCGCCGGCATGAACAGCTTGTTCTCGATGGCCCAGTGCGACAGCAGGTCGTTCTCCACATTGATGATGTCGTAAAGAGCGTATGTCAGTATATGGTTGGTGCTGTGTGAATAATGACGGATTATGATATCCTTCAGCTCCTGCAGCTTGCCGACCATGTCCTCATGGTTCAGCGAGTAGTCCGACAGATTGCACGAATCGTCGGGCTCACCCTGCACCAGACGCCTGATGTGAGGGAACACCACATCGTTCTCGTGCTCCATGTGGCGGTGTACCTCCTGCATGTAGTCATCGTAATACCTCAGGATCAGGAAACCCACATCGTTGGAATCCACACAGTTGATTGCCTTGATCAGCTTCTCGCGGATTGACGGGAGGATAAAGTCCAGGAAGTAGGAATGTGCCTCCTCCAGATAATCGATCAACTGCAGCAGGTCTGTGTGAAAGCCACCGTGGGGTCGGCCGCTTATCAGATTCGCCACCGCCAGGAAGGTGTCGGTGTCTACGTCCTCCTTGGCACAGATGTCGCTGATCGTGCAGTCGCCGAATCCCAGCGGAATCCGGAAACGGTTTATCACCAACAGCAGCAGGTTGTTGTCATCCACCAGATCGCGGAGCCGGTCCTGGGCCGCATAGGGAGTCAAATTGTCATCTTTCATCTCTTGAATATAAAACGCCTCAAATTCGTTGCAAAATTAACGAATTCAAGACGATTATCTAATACTCAAAAATGATTATTTTGCAGGCAAGGTCTTTTTTCTATGCGATGACCAGAGCATATAGAGTCCCAGAATTATGAACGCCGAGAGAATAAGGGACATCTCCATCCGGTGTTCCAGCGGCGCCACCCATATCTCCTTGAACAGGTTGTTGCGGCCCATGATCTCGACGGGAGTCCACAGCACCACGACCGTAGCGATTGACATCCGCAGATTGGCGCCCCAGGTGGGGATACGCAGCTGTCGCGCGAACATGAAGCATGCGCCGATGAAGCAACCCACGCCCACCAGGATGGTAACGGGATGGCTGTCGCCCAGGAACTCAGGATCGTAGCAGAACATCAGCAGCAGATAGCTGGCCCACATGATCATGATGAACTCCATGAACGTCACGATGGAGGCATGCCGCGTCATGGGTCGGGCACAGATCTCGGATTTACGTCCGCGCAGCAGTTGCCGCTGACACCAGTTGATGAAGTTGCATCCGTTGCGTGTGCTGAATATGTACATTATCATCACCATCATGAAGAACCCGAAGGAAGCCGGCATGATCAGGTATTCCGGCCGTGTCACCACCTCGCCGGTAACGGGATCCAGCATGGGCTGCGTGCCGAAGCGATTGGCGAAGTACATGAACAGGAACTCCACCCATCCGGTCCAGAACAGCAGGGCGCCGAACAGTCCCCACAGGGTCTGGCGTGTATCGCCCTTGGCGAATACTCCGCGCACCACCATCAGCATGCCGACAAAGCCCATGCCGAACGCCGCATAATGCAGCGCCGTGGGACTCATGAAATGTTCCATCAGTATCATCAGCGCATGGCCCAAAGGCATGGTGAACAGAACGATAAGGAATGAGGATATCGCCTTGAACGGGTACCGGCGGACATGGCCGGTGCCTTCCGTGACCTTCGGAGCCACGGCTGTATCATTTGTTTTAGCCATAATTTATCAGTAAAGGTCAATGCTGACGCCCACCGAGAAGGCCGCGCCGTCGGTCAGCGGGCAGTTCAGATAATAATATTTGGGTTTGTAATTGAACACATTGTCTACGCTCAGGTCCACGCGGACATATTTGCCGAACGACTGTGACAGGGACACCTTCCAAAGCGTATAGGGAGGATACTTCACGTCGACGGTTCCGGCCTGGATGTCGTAGTAGTCGGCGTACTCGACATTAGTGACGCCGGACAGCACGCGTCCGTTGATTCCGGCCGCCAGCATGTAGTTCCTGTTGAAACGGTGCCCATAGCCCACACGGGCAGTGAGCGAGTGCTGACGCGCCGGGATGTACTGGTTGTTGCTGACGTCGCCGCCTTTGTCCTTGGGCACGCGTTCCTTGACATAGGCGTATGTGGCCATTGCCGACAGACCGTTGCTCCACTTGCCCTGGACGGTGGCCTCGCCGCCCATCACCGAGTAGTGCCTCAGATTGACATAGTCCAGATACAGCTGGTTCGGGTCGTTGGGCAACGCGTATGGCAGTCCGGTGGATATGCGGTTGTGGATGTCGTTGTAGTAGAACGACACGGTATAGTTCAGGGGACCGTGGGTATAGTCCGCGCTCAGGGTGACGTTGTGGCTGGTCTCCGGCTTCAGGTTCTCGTTACCTTTGACAATCCAGATACCGGACATGTCGAACTCGTAGTACTTCTCCTTGAGCGTAGGGGCACGGAATCCCATACCGTAGCCCAGACGGATGTTCATGTCGAAGCGTGGCTTGTAGCGTACCGACACCTTGGGTGTGACATGCGAGTCATGATTGTCCGAGTAGTAGTCATAGCGCAATGCTCCGATTACTTCCCAGCGCGGATCGATGATCCAGTCGTACTGCGCGAAGACATCGAACGATATCTGGCTATGACGAGGGTCGGTCAGCTTGGTGTTCTCCATATAGTCGCGCATCATGTCGGCACCGGCCGACAACACATTCCCGCGGCCAAAGGTATGCGTGTACAGGGCGCGTACCGAGTTCTGCACGTTGCTGTAGTTGCGGATGTCCAGACCGTTGATCCTGTAGAAGGTCGACTTGTCGTACTGGTCGAACGAGTATGAAGCCTCCAGACGGTCGTCGGGAGTGATGTCCCACTCAGCCCTCAGTCCACCGGTGAAGTCGCGGTAACGCTCGGGCGAATCCTCCGTGCGGGACACCTGACGGTAATAGAAACCGCCACGGGCCGTCAGTTTCAGATTATCGGCGGGGCTGTACGTGAACTTATCGTTGACATTCCAGATGGAGCTTCCGTAGATTGTGGATATGATGCGTGTCACGGGATCCTGGGCACTGTGGACGTTATAGTTGTCGATGGAATACCGGCTGCCTGTCAGCACATTCTGTACTCGCTTGCCACGCAGGGTCATCCCTAAGTTATAACGTTGTTCCTTGTGCCGTCCCACACGCGCGTCGGCTGTGACTCGCCAGGGATTGGCCGCCTGCTTGGTGATGATGTTGATCACACCGCCACCCGCATTACTGCCGTACAAGGCGCTGCTGGCACCCTTCACGATCTCGATATGGTCGACGTTAGCCATGTTCAGACGCGAGAAGTCCACATCGTCCATCGTCTCGCCTGCCAGACGCTCGCCATCCACCAGGAACAGTATGCTCTGGCCTCCCTGACCGTTGAAGTTCAGGTGAACCTGCTGGTTCATGGCGTAACTGAACTCCACACCGGGAAGCTCCTGCTGCAGCAGGTCGCGAATGTCGGTGGCATCCGAACGCTCTATGTCCTGCGCCGTTATGAGCCGCGTCTGTACCGGGGTGTCCTTCAGCAGCTTGGGTGTGCGTGTTCCGGTCACCACGAATTCATCCAGAATGAAATCGAATTCCGAATCATTGTCCGTTTCGGCAGGCCGTGGCGAGGTATCCGCCCATGACGTCACAGAGTTCACGGCACAAAACATCACTATGGGAAGGATTCTGGACAATATCATAGCGGATAACGGTAATTGATGGTCAAATGACACTTGACGCCGAGGGCGTTCTGATAGTTTGCGAGCTGCAGGGCCGCATACTCGCCATGAGGCGTGCGGAGTATGAAGACGCGCCCATCCATACTGAATGCGGGAGGAATCGGCGGTATCTCCACCGACAGCCATGACGACAGGACGTTGTTGATTTCAATTCCCTGGTTCCCTATCAGACCCAGAAGCATCCGGTCCTGGATTACCCAGACATCGGTCTCGTTCCACTCGTCGGGAGCATATTCCAATGTCTCGTAATACTTTCGGTCATCGGGAAGCTGCTCAAGCGAGCTGAATTCTGTAGCGGCAACGGCACATCCGTTGGTACGTACGTTGTTGCGATGTATGGCTATGGTCCATGACTCTGGCTCGCGTTGGGCGTCGGTGGGACGGTATTCCCGGAACTCCCTGACGGACAGGCCCGCGCCGTAGACATCATACCAATAGGTATATATGCCGTCCCTGTAACCTTCGTGGGGAAGGTCAATCCTGTGGGTCGGGATGTCGAACGTCTGCCACAATGCCGAGGGATTGCCGTCCTCAGGCAAGTCTACCAAGTCCTGGAAATCGATGTAATGCCACTTGGTCCAGTCCGAAGCGTCCAGATAGAGCTGACCCGCTACGGTCTCGGTCGTCTCGACCGGTGGCTCGTCGTAGATTCCCGACATGATGCCGTTGCACGACGGGAGTGACATCAACGACGCTCCCGCCGCCAACAGGGCGATTAAACTTCCTATGCTTCTTATGGTCATTTACTTAGAGCCGTAGTATCGACACCGTTCCTCACTTGGAGCCGGTATACTTGGATGTAAGGGGGAACGGCATGGTGCCGAGCTTGAAGTCGTTCTGAATCTCGACGTTGCTGCCGCTGAACTTCAAGGTGATCTCGCTTGTCTCGCCCAGAGGATAGTCGCTGTCCATAGTGGCCTGGCCGTTCTTGGAGGCCGTGAAATGGCGTGTCAGCCCGTCGTTGCTGTAGTTGCGGTAGTAAGCCTGCTTGGCCTCGTCGTAGGCGATATTGTCGATGGTCAGCTCACCGACGGTCAGGTCGCCCATCTTGGTATCGGCAAGGCTGTATTGGCTCAGAGCAACCTTCAACGTGCCGTCGGCATTCTCGGTCACCGTCACCGCGTGATCCTGGGCCGTGTAGGTGAACATGCCACCTACCGTCACATCGATCGGGCCGTTGTAGGCTCCAGCAACGGTGGGAGTCTCCGTGCCGAAGCTCATCTGCTTGATGTCATCGATGGCGATGGTCTGCACCGTGCCGTTGTTAAGCTCGATCTTCAGGACGTCGGTCTGTGCCGTGGCGGCCAGGGCCATGGCGAGTGCGAGTGTGGTAATTATTGTTTTCATTGCGTTTCTATCGAAATATTGTTATTTTACTACTTTGATTGACTGGCTGTTTGCACGGATCACATAGACTCCGTCGTTGAGCTCGCGGAGCGATACTGCATCCGAGCCTGTGGCTACGCGCCGGCCCGAAAGGTCATAGACCTCGATTGCGTGGCCCTGGCAGCTGAACACTCCGTCAATATAACTGTATCTTGTGGTGTTCTTAACGTCGGTGATTCCTGATTCCCCCTCAACGAAGGTAAAGTCGCTGACATCGGCGCGAGGATAGCTGGTCTCGGCATCGGCGGTCCTGATGGTGAAGTCGCTGCCGGCAAAGGTCACCACAGGCTGCTTAGACAGGCTGTAGACGGCCTTCGTGCCATTTCGGAACTCGATCTGCAGCGCCTTGTCTGAGGCATGTGCCAGGCCCGCGAAGCCAAAGACTGCGATCAGCGCGAATAATTTTTTCATATTATGTAGCTTGATGTTATTATTTCGATTGAAGTTCCCGACATCATCATTGAGATGTTATCGTTTTCGGTTGCAAAGTTATAGCTTTTTTGCCGTGTCTGCAATCCTTTAAAATCGGTATTATGTTAAAATAGAAATAAAACAGGATACCCAAATAGCATTAAGCAGGCATTAATAAAACACATTGCCGCAGACCCAAGGCCTGCGGCAACCTTATTCAACATTATGATTATCATAATATAATCTTGCGGACAACGATCTCGTGGCCGTCGCCGTCTACGATGCGGACAACATAGAATCCCTGCGGGAGGTCAAACTCGGCACCGGATTCCAGCGTTGCGTTGCCGACGCATGTGCCGGCCAGTGAATATACACTGACAGTCAGCGGTTCGTCACTTGCAGCGATGGTCAGTCTGCCATCGGCAGCGATCATCGCCGGTATCTTCACATCGGAGCCGACAGTCATTACACCCGACAGCGCAGGATTGTTCTCGGCACCGTAGCGGTTCGTATTGCCGAACAGCACCGCGTAGGGCCACTGCTCATCGTTGCTGGTGTCGTCGTCCCATGCCTTGGCGGCATATTCGGTGGAACCGCCGCTGACAACCAGATACAGCCGCTTGGTATTCTCGGGAACCTCGAAGTTGGCGAAACCGTCCGGGGCGGCATACGTTGCCTTGGACATGTCGCCGTACACACGCTCGCCATCCTCTTTCCAGGCTACGAAACCGTAGCGCCATTCAGCAGTCTCAGGCTTGATCACATTGAAGCCCGACTGGCGGTTCAGCCCCTGGAAACGCACCTGCACGTTACGGGCGTCACCCTCGGGGACGTTAAGGCGAATCACGTTGTAACCCGTGTTCTCGGGGACATTCGCGGCCATGATGCGCCAGCTGCCGTCGGTCAGCTTACGCATCGATGGCAACGGGCGCGAGTCGACCTTAGCCTCGCCATACTCCCGCAGCTCGGGAATATCCCATGTGGCGAAGCGGGCGGCGCAGTCGTACATCTCGTCGTAGAATACAGGAATCGTTATTCCGGTGATGCGCATATAAGCCTGGGCGGGATCCTCGGGACGCTTGCTCTGGTTCCACAGCTTGCCCAGGAAATCCTTGCCGTGACGGTAACACCAGTAGTCCTGGATGAAGAAATTGTTGTAACGCGGAGCATCGGCCAGGATATGCTTGTGGCTGTTGCTCAAGTAGCCGTCGAACCATTCGTTGCTGAACTGGTCCTGCGGCATGATCTTGTAAGCCTGCCATTGCGCGCACTGCTCCCAGAAACCGCAGCCCTTGCCATCGCCGGGATTGTACATGAAGCCGTTCTGGTCTCCGTTGTCGCAGTGCACCTGGTACTGGAAGCAATGTCCCACCTCATGGTAGAGGGTCTGCCAGTTGCGCGAGGGGGCCGCCCAGGGTGTCAGCGTCAGCAGACCGATCAGGTCATCGACACCCGAGCCCGTGGCCTCCCACTCGGTCGGCTCGTAACGCAGCCGGATCACCATCTTGTACTTATTGGTCTTTGATGTGGCCCGGTCGATGAACTTCAGTACGTCGCTGTAGTAGTCGAAGGCAATCTGCGCATGCTCCATGATGCCGTCAACATCCGCGGTGTAGTTGCCGCAGACAAACGACTCCGGCTCCTCGCCGTATCCTTTCTCCCAGAACAGGATCCAGTCCTTGCCCTGACGGGTACGTCCTATATAATAGGAGTTGTTGGGGTCATTTACGTTACCCATGCTCCACTGGGCCGTGTAGACCTTCTTGTCCACCTTAGCCACCTCGTCGTTCAGGGTCTTGACTGCGGCTGCAATCTGCTCGTCGGTCTGGTCCATGTTGGCCAGCGATGCCTGGGCCGCCGCGATGGAGGGATCAAGGATCGCCACCTTGGCGCTGTCGTCCTTGTACCATTCCCTTACCTGCTTGGCGTAGTCGATGGCGGAGACAAGCTTGCCCACCACCCGGGCCGACGCCAAGACCTTGGCCTCCGCCTCGTCAAGCTGCTGCTTGGCTTCCTGCGTCTTCGCCTCATCTGTATTGCCGCTCTTTATCAGATTCGTCACGCCGGCCAATGTGGCCTCGACATCACTCCGGACGGAGTTCTGGATAGGCTTAGCCACCATCAGCTCCACGATGTAGGCGATGTGGTGGTTCAGATATTCGGCGTTCTGAGCTACAGTATTGGCACCCATGTACTGCAAGGTGGCGTTGTCGAAACATACCCAGTTCGCGGTACATCCTTCGGTCTTGAAACCGAGGGTCACCTGACCGTCCACTACCGAGAATTCCTGAGTATATCCCGATTTCATCACGGTGACGGGGGTCTGGTAATAGCCGGCGAAGATATATGCGCCGACCTGAGGGTCACCGTTGTTGACGGTACTGCCGGAACCTGTCTGCTGTATGGCGCCGGAGGCAGCGGTCAGACGATATCGTCCGTCGGGGATATCTGTCAGCGTCTGGCTGATGCCCACATTGGGGACATGATTGCCGATGGAGGTCCAGCGTTCCATGTAGGTAGCGCCCTCCACTCCGGGGAATGTCTTGTTGCCCTGGGCAGCCATGCCTCGGTTGTCCCAGCCGGTGGCTCCGTTGTCCTCAAAACTGTTGTTGGCGATAAAGCTCGTAACGTCAAGAGGATTGGAAGCGGTGGCGTTTTTATACTGATATGCACGTGTAGCCTGCGCCAATGCCCGGGTATGCTTGAAGATGTCGCCGGGCCTGGCCGCATTGTTGCTATAGACGGCTTGCGCGGCGTCGATGGCAGCCTTCAGTTCCTTGGCGTAGCTGGCATTGGGCCTGTAGACGGCGTTGGCCCGGTCGAGGGCATTCTTCAACTCACCCTTGTCTACCTGCGAGCACAGCAGCTTCACGTAGTCCACCAGCAGTTTGGGATGACTGGCCGAGCCGGTGCTCTCGCTGGTCTTGATTCCGATACGGATCTTGCCTGTGGTGGTCTGCGTCAACGTGAACTCCAGCTCATCGGTGACCCATTCGGAGATGGGGAAGCGTGTCACCTTGGAAGCGACGGCAGTGCCCGATGCCGGAATCCAGCCTAAGAGACTTGTGCCGTTCTGGCTGCTGGAGCCCACATTGTAGTAGGCCGAGGTCAGCTTATAGGTTCCCTTAGGCAGAGTGACTGTCTGTGTGTAGACCAGCTCCATGCCCCATCCGGTGGTCAGTCCGAGACAGCCGCCTGTGGACCCATTGTAGCCTGCGGAGGGAAATGCCTTGCTGTCGTTGAATGTTACGTTGGGGTTCCATGCAAAGGAACCGGCCACGGTGTAGGTAGCGGTGGTCTCGTTGGTCCATCCATAGACTTCGTTTATGACGTCACCCTTGACATTGCCGGTGGTCTCCGGGTCATAATTGAAATTGGTATCGAAACCGTTGCCGGTCATCAGATACTCCGACACATCGTCCTGTGCCGAGGCACACAGCCAGCCCAAAGCCATGCACCATCCAAAAATAACAGCTTTTCTCATCAATATTAGGTTAGTTAGGTATGTTAGGTCAACTTCTCATAAATCAGGACAACGGCATCGGAAGACTTGTCCATTAATCTTCTGCAAAAATAGTAAAAAATAAACAAACTATTTGTTTTAGTGGTTACAAAATTAAGACACCAGACACATATAGACTAATGAGACACCTTATATTATTGCGCCACGGGCAGAGTGAATGGAACCTGAAGAATCTGTTCACCGGCTGGACCGACGTGGACCTGACAGACCAGGGACGGAACGAGGCCGCCGAGGCAGGCCGGAAGATCAAGGAGGCGGGAATCCTGCCGCAATATTATTTCACCTCCTATCTGAAACGCGCCATCCATACCCTTCAGACCGCCGCGGCTGTGATGGACCGCGAGTGGGTGCCCGTAACCAAGGACTGGCATCTGAACGAGCGGCATTACGGTGCCCTGCAGGGACTCAACAAGGCGGATACCGCAGTCAAGTACGGCGCCGAGCAGGTTCACATCTGGCGCCGCAGCTATGACGTCACGCCTCCTGTCCTGACCTCCGACGATCCACGGCATCCGGCCAATGACCCGCGCTACGCATCCCTCAGCGCCGATGAGCTTCCGGCCACCGAAAGCCTGAAGCTTACAATCGAACGCGTACGCTGCGTGTGGGAGGAGAAGATAATCCCGGCCCTGCACCATTACGGTGACGTTCTGGTCGTGGCCCACGGCAACTCATTGCGTGGGCTGGTGATGATGCTGAAGCATCTCACCCCCGATGAGGTCCTGAAGCTCGAGATTCCCACCGGTTCCCCATGGGTTTTCGAACTCGACGACCGCAACGCACCCATCAAGGACTATTACCTGTAAAAAATTTCCTCGATTCACGCCCTAAGAAATACGAGATCCAAGTCATAAAACTAAAGGAATGGAATGAGATAATAGTTAATTTGTATTAATAACATGCCATACTTATACAT
>DXXK01000011.1 GCA_019416425.1 Bacteroidales bacterium
GGGATATAGAATTTGAATTTGTATATTTGTGAAATAATTCGTTAATCTTCATAATCTATTGATTTGCCATGGCTGTTATAGATTGCGTAATGTGGAATCCTCAAGGACCTGAGGAGATTTATGCATATAAGTATCCACATAATAATCTGTCGACGTACACACAGCTGGTAGTGAATGAATCGCAGTATGCGTTCCTGTTCAGCAAAGGTCAGCTGATAGGTAGATTCGGACCCGGCAAGCATACGTTGTCCACCGAGAATCTCCCTTTGCTACGTTCGTTTTTCGGATTGCCTTTCGGGGGCAAGAATCCATATCTGGCGCAGATATGGTTCGTGAACCGTATCGAGCGATTCAATATTCCATGGCGGGTAGGGCGGCTGGACATCCATGACGCCGACTATCAGACCATGCTTACGCTGGCGCTTGACGGTCAGTATGGTCTGCGGATAGCCGATCCGGAAAAATTCTTGATCAAGATGGTGGGGACGCGCGACGTTTTCAGCCAGACCGACATGACGAATCAGTTCATGGGCGAGTTCTCGACCAAGGTAAAGACGCTGTTCAGCAGCTACATGGCTCAGAACAGCCTTGGATTGAAACGAATATCATCCTATCTTGACCCGCTGTCCCAGGCGTTGCGTCAGCAATTGAACGAATTCCTTCAGTCTCTTGGCCTGGAGATGCCGAAATTCTACGTTTCGAACGTAGGCATAGACGATTCAACTCCGGAAGGACGGAAGATGAAGGAGGCGCTGGCACAGCAGAGTGCCATGTCCATCACGGGTCACTCGTGGCAGCAGGAACAATTGTTCAACACGGCCAACAATGCACTGGGCCATATTGATGGCGGAGGGGGAGTGTTAGGAGGCCTGATGGCCATCAACATGATGAGCGGCATGGGCGGAGGCATTGGATCGTCGGCGATGGCGCCTCAGTATAACCAGCCGACCTTCGGCGCCCCCCAGCAGGGAATGCCGAATCCGAATCAGACCGGGCAGGCTCAGCCCCGGATGATTTACTGCTCGGCGTGCGCCAAGCAGTTCCCGAGCAATATGAAATTCTGCCCCAACTGCGGCTACGAAGGCAAGCGGTGTCCCAACTGCGGCTCGGACAATCTGCGCGAGGCGCGCCGTTGCGTGAACTGCGGAGCCATGCTGCCTGAACAGGCCAGAACGTGTTCGCATTGCCATCAGGAACTGCCTCCTGGAGCCACTTTCTGCCCTGTCTGCGGACATCCGGTGGTGACGGACAGCGATAAATGCTCGCGTTGCGGATCCGTGATCCCGCCTACAGCCAAGTTCTGTCCCCGTTGCGGTAAAAAACGCTGATTTCGATACCTATCATTAACCAATATCCGGCCTGAGGCAGGAATGCCCGTATGGTCGAACATAAAAATCACGACTATGAAACTCAACATTATCGGCTGGGTGCTGGCGTTGGCCGGGCAGATACTGATAGCGCTTGGATTCTTCTGTTTCTTCGATGTCATCTCGCTGGTGGGTGAGGATGTCTGCTGGCTTGACTTCCTGACCGTATCATTTGTTTACTGGGCGTGGCTGGTCCTGACATGGCGTCACCCGATTCTGACCAACGACCGTTCCGGCCGACAGGCTTCCGGACTTGGCATTCGGTGGGTGGCGTTGATACTGTACGGTGTGTCGGCCATCATCGTTGTCGTAGCCGGTCTGGCTATGGCCGATGATCCCGATGCATTCAGGTTCAAGTGGCAGTTGCTGATACAGCTCGGACTGCTGTTCCTGTTCATAGTCGCCATATACGTATCGGCCGTGACCAATGCCCACTCCGGTCAGGTGTTCCGGCAGGAAGAGACGATTCGGGAAGGGAAGGATAGCATCCGCATCGAGATTCAAGACCTGATGTACAAGGCCGACATGACGAAAGGTGTCCCAGAGGAAGTGAAGGTCCGCATACACAGCGTCGGTGATGAAGTCCGTTACCTATCGCCGAACGGATCGTCCGAGGCGCGACGCCTGGACGATGAGATTGTGGAGGACATCAGGATGCTGGGATATGCGCTGACCGACTACCGTATGAACAGCAGACAGGTGTCAGACCTCCTCGATACCCTGGAGCAGGATTTCAGACGTCGCAAGACTATCAGTTGATATGCCTCCAGACTACTCCCCACTACCGTGGGACTCTTGCATCTGATTTAGAAACCTATATAAAAACTCAACCTTAACACACAGACAAAATGGCAGCAAAGATCTTCCCCGACTCCGCTAATATCTGGCAGGACCAGGCCAAGGTGCTGTTCAATTACTACCGTCAGTGCGCGGAGCGCGTGGTGGCGGAGGAGGAACGCATCGAGCGTGCAATCAACGACCAAGAAGAAGAGAAACGTCGCCTGCAGGCAGACCTGTCGGGTCACTGGTGGCTTATGCTTCTTCTGGTATTCCCCTATTTCATCTATAAGAGCAAGATCGAGAAGCAGCTTGCCGCGGCCGATGAACAAATAGGCGAGCTGCAGCAGAAACACGCTGGCATCTTCCGCGACTATCATGTGGACAAGCTTGGCGTGGTGTACGTGCCCGTGGCCGAGCAGGTGAAGTACCAGGACAAGAGCTTCATTGTGGATTACACCGGTTCGGTTCCCGACTCGCAGATAGCCATGTCGATGTCGCGTCAGAACGAGCTTCTGGTCGACACCATCCGTCATCTTGACGCGCTGTCCAAGGAGGCTCCCGTTGTGGAGACCTCGGAGCAGGCCGAGACCATCCAGACCGACGAGTACTCGCTCTCCATCCAGGAAATCAAGGAAAACGACTATGTCGGTGATCTGGAGCGCTCGCTGCGTACCGTATCGTACTGCATGGACGACCTGGAGACCGTGTCCGTCAGCCTGCCCGTCGTGCTGTCCGACTCCTCCTTCCTGCCGCAGCTTGACGGTTACACCACCACGCAGGTACCCAAGGACGCCAAGGTGGTCAAGGTATTCGACAACGAGGTATATCAGCCCGCCATCGAGAAGTTCCGCGCAATAAACGAGCTGAAGAACTCCCTCTCCAGCGAGACCAACCGGTTCGAGGAGGTGCTGAAGGGCCTGATGCAGTCCGTCGGCATGTCGGTGCAGACCATCAGCCGCATGAAGGTTGCCTCGGTCGACAAGGTAGTGCTTGAGTCCAACGGCATCCTGTACCAGATCCTCAAGGCTCCCTACAACCACTACTCGCCCGTGCTGGAGGCCGAGGAGATAGACCGTATCCGTTATGAGGAGTTCAACTACTCCGACGACATCCAGGGTTACGAGCCCTTTACGTTGCGCCAGTCGTCGCGTGTACGCTATAACCCCTCCACCCGCACATGGGTAGCCGAGGATGGGTCGCAGACGGTGACGCCGTTCGGCATGCATCAGATGTACGAGGAAATCGTCGCCCCGATGGTCCAGAACCTGATGCAGGAGAACCGCATAGAGCGTCTCAAGATCTACAACCATATCCGCGACCAGAAGATATCCTACCTGAACAAGTGGCATCAGGACACCGACGCGTTCTACCGCGCCAACCGCGCCGAGTCGGCCGACCTGATCAACCTGATGCAGCAGACCCTGACGGAGTACGTGAGCGCCTTCAACAACCTGCTGGCCCTGCAGCGCACCGAGGCTCAGATGGCTGCCGGAGGCGGCGACTTGGATGCGATGATGGTCAATTCCGTGGACAATACCGCCGACACCCTCGCGGCGTTCGAGATCCAGAGCCAGGAATTCCAGAAATGCCAGAGCGATTTCGAGGACTACATCAACCGCCTCAAGGAGGATATCGACATGAAGGCCGCACGATTCGGTCATGTGGAGTACTACGACGCCAAGCTGCGTGACGGCTATTCCAGCTCGGTCGCCGTGGCCGCCGCCGAGGTCGATTCGCTCGACGAGCGCCGCAAGGCCCTGGCTACCGTCAACCCGAAACTCGCCAAGGATTCCCAGCTGCCCCCGCAGCCGCACATCAGCGAGACCGCCGAGGAACACTTCGGCCTCAATCTCCCCGCGCTTGTAGCCGCCGCTCTTGCCAACCTCAATATGACCGATGATTCCGACTCGGAGCAGGATGACGAGGAGGAGGATGACGAACCCGGATCAGACGAGAAGGTCGAGGAGAAGACCGAAGAGAAAGTCGTCGATGAAGATGAGGATGATGAGGACGAAGAAGATGAAGAAGACGACGACGATGAGGACGGCGATGATGATGATGACGATGACGATGACGACGATGATGAGGACGACGAGGAGGAAGATGATGACGACGACGATTAACCATTAAGCACCGAGTACCACTATGTCAACGACATTTGATTGCTATATAGACACTAAAGACATGGCGAACTCGCTCGCTTCTGTAAAGAGCCATGTGGACGGTACCACGGGTGCCGTGGTGGCCATGCAGACGGCAGTGATCGCCGCCGAGAAGAAAGGTGCCGACCTGGTGTGCAGCCGTGTCAACCAGGGTTTCTACGCCATGGTCCGGAGCCAGATATCGCAGAAGATGGCGCGTCTGCAGAGTCAGGTCGACGCCCAGCTGATGCGGCTCAACCAGCAGCGCAAGCAGCTTCTGGCCATTCGCCGCGTCATGGAGCGCGACTACCAGATGATCTCCGCACGCTACATCAAGCTGTTCAACACCATCAACCGCGAGTTGCGCCAGCGCATCACCGAGCTGGACCGTCCGGTCATAAAGTTCGCAATGCAGGAAACGGACAAGATGTCCAACCGCAACGAGCAGTCGGTATCGACCGTGCCAGTCGGACAGGCCGAGTCGCTGAAGGCCGCCAACAAGATCATCTCCTCGCGCCTGAAACACAAGGCCGCCAAAGCCATCGACTCCATCGAGCATTTCATAGGCGCGGCCAACCGCCTGAACGCCATCACGGGCCGCATCATGCTGCCGCGCCGTTGCGAGCAGTCCCGCAGCGAGATGTCGGTGCCTGTCATCCTGATGGAATGCAACTACGACTCGTCGGGTCAGAACCAGACTTACGTATATGTCTCCGAGGCGGGTCTGTCGCAGGACAGCCGCCTGCGTATCCAGGAGTCCGTCTTTGCGGAGTCGCGCGGCGATTCGCTGCAGTGGTCGCAGACCGAGCGTCCCGCCGAGCTTGTCAACGAGTTCCACCGTATGGTGTCCAATTCCGGTGTCAAGCCCCGTGTGGCCGACATGATCAACCGGATGTTCCAGGGCTCGCATATCTCGACATTGTAATGTACACCTTTAAAACAGAACCGAAATGAGTTATACACGACGTTTCTCCAAGACCATAGGTGTGCATTACAGCGGCAGGGTCAGCTATCCGGCATCCGAGCATGGAGGCTCGGTGTCGTATTCCGGTACGGAGTACGAGGAGGTGGAGTTCCTGGTGCATGTGGATACGGACCCGTTCGACCATCGCGTGGACGAGATGAAGCACCATGTGGACCTGCTGACCGGATCGGTCGTGGCTACCGAGACAGCGCATGTCAAGGCCAAGGCGGATGCCTCGGTGCAGATAGGCAACACCATAGTCCGGGGTTTCTTCAAGACTGTCCAGAGCGACATCTCGCAGCAGACCATGGAGCTGAGGAACAGGACCGAGGCGCTGCTGATACAGCTCAACAAGCTTATGGCCCAGTGCCGCGACAAGACGCGGCAGATGGGTGTGGACTATCAGCGTCTGGTGGACCGCTACACCAAGGTGTTCACCGACCTGGACAATGAGCTGCAGAACCGTATATATTCAATCGACGAGCCGATATTCCACGCGTCGCGCCGTGCGGACGAGATCGCGATGATGGGCACGGGCAATGATATGGTTACGACCGTATCCGTGTCGGGTGCCGAGAACGCGCGCGTCACGTCGCTGCTGTCGGCCTCCAAGCTCAAGGACCAGGCCATGGCCGCCATCGGCAAGGGCAAGCGTTTCCTGGAGGTGCAGTACCGTGCGGACATGCTGCTGGACCGTAGCCTGCGTCCCGGCGGCGAGCAGGAGACCTTCTGCACGCCTTACTGTCTGATGGAGGCGACGGGTGGCCGTGGCTACCGCGAGTCCAGCGTGTTCATCTCGCCGCTGCTCCCCAGCCGCGACGCCAACCACCTGAAGGAGGGCATAGAGCATATGTCATGGAACTCGACCATGTCGACAGCCGACCGCGAGGCCATCACCGACTACTTCAACGCCGAGGTGGCCGAGAACTTGATCGCCAAGGCCCGCAACGACCATGACCGGCGTGTGGCCGCCATGACCACAGGGCTGTTCAACCTCGGCTCCACTCATGTGCCGGGCAAGTGAAAATCATTCAAACAGAAACCTCAAGATGAAAGATAAAAAAGATAAAAAAGAACTTAAGGAAGTGCGTTTCGACGCAACTGAAATCGTGCTGAAGGACAACCTTGTGCACGGAGCGATTCTGCCTCAGAAGATAGCCGAGCTGACCCGCAACATCATCTTCGGCGGGAATGTGGAGGTAGAGGGGGCCATATTCGGCCAGCGCATCGAGGTGCGCGACGGCGACATCAACGTCAAGGGTGCGGCCTTTGCCCAGGGCGAGCTCTACATCAATTCCGACGCCACGGGCGACGTGGTGTTCTGCAAGGCTGTGGGCTCGGCCGGCAGCATCACGGCGCGCAGCAATTCCTGCCGTCCGATGTTCTACTCGGACATCAACGCCAAGACAGTGGCGCTGAAGAATGCGTATGTGGCGGGGAGCATCTATGCTGACGAGATCTCGTTGGAGAACTGCGTGGTGATCGGCGGTGTGTTCGCCACCCAGACGGAGTCCATCAGCAATTGCGTTGTGGGGACGTTCAATTCGCCCCACATCAGGCTGGCGGGAACCATACAGTTGCTGCTGCCCTCGGCGTTCACCATCGAGAAGCCTGAGGTGGCACCGGGGACGCGTCTGTATAATCTGGCGTTGGCCGACCTGGGTGCGTTGCTGCGCGGTGTGCAGGAGGATTCCAATTCGGGCCGTGTTCCGATGAATCTGGAGACCGACGAGGTCCGTGCCGACCTGACCGACGAGAACACGCGTCGGACGCTCCGCTCGTTCACGGTCATCGGCAAGGTGCTGGCCGCGGATATGATCAATACCGACCGTTTCCAGAACCATTTCCTGCTGACGTCGGCGGCGCTCGGACCGCAGCTGATCCGCACCTACGACCTGGGTACTGATGCCGACGGCCGTACAGTTACTCTGGACGAGGTGACGCTCCGCAACTTCTTCTTCGACCTGCTGCAGGGCCGCAAGGAGCCCCGTGAGCTCGACGCCACCTTCAGCATCGCCGACATGGCCCGCTGACCCACCCGCATCACATACAAAATCATATGCAAAGCTTCGGGCCGCCCATTCAGACGGCCCGACGTTTTCTCACTGCAAGTATCGATAGGGATTACTCAACGAATTTCCTGACTTCGTCGTTGCGTCACCCGAAATCACTCTCCAGACCAGCGGTCTCTGAAATTGACAATAAGTTGTCTTAGTCGACCGGCTGACTCGTGGAGCGCGCAAAGCCGCAAAGGGACGTCGGATTATGTGTCGTCAACCCGGCCATCCGTCAACCCGGCCATCCGGAGTGTCGGCACTTCCGCCAAGGCCGCGATGGAATCGGGATTCCCGACGCCAAGGCCGCAAAGCAATCCGGACGGCTTAGCGATATCCGCGTCCGAGGTTATCCATAACCCATGGCGAGCTTGGCACAGGGACGTGAGCCCGTCAGACCGTGTGTCGCTCCGACTTCCTTCTCAGTGTCTTTTAAGAACGATGCGGAGCCCTTTGCGGCTTTGCTCGCCACCATACGCACCGGCAAGAAGAGTTGCGTCACCCTGAAACATCCTTCGGTTCATTTATTCTTCTGATACTCAATCATGATATTTTCCAGACTTGATGAGATGACGAAGTCAGGAGTATCGATAGGGATTACTCAACGAATTTGTAGTTCCACCATACTTTGATGGGGGATTATTTGGCGACGGAGAGGATCTCGCGGCCGGAGAGGCTGTAGGTGGCCTGGCGGAGGTACTGGCCCAAAGCCTCGTAGTCACGGCCGAACTCAGCCTGCTTCTCCACGCTGACAGGCTCGCCGATGGTCACGTGCATGGGCTTGCCGCGCTTGCTGAACATCTCGCGGGGCAGCATCGCCGTGCGCAACGCTATGCTGTGATGCCCCAGCCAGTTGAACAGACGGCTGTTGGTACCGTGGAAATAGATGGGAATAACTGGAACCTTGGCTTTGCCGATGATCTGCAGGATGGCCGGCTGCCAGGGACGGTCCACGATAATGCCATCCTTGTCGGTCTTGCCGATGGCCCCGGCCGGGAAGAACCCTACAGGTTTGCCCTCTTTAAGCATACCTATGGCCTCGCGGATGCCGGCCACGGATACGCGGCGCTTCTCCGGATCGGGGGAGGCTGCCTGGTCCACGGCGATGAAGTTGGGACGCATGGCCGACAGCTGGTTCAGGATCATGTTCACCATCACCTTGTACTCCGGGCGGACCTGCGTAACCAGATAGATCAGGGCTATGCCGTCGACCGATCCGAACGGATGGTTGCTGACCGTGATGAAAGGACCCTCCTTGAACCGCTCCAGAACCTCGAGATTGTCGACCTGGACCGGAATCCTGAAATCGTCCTCCATAAGATGGCGGACAAACTCCGGTCCGGCAGTAGTACGGCTGAACTTGCCGTGCACACGGTTTACCTCGTCGATCTTAAGCAGATGCATGAGCCACTTCACCAGATGGGGAAACCGAGCGGCGGCAGGCATCAGTTTCTCGATATCCTTCAGGTTTATGACATCCGGCCGGACCTCGATGGCCGGATGTTCGTCGAAAACGAAAACCTCCTCATTGTCCTTGTTGAGTTTAGTGTGTATTGCCATATTTCCTTTCTTTAATCCCGATCGCATCCAGCGCGCGCAGGATATAATCGTCAAAACGTGTCTGTCGGTATACGAAATTGCGTTGCAGCAGGAAATTCCATGCCAGTGATACAACCAACGACACCAGCAGACGCGCCGCCAGGAAGATGGAGTCGTCGCCAAGACCGACGGTGACGGTCAGCCAATGCCAGTCGCGTACCAGATAATATAGTATCTGGGTTCCGAAACTGTTGAGCAGCAGCGACCCGATCCATACGAATATGAATTTGGTTATTACCGCCCGCCATGCCACATCGCGTGCATGGAAAGTGAAGCGGTAATTGATTATGCAGTTGAACACACCGCCCACGAAGGCACCGGTAGCCGTGGACATCCACGGGGTCATGTTGCAGAATGCGAACAGAACGAACGATACGATCATGTCGATCCATCCGCATAACTGCGAGGATGCGCCGGATCGCAACAGAGTGAAAATCAATCCATTGTCGTTCAGAAACTGTTTTGTGACCTTTTGCAGCCGTTTTTGTACCATCCGCAGCGACTGTTGTGTACTGGTTTACTTTTTGTTGCCGTCGAATTTTTTCGGAGGATCGATCTTGGCCAGATATCTCAGGTCCACGACCATCGAGCCGATATAGAGGGAGAAAAGGATTACTGCCACGACGGCACCTGTGATGTCGTAGACTGTCCAGGGAGTTCCTGCGATGTCAACGGTCACGTCAGGCCATGGATTGAAGATGTAGAGGATGAACACCGCTATGATCACCAGACGGGCCTCGGTGGGACCGAAGTGGGCGTAGGTGAGCCGGAACTTGTCCATGACGATGGTGCTCAGATAGGTGTAGATCGACATGCACAGGTATCCGCCCATGATGAAGAGCGAGATGCTGAGCATCATGACCGGAGCCAGACCGAGCCCGAGGCAGAACAGGCATGTCGTGAGCGCGTCCAGCGAGTGGTCGATGAAGAAGCCGTACTTGGGACGCTGGGTGCTTCGGACACGGGCCAGCGTGCCGTCAAGGCTGTCGCCGTACCAGTTCAATATCAGACAGAACGATGCGGCCCAGAGGTAATTCACGTTGAAATTGGCCATCCAGCAGAAGAACGCGTACAGTATGGCCGCGAACACGCCGAAATATGTGAGCATGTCGGAGGTGACCCACCTGGGCTGCTTCTCGGCGAGTTTAAGCAGAAGCCTCTTTTCCGCGGCGTTTAGCAAAGAGGTCTGAATTCTTTGACTGTTTTCCTTATCCACTGTTTCTTAATTTGTTGCTTGGGTAAATACACACAATTACGTTGCCGACAGGCGCGTCTGCGGGAACCTCCCGGCCGCACCACGGGCAATCTAAAAATGCACCCTGCAGCCGGGGGCAGGGGATGTCGCCGGACGCAGGTGGCGCAAATTTACCGTAAAGTTATAAATTTTATAGTCATAAGACAAATTTTTAGCTCCATTTCGCACATTTTTGTTGAAGATTGGTACAAAAATCTGCGGAATGGAGCTATTATAACGGGATTTTCCGGGAATTATTTAAGCGGTTTGAGCGAGATTGCGAATCCGCCGCCTGGGACGGTCTTGATCTTTAGTCGGGTCTTGGAATCCACTTTGCGGCGCGTTATGGTATAGGCCTGGGGATTGGTCTTGTAGTCGGCGTCCTTGGCGTCGGCGTAGACCACGGCCTCGTACTTGCGTCCCGGATCCAGGAAGTCCAGCTTGATGTCGGACTCATGGGGCGCGATGCCCGTGGTGTTGCCGACGAACCACTCGTCGCTGCCCTTGGCCTTGCGGGCGGCGGTGATGTAGCGCGCCGGCTCGGCCTCCAGGTAGAGGCTCTTGTCCCAGTCGACGGCCACATCCTTGATGAACTGGAAGGCATCCATGAACTTGCTGTAGTTCTCGGGCAGGTCGGCTGCCATCTGCAGCGGGCTGTACATGGTCACGTACAGGCCCAGCTGGTTGGCCAGCGTCACGTTGGCGTGGCTCTTGTTGTCCGGGTTCATCTCCGACATGTCCATCACGAACAGGCCCGGGGTGTAGTCCATCGGGCCGCCCTGCAGGCGAGTAAAGGGAAGCACCGCCGTGTGCGACGGCTTGCTGCCGCCGAAGGCCTGGTACTCCGTGCCGCGGGCGCTCTCGTTGCCCACCAGGTTGGGGTAGGTGCGGCACAGGCCCGTGGGTCGCACGGCCTCGTGCGCGTTCACCATTACCTTATGCCTGGCCGCCTCCTTCACGGCGTAGAGGTAGTGGTTGTTGAGCCACTGGCCGTAATGATGCTCGCCGCGCGGCAGCATGTTGCCGACGTAGCCGCTCTTCACCGCGTTGTAGCCGTATTTGTTCATCAGGTCGTAGGCCTTCTCCATGTGACGCTCGTAGTTGCGCGCCGAGCCGGATGTCTCGTGATGCATCATCAGCTTGATGCCCTTCTGGTTGGCGTACTTGTTCAGCATGTCGATGTCGAAGTCCGGGTAGGGGGTCACGAAGTCGAAGACGTAGTCCTTCTCATGTCCCGACCAGTCCTCCCAGCCGATGTTCCACCCCTCCACCAGCAGCTGGTCGAAGCCATGCTCGGCGGCGAAGTCGATGTACTTCTTCACGTTCTCGTTATTGGCGCCGTGCTTGCCGTGGGGACGCACCTTGGTGTAGTCGGTCTCGTCAAGCTTGACCGACGGCAGGTCCCATGTGTACGACCACTGGCTCATGCCGTTGATCATCTCCCACCATACGCCCATGTACTTGACCGGTTTGATCCAGGAGGTGTCCTCCAGCACGCAGGGGTCGTTCAGGTTCAGGATCAGGTTGGAGCTCAGCATGTCGCGGGCGTCGTCGCTGACGATCACCGTGCGCCACGGCGTCTTGGCGGGCGCCTGCATGTGGGCCATGTTGCCCTGGGCGTCCGGGGTGAGCCACGACTCGAACACCATGTTTTTGTCGTCCAGATTCAGGTGCATGCAGCTGTAGTCCACCAGCGCGGCCTCGTGCAGGTTGATGTACAGGCCGTCGTCGGTCTTCATCTGCAGCGATGTCTGCACGCCGGTGGGCGAGAACTGAGTCTGCGACAGGTTCTCGGTTATGGCCGCCTCCATGTGGGGACGGATCTCCGACAGCCGGCTCTCGGTGTAGTCGTATTCCTGGGTGTCGTAGTCACCGGGTATCCACCACGCGGTGTGGTCGCCGGTCATGGCGAACTGGGTCTTCTCCTTCTTGACGGTGAAGTAGGTCAGGTGCTTCTGCTGCGGGAATTCATATCGGAATCCCATGCCGTCGTCGTAGACGCGGAACCGCAGGTTCATCAGACGTTCGGTCTTGGGCTGCCTCAGCTCCACCAGCAGCTCGTTGTAATGGTTGCGGATGTCCTTGTTCTCGCCCCAGACGGGCTGCCAGGTCTCGTCCTTGCTGTCGGTCTTGGTGCCGACGATCTGGAAACCGTCAGTCAGGTCCGGAGCGTCGGTCAGTTCCAGACCGAGCGTGCTGGGCTTGATCACAGGCTTGTTCTTGTAGGTCATGCTGTAGGTGGGTCTGCCTCCCTTTACATCGACGTCCACTGCCACATTGCCGTCGGGCGAGGTGACCACCACGGCCTGTGCCGTCCACGCGGTCATCAGCAGCGTCGCAACGGTCATAAGTTTCTGATTCTTCATAAGTCTTGAGATAGGTTTAAAAGGTTGTTGAATGTTGAGATATTACAATTTGTGATATTCTATGCAAAATTAATAATTCCGCATTCGGAAATCAAGACAAAAAGATAAAAAACAGGGTACGTATTGATAAAAAGAGAGCCGGAACATGGGTTCCGGCTCCCGGAGTGGTCATAAGTCAGTAATTATTCCATGTTCGGCGTGTCCCAAACCTTGGTGGCGGTGCAGTACAGGGGCGCGGTCTGGTCGCCGATGCGTACGGTGAAGTCGCCCTCCTCCAGGATCCATTTGCCGTCGTTGCCGACGAATGCAAGCTCCTTTGCAGGCAATTGGAAGGTGACCGTCTTGGTCTCGCCGGGATTCAGGGAGACCTTGGTGAAGTCGCGCAGACGCTTGTTGTCGGGCACGAGCGATGCGATCAGGTCGGAGGTGTACATCAGCACGGGCTCCATGCCGGCCACGTTGCCGGTGTTGGTCACGTCGACGGTGACCGTGATCACGTCACCGGCGTTGAAGTCCTTGCGGTCGGTCTTGAGGTTGGAGTAGCTGTAGGTGGTGTAGCTCAGTCCATAGCCGAATGGCCACATCAGCGACACCTTGGCGTCGTAGTTGTAAGCGCCGGACATGGTGCCGACCTCCTCGCTGACCTTGTAGTCGTAGGTGTGCAGGGCGTTTATGTCGCGTGGGTAGGTATAGGGGAGCTTTGCCGAGAAGTTGGCGTCGCCGGCCATCAGCTCGGCCAGGGCGTCGCCGCCGTAGTTGCCTGGCAGCAGGACGTTGATCACGGCGTCGGCCAGGGGCTCGATGTCGGTGATGAGGCGCGGACGGCCCTCGTTAAGCACCAGGATGATGGGCTTGCCGGTCTTGGCCAGTTCCTTGACCAGTGTGCGCTGGTTGGCCGACAGCCACAGGTCGTCGAGGTTGCCTGGAGTCTCTGTGTAGGAGTTCTCACCGATGCATGCCACAATCACGTCCGCATCGCGGGCAGCGGCCACGGCAGAGGCGTAGTCAGGCTCGTTCTCTTCGAAATAGGCGCCTTTCTCGTTGTAGGTCACGCCCTCCTTCAGGGTCACGTTCTCGGTGCCGAACTTGTTGGCCAGTGCCTCGTAGATGGTGTTGTAAGGCTCGTAGAGCTTGTCGGCGTTGCTGCCCTGCCATGTGTAGGTCCAGCCGCCGTTCAGGGCGCGCATGGTGTTGGCGTTGGGCCCGGTCACCAGGATCTTCTTGCCCTTGGCCAGCGGCAGGATGTTGCCGTTGTTCTTCAGCAGGACCTCCGACTGCAGCGCGGACTGCAGTGCCTTGGCCGCGGACTGGGCCGATCCATATTCCTTATAGTCCTTGCCGCCGGTGTCTGGCTGCTTGAACAGGTTCAGGCGGTACTTGAGGCGCAGAATGCGGCGTACGGCGTCGTCGATGCGGCTCATGGGAACCTTGCCCTCCTGGACCAGTTCCTTCAGCATCCAGCAGAAGTTCACGTCGTATGGGTCCATTGTCATGTCGATGCCGGCGTTGATGGCCAGACGGATGGCGTCCTTCTTGTCCTTGGCCACGCGCTCGCGCTGGTACAGGTTGTTGATGTCGGCCCAGTCGGTGACGATCATGCCGTCCCAGTCCATGTCCTTCTTGAGCCATTGTGTCAGGAACTTGTAGCTGGCATGGACGGGCTCGCCGTTGATGCTGGCGGAGTTGACCATGATGGAGAGCGATCCGGCCGCGATCTGTGCGCGGAACGGCTCGAAGTACTTCTCACGCAGCAGTTGCTCGGACAGATAGGCCGGGGTGCGGTCCTTGCCGGTCCAGGGCGCGCCGTATGCCATGTAGTGCTTTGTGCATGCGGCCACGTTGTACTTGCCGATGTTGTTGGGGTCGGGGCCCTGGTATCCCTGGACCTCGGCCACGGCCATCTTGGCGTTGACCACGGGGTCCTCGCCGAAGCTTTCCCAGATACGGGGCCAGCGGGGGTCGCGGCCCAGGTCGGTCACGGGGTTGTAGACCCAGGGACAGTCGGCCGCGCGCGACTCGTAGGCCGTTATCTCGGCCATCTCGCGGGCCAGCGTGGTGTTGAACGACGCTGCCAGGTTGATGGGCTGGGGGAACATGATGCCTCCCTGCACGTAGCTGACGCCGTGGTTGTTGTCCAGGCCGTAGATGGTGGGGATGCCGATGTATTTCATGGAGAGTTTCTGGATGGTGGGAATCCAATACTGCCACTGCTCTAGCGAGCCGGCGTAGGTTGCCGGGGCGTTCAGGAACGAGCCGGGTTTCCAGTTGCGGATCACCGTGTCGAGTCGTGCCTCGTCAAGTTTCCATACCGGCGTGCCGGTGGACCAGTCCGTGGTGCCGAACACATCCAGGTTGAGCTCCAGCATCTGGCCTACCTTCTCGTCGAGTGTCATCTTGGCGAGCGTGGCCTCGACCTGTCGCTCGATTTTCGGATCCCGTGGAATCGCTGGCTTGGCGGCCATCGTCATTGCGGCCGCTCCAATCAGAAGCATTGCTCCCGTCTTGATCATATTCATGATATCGTGATTTTGTTGTTTCTGTGTCATCTATGCTACAAAGTTAACAATCATATATGGATTTGGCAAGTGTGTGACCTTTTTATGTTAACATTCAGCAAGAATATGATAACAATTCATAACCGATATGGAAACATTAAGACTCCGGGACGGAACAGTATCGGGGCTGGGATTGTTGATATTGGAGGGGGATGGCGTCCACTCCGTTCCCTTGACGAGGTTATGAAGAAGTACTATCGCTGTGACAATGGATATGTAGAGCATTCGGAATGGGTGCCGTACTGCTGGGTCAACATCGAGCAGCCCGACGACGGCGACGTGAAGTTCATGATCGACGACCTGGGTGTTCCGTCGGATTTCGTGGACAGCATCGCAGACCCGGACGAGCGGTGCCGCATCGAGCGTGACGGCAACTGGAAGATGACCATCCTGCGTGTGCCCAAGGCATCGAGGTCGGACGACGCTCCCTACACCACCGTGCCTTTAGGCATAATCACCAACAGCGAGGTGATCCTGACGCTCTGTTACCATAAGACGGAGCAGATGGACGATTTCGTGAACTACACGAGGAGGAGGGGTATCAGGATCACCCGTGAGGAGGATTTTGTGCTCCGCATAATTTACTCCACGGTCTATTGGTTTCTTCGTTATCTGCGCAACATAGGCAAGGCGGTGTCGGCGGCGCATCAGAAAGTGTCGGACGGAATCCGCAACGAGGACCTGATCAAGCTGCAGGAGCTGCAGACCACGCTGGTGTATTTCAGCACCTCGCTGGAAGGCAACACCATGCTGAACGAGCGTCTGCTGCACGTCTACGGCGACGATTACGACAAGGACCTGTACGAGGACGTCAACATCGAGCTGCACCAGGCCACCGCCACCACCAGCATCTATACAGACATTCTGGAGTCCTTGCAGGACTCGTTCGCCTCGATTATCAGCAACAACGTGAACGACGTGATGAAGAAGATGACGGCGGTAAGCATCGTCCTGATGTTTCCGACGCTGGTGGCCTCGTTCTACGGCATGAACGTCACCATCAGCTACGGCAGCTATCCCTATCTGTTCTGGATCATAGTGGGCGGCTCGCTTCTGATTTCCTGCCTCCTCTTCGTCCTGCTGAAGAAATTCCGCTGGCTGTAGGAATCGAATTTTACGGAGAACCATATTTTTGGTATTTTGAATTTTACTGACACCTTCACCCGACCTCGTCTCTTCATTAAGCTTGAAATATCTCATGATTGATCTTCAGTAGATTAGTTAATGAAGGGTGATTCAGGGTGACACAATGTGGCTTACCGGGCACGTATGGTGGCGCGCAAAGCCGCAAAGGGTTATGTATCGTTCTTAAGTGTGTTTTTTTTGATTTTAGTTGACAGTCAGATGACTTTAAACCTGGAGAAAGTTGACTCGGTTAATGTTATCCGTATTTGTTAATGTTATCCGTATTTTATGTTGACTGTTGATGTGCAGCACGCAGTCTGATGGGTTTCCTTGCCTACGCCAATCTTACGAAATAACCTCGGACGCGGATATCGCAAAATAAGCTGGACGGCTTAGCGCCCTTGTCGTCGGGAATCATGATTCCATCGCGGCCTTGGTGGAGCGCCTACACTCCGGATGGCCGAGGTGACGACCAATCATCCAGTGACAGCCTTTGCGGCTTTGCGCGCCACACGAATCTGCCGGATATTTTATGTTTTGCCTATGAATTTTACGGAGAGCCGCATTTTCGGCATTTCAAATTTTACGGACAGCCACAAAAGTGCAATACAAATTTTACGGAGAGCCACATTTTCGATATTCTGGATTTTACGGACACCGACATTTTTAGTGTTTTAAATTTTACTGTTAAGCAAATTTTTATTATTTTTGCACTGAAAACGTGAAGATTATGGAATACCGAATATTTACCCGTAAGATATATGAAAAGCTTGCTGACTGGAAACGGCGCAAAAACGGTTCGACAGCACTCCTGATCAAGGGTGCCAGGCGGGTCGGCAAGTCTACAATCGCCGAAGAGTTCGCAAAACGGGAATATAGGACCTACATAGCCATTGATTTCGTCAAGGCTCCTAAGGAAGTCAAGGATCTGTTCCTGGATCTTGACGACCTGAATTATATATTCCTTAGACTTCAGTCCATTTATGGAGTTAGGTTGCATGACCGACAATCGGTGATAATCTTCGACGAGGTGCAGAAATGCCCCGAGGCTCGGCAGGCTATCAAATATCTTGTGGCCGACGGCCGATATGATTATATCGAGACGGGTTCATTGCTTTCCATCCGGAAAAATACGGTAGGAATTGTCATCCCCAGTGAGGAGACCAGCATTGACATGTATCCCATGGATTTTGAGGAATTCCTGTGGGCCATAGGCGATGAGACATCGATGCCGCTTGTCCGGTATGCATTCGATAAACTAAAGCCGTTAGGCGATGCCGCCCATCGGGCATTGATGAGGAAATTCAGGCTCTATATGTTGATCGGAGGTATGCCTCAGGCTGTGAATGAATACCTTGACACCAATAACTTCGAGGATGTGGATCAGGTAAAGCGGGAGATAATCCAGCTATACATCAATGATTTGCGAAAAATTGACGAAAGCTGGAACGCCTCCCGCATATTCGAGTCCATCCCTGCCGAACTGAGCCGCAACAAGTTGCGCTATGAACCGGGAGGAATATTGAAAACAGAACGCAACAGGCTTAACGACGTGTGGATTGACCTGGAGGATTCGTTGACTGTCAATTTCTCATACAGGTGCACGGATCCTAACGTGGGGATGTCATTGCATAAGGATTATGATAGTTTCAGGATCTTCACGGGAGATACAGGTCTGTTTGTCACGTTGGCATTCGCTGACAAAAACGCGACCGAGAACATTATCTACAACAAGCTGCTGACAGATTCGCTCTCGGCCGATCTGGGTTATATATACGAGAATGTTGTGGCGCAGAGCCTCAAGGCAGCCGGCCATTCGTTGTTTTATTATACTTTTCCGGCGGACGCCGAGCGTAAGAATTTCTATGAGATTGATTTTATGTTGTCCAAGGGAACCAAAGTGATTCCGGTCGAGGTGAAATCCTCAGGCTACAGGACCCACAGATCCATTGACGTATTCTGCGAGAAGTATTCCAGCAGGGTAGACCGCCCCATCATGCTCTACACCAAGGACCTCAAGACGGAAGCCAACATGCTCTACCTACCCGTCTACATGACCTCACTACTGTAGGGATGTAGGTATGCCACGAAAATCGGTAATGGCCTGTATCTGGAAATGAAAGCCATTGGTGGAACGATGCAACACAAAAAAGCTAGCCTCGGCCTTGTACACGGATGTGGTTGACAGCAACCCATGCTATGCGAGGGCAGCCATCATGCCTTATCGTTGAGTACGGATGAAAAATTCTCAGGTTTTCAAGTTCAAGATATGCATAACGCTTCTTATTATCCAGAATGTCGTGCAAGCACTTAGCCTGCAATGGCAAAGTTGGTTATTATTTACGAGAGTAGCACCATATCTCGCAGAAAATTCGTAATTTTGCGTTGATAAAACGATTACGATGGCACAAGAAATAGACCCTAACCTCGAAAATAAACTCTATGATGACGTCTGCAACATCATAGAGCAAGCCCGTTATCGGGTAGCCGTGTATGTAAATTCCGAGGCATCTATGATGAACTGGAATGTCGGCAAACGAATCAAGGAAGACGTACTTCTTAACAAACGGGCAGATTATGGAGAACAGGTTCTCAAACGTTTAGCCCAAAGATTAAAAGCCAAATATGGAAGCGGGTGGGGTTTTCAGAAACTCCAACATTGTGTACGCGCCGCGTACACTTTCAGTGAGGAGGAAATAATGTACGCAGTGCGTACACAATTAAGTTGGACGCATTTAAGGTCATTGATGGCGGTGCCGAATGCTCTTGCACGTCAGTTCTATATGGAAATGTGCCGCATAGAACACTGGTCAACACGTACACTTGACGAAAAAATTGATGCGCAGTTGTTCGAGCGTACCGCCATCAGTCGCAAACCCGACGAAGTGATAAAGGCTGAATTGGAGAAATCCAAGGAGAAAAACGAGATACAGCCGGATATGGTTTTCAGAAGCAGTTATTTCCTTGATATGCTTGGGTTGCCCGATGTATTCAGCGAGAGTGAACTGGAAACTGCCATACTGAATCAGATTCAGTTGTTCCTGAAAGAGTTCGGTTCTGATTTCGCTTTTGTAGACAGGCAGAAACGGATTCCTGTTGACGGGGTAGATTATAAACTGGATCTATTGTTTTTCCACCGTGGGTTAAAGCGACTGGTAGCGATTGACCTCAAATTGGGTAAATTCAAACCGGCCTATGAAGGGCAGATGCTGTTGTATCTACGCTATCTGAACCGACATGACCGCAGGGATGGAGAAGAATCGCCCATAGGTCTTATATTATGCTCGGAAGGCAATACTGAACATATCGAATACCTCATGCTTGACGAGGATTCACCTATAAAAGTGGCTCAATACTACACCAAACTGCCGGATAAAAAATTATTATCTGAAAAATTGCAAAGGGCGATTGCGGTTGCCAAGGAGCATTATCGTCTGAAAGAATCTCAATAAGAATAACCGTCACGATACGCTCGACACGGAGAGGGCGAATGAATCATGGAACGGGATTTTTTCGCAGCCGATGTAGAGGGTATCGGCCACGAAGTAGCGCGACCGAATGGGAGCAACCTGTTGCGTCCGTTGGATACACCGGCTGACTGAATGACATGGATAAGGTCTCTCTAAGTTTTGTTGGGTATAAATCTATGCCACTGGGATAAATGCGGAAGTTGCGTTGCATTGACAGGAATTCTTTTGCGTAAATACAGGATTTTTGTAACTTTGCATAATCAAATCGGGTCTTGAAGAAAAGACCTTTTTTGGTAAAAATCTGAGGAAATGAGAAACTTTTGGAGAATGGCGGGATGCGTGGGGGCGTTTGCCGTGATGTGTCTGGCCGGCACCGAGGCGGTGGCCGAGGTGAGGCTGTCGTCGATGATCGGCGACAATATGGTGCTGCAGCAGAACAGCAACGCTCGGATATGGGGCACCGCCGATCCGGGCGAGAAGGTGACCGTCGTCCCGTCGTGGGACGGCCGTAAATATGAGACCGTCACGGACCGCACCGGCGACTGGTCGCTGGCCGTGGCTACTCCCGCCGGAATGTTCTCTCCCATGTCGATGCAGGTCTACGGTGAATCCGGACCCGCGAGAAACCTGAACAACATTCTGATAGGGGAGGTGTGGCTGGCCTCCGGTCAGTCCAACATGGAGATGCCGCTGTCTGGCTTCGACGGCTGCATACTCAAGGACGGCTTCAAGGAGATAGCCGGTTCCAACGCCTATGCCGACCGGGTTCGTTTCCTGACCGTGCCGAAGGCACAGAGCTATGTCCCCCTGGATACCGTCAACGCCAAATGGACCGTGCCGTCGCCCGAGACCTCGCCGCAATACTCGGCCGTGGCCTGGCATTTCGCCAAGCAGCTGTCCGACGTCCTACAGGTGCCCGTTGGCGTGGTCAGCGCGGCTTACGGCGGCGCCAAGGTGGAAAGCTGGATGCCCCGCGATATCCTGAGGAACTACAAGGATGTGGATCTTGACCGGAAGGCGGTGGAGACGATGGAGCCGCACTATCACCGGCCCATGCTGATGTACAACGCCATGTTCAACCCGATCAAGAATTATACATACCGTGGCATAATCTGGTACCAGGGATGTTCCAACGTCGGTGCGGCCGACTCCTATGTCGAACGCCTGGCGGCGATGGTCGGCGCCTGGCGCGACGAGATTGGACTGGGCGACATACCGTTCTATGCCGTGGAGATAGCTCCCTACGATTACGGCAACGGCCAGGCTCCCTATCTGCGTCTGGCGCAGTGGGATGCCATTAAGAAGATTCCCAACGCCGACATGATATGCATCAACGACCTGGTGCAGCCGTACGAGCGCTACAACATCCATCCGGCCGACAAGGAGAGCGTGGGGCGCCGTCTGTGCGACCTTGCGCTGAACAAGACCTACGGCAAGAAACAGTTCATGGCCGGAAGTCCGCGCTACAAGGGTCATCGTGTGGATGGCGACAAGATGATCGTGGCAATCGAGTCGCAGAACAAGGGTATATGCAGCAACTACGACATCCGTGGTTTCGAGATCGCCGGGGAGGATGGCGAGTTCCACACTGTGGCTCCCGAGGATGTGGTGTTCCTGTGGCAGACCAATGAGTTCCAGCTGACTCATCCGGATGTCAGGAAACCCGTGGCGGTACGCTACGCCTTCCGCGATTTCCTGCCGGGAACCGTATATGCGGGCAATCATCTGCCGCTGATTCCGTTTACAACAGAAAAATAATACTATGCTGGACCTTAAGGCAGTTTGCAGGCAGGTGGAGGGATGGGCCCGCGAGGCCGGAGCGATACATCTGCGTTATTTCCGTTCGAAGGATCTGGATATCGGTACGAAATATAATTCGTACGATGTGGTGACGCGAGCCGACCGTGAGTCGGAGGCGTTGATCATCGGCAGGATACGCGAGACGTATCCCGATCATGCCATCCTGGCCGAGGAGTCGGGCGAGCATGAACACGCCGGCCATTGGCGTTGGGTAATCGATCCGCTGGACGGAACGACAAACTATAGCTCGGGACTGCCGATTTTCTGCGTCTCCATCGCGTTGGAACGCGACGGTGAACCGGTTGTGGGCGTGGTGTACGCTCCATATCTGAACGAGATGTTCTGTGCGGTCCGAGGCGAGGGCGCCACATTGAACGGTCAGCCGATTCATTGCTCGGCCAAGACCTCGCTGGCCGAGGCTGTGGTGTCGACCGGTCTGCCGGTCAGCAAGAAGGACAATCCCGACAACAACTTCGACGCGCTGGTGCGTGTCGGGCTGGAGGTGCGAGGGTTGCGACGACTGGGATCGGCGGCCATGGACTTGTGCTACACGGCGGCAGGCTTTCTTGACGCCTTCTGGGAGCTGGCGCTGCACCGCTGGGATGTGGCCGCAGGCAGCCTGATCGCCGCCGAGGCCGGCGCACGCGTGGCCTACTACCGTCCCGACCGCCCATACTCCATCATCGCCGCTCCGGCCCCGCTCTTCACCGCGCTTCTGGACCTGATCAGCCGCCGCTGACTGAAACGGTATTGAATCGGGCACGGTTGGTTAGAAGCGGAACTGGAGGGAGGCGAGGATGGAACGGGGTCGGATGGCGAAGGTGTGCTCGGAGCGAGACAGAGTGCCGTAAGTGACGTATTCGTAACGGCGATGGTTCAACAGGTTGTTGGCGGTCAGCGACAGTCTGATCCGATTGTTCACTCTCCATACCGCCGAGGCATCGAGCAACAATAGGTCGGCTGTGTTGCCTTCCGGGAAACGTGTCAGGAAATGCTCCGCTCCGACAGTGAACTGCAGCGCGTCATTCGGTATCACAGTCGCGAACAGATTCTGATGGAGTGTATGATAGTTATTGCCTGATCCGTTGACTGTCAGGCTGGAGAATCCATACTGCGCCTCGTAGGTCGCAGACAGCCAGCGCAGAATGCTTCCTTTGAAATATGGCTTGATTCCCGCAGAAACCTGTCTGTAGGGAATCACTGCATTGTCGCGCATGGATGAGGATCGGGCAAACGAGGCATCCGCCTCCAGGCCCACGACCATACGGCTGTGGCCAAGTCCCTTGCTCAATCCGGCCTTGACATACCATGTGTCGTTGTGGTGCAGCCTCTCAGTGTAAGTGGATATAATGAAATCTCCTGCAAACAGCTGATTTGACATGATGGAGCTGCTATGGTAGTTATAGGTGGCCGATAGATTGAAAAACAATGACTTCATGGGATTCCTGTATCGATAGGAGAGGGATGCGGCCACATCATGCACGTATCCGTCAGGATTGTCTGCGATGAACAGGTTGTGGTAGTCCGATAAAATCGGAACATCTGTGTTGAGGTATGGTTGTGAGGAGCCAAGTCTATATGCGATCGAGGCGGACAGTTCCGATCGAGCGGTGATGTTGCGCCATACGCTGAACCTCGGTGAGGCATTCAGATAGTCATGCTGGCCCGTGATGGAATAGTGGCGCCATTTCACCGGCACACTCAGCGATAGCCTCCAGCCATTCCGTTCGTAATCAATCCGTGGAACGGCGTAGATGTTCGATAGGAACGCCTCATGCACTCCGTCGTTGTCAAACTGCCTCAGTCCGGACAGCGTACTGTTGAGACGGTGCCAGTCAAGATCAATGCCGGCAGTAAGGTAATATTTCCAGAAACGTGTCAGTTTCCCGAAGCGGGTTTCCGTCGTGCTTCTGAAATCGTCTGTCCCGACCTTCTGCGACGCATCCTCGGTTCCCGCCACCAGCAGTCTGTCCGGACGATGCTCGAAGGTATTGCGCGACACGAGGGTGAACAGCTTTTTCTCGTTGCGCTTCACCAGATTAAGGTCGTTGCTGACCGAAAGAGCCTTCCGGTCCACTTTTTGCGACAGATTAAAGGAGCCGGTAACTGCGGAATTTGACCTGTCCCAGACTCCGGCCAGGGACAGCTTGTCCTTAAGATAGTAACTCCGTTTGTTGGTCTGGCTGAGAAGCTGGGCCGACACCTGATGGTTTTGGATACGTTGTGATTCTGACTGGATAAAAGTGGGTATATTGTCGCTGAAATAGTCGGTGGTCAATCCTGACCGATAATCGAGACGGTCGCCCATATAATCCAGCCTGAGCCGCATGGATGTGTCGCCGGTCTTCCATGCCGTGATGGCGTCGGCGAGCCACGACAGGTTGTCGCGTGTACGTTTCTCGGACAGCGGCACGCTGACCATGTCCGCCGATATATATTCCGGCCACAATGACGGTGCGTAATCCCCGGAGAACATCATGCCGGAATCATGGTCGCGGATCTCGTTGGCGGGATTCCATCCCGTGTTGTCGGCTTTCAGCGTGAACATATTCTGCACCTTTGGCGCCATGCGCATCGTGAACAGCGAGCCGTCGTAAAGGAACGGCTGCACACCGGCAGCGGCCTGCGCAACTCCAACCCAGCGGCTGCGTGCGTCATCCTTCAGCTTCAGGTTTATGCCGGCCTCCTCGGGGAACTCTATACCCTCCAGAGCCTTGACCGGCTGATGGTTCTCCATCACCTCGACGGACTTGACATCCTTGTGCGATATGTTGTTCGTGGCCAGTCCATATTGACCGTCTATGAAATCATTGCCGTCCAGGTAGAACTTGTTGATGGGCTTGCCCTGATATTCGATTGTTCCGTCCTCCTTGACCTTGATGCCGGGCAGGCGCTTTATAACGTCGATGATGGCGTTGTCCTGGGCATTGGCATATCGTTCTACGTTGAACACGAGGGTGTCACCCTTGGCATATATGTCCGGAGCTTCTACGATTACATCGTTCAGTTGCGTTGCCTGGGGTGTGAGCCTGACTTTCGAGAAATCGGCCGATACGGGCAGCCTAAGTTGCTCGTAACCCATGCAACGGAACGAGACGGAATCGGCGTCTGTAAGCGGCGTAAGCTTGAAGCGGCCGTTACCGTCGGTGGTCGTGAACGCTCCTTTTGCCTTTACGATAGCCCCCACAACCGGTTCCTGCGTGACGGCATCCTGGACCAATCCTGACAGTCTGCTGTTGTCTGCCGGGTCCGCCGCCAATGAGGACAGCAGACCAAGCAGAGCATAAAGTATGAAAAAACAATATCGGTTCATTTTCTCCAGTCGCGTTCAATGTAGTCAAACGGCAGTTCTATCGGGTCGAATGCGTCCAGCGTGGAATTGCCGGCCTCGTCGGTTACGGTAATTTGTCCTCCGGTGGTCGCTTCATAGTAGGCGTAGGGGTTCACTTCGTAGCGATGTCGGGTGTCGTAGTATTCAATGCGTTTCACGTTGTTGAAGGGAACCTTGTAGATTGTGATGGGACGGTCGGCTTTAGACTTGATACCTATGCACTGGAACGTATAGTGCCCCTTCTCATCAGTAGCCTTCATGATCAATCCGGGTAATCCATGCAGTTTCCACGGGCCGTCGGACAGAGGTATGTCCTCCGCATAGTATACGGTCCACTTGCGTCCCCGGAACTCACACTTAGCCTCATGGCACTCGTAGCCCAATACTGTTGTCACCGAATCCGTCAGTTCCCACTCGAGTTGCGGCATGTCCTCGTCGTAGCGGAACCAGTCCTGGCATATCTTCTCGGTGTGGGTAAGCTTCCCGGCGGGATAGTTCTTGTAGATGGTCATGAACTCGCCAGTGCTTAGTTTCCCTTCCATCGCGGCGTTGGCGATCTGTTCATGGCTTGAGCGCATTATGATGGAATCCACGGTCAGATTCCTGTAGCTTGAGAATTTGGACAGCCCGTCCGGGCCGATCTGCAGCAGCATGTTGTCGCTCGAGATATTGTCCCCGAGCAGTCCGGTGGTGTCGACGCAGCATCGGTAATCGTAGACAAATTCCATTGTCTCGTCGGCGATGGTCTCCGTCTCGGGCACTGAACTCTGGAAGATGCTTAACTGACGGCGCAGAACCTTGCCGGATACCGTGGCTGCCAGTGTGGCGCCGATCGCCAGGATTAGAATGATTCTTTTCATATCTGTCTGATGTTTGGTTTTACGGCGCAAAGTTACTGACTAGGGACCTATCGCATCGAAAATAATCATTACTCAAACATTATGGAATTATTACTGAATTATTACTGCCCGGAAAATAGCAGCCCATGAAGGATAATCAACTGATGGAAAATTCGTAATTTTGCATCACCGCCGATTAGCAACGGAAACAGGAATTGAATTATATGGAAAAACGAATCAAGTCAATATACATAGTCACGATAATAGCCATCCTTGCGTTTCTGGCCATGCAGGGATACTGGCTTTATGAGCGTTACGAATATGCCCTTTCGGATTATGAGCGAGGATTGGCCGATAGGATAGTCAGGTGCGTGGATTACTATAATGAAATACGCAGCAAATCGTCTGATCAGAGGAGCGATTCCATCAAAAAGCAAGATGACAGCAGGATAACGTTGCCGACATTCAGCCTGTCGCAGCAGTATGGGGATACGGTTAAGACAACCAGAACAGCCAGAATCTATACCTACCGGGCGTCGGCCTACGAGCTTCTTGGAATCAAGCCGGGGACGCCTTTGACGAATGAGATGAAGAACAAGGCCGTCGAGCTGGCGCAGCAGAGGCTTAAGGAACCCGACGATTCGGTGGTTTACGATGCCTCCGGGGCGAAGGATGAGAGCGAGGCCTGGGCAGCGGCCATGAATGTCCTGACCGAGCGAAAGTGTCCTTTCACTGTTGACGGTATGGACAGCGTCATGAGTAGAGCGGATATCAAGGCGCAGGTCAGTCTGGTGAAGGCCGACAGTATGGTATGGCGGACTAAGGTGGCGTATCACGGCAATGCCTTCAGACCGAGGCTGACCGTTACCATTCCATACTCCCAGATGGAGGGACAGGTCGCGACGATTACCAGTACTGTGAATCCGTTCGATGTGCTTCCTGGCATGTGGCAGACCATGCTGATCACACTGCTGGTATCGGTGTTGCTGATCGTCTGCCTGATGTATCAGTTCTCGACGATTCTGAAATTCTCGCGCCTGGACAGGTTGCGCAACAGTTTCGTCACCACCATGATCCATGAGCTGAAACGCCCGCTGTCAACGCTCAAGATGTGCATATCGGGCATGGACAACGGCAGGATGATGGACGATCCGGAGGTGAAGCGGGAAATATTGTCCGAGACCCGGAACGCTTTGGACAATCTGTCGGCTTATTTCTCGAAACTGCGGGATATCACGTTCAACAATGTGGAGCAGATTCCACTGAATATCCAGGCTGTCGATCTTCATGACCTGTTTGACGAGGTGACGGCGACGGTCGCTGTTCCTCCGGACAAGTCGGTGAAGGTCAGGAACGATATCGACAAGGATGTCCAGGTGTCGGCCGACCGCTCGCATCTGCACAGCATCCTGACGAATCTTGTGGAGAATGCAATAAAATATTCCGGACCTTCTGTCATGGTCTGCGCGACTGCTGCAACCGACAATGATTCTGTCCAGATCCATGTCAGCGACAACGGGAACGGAATCGCGGCGGGTGACCTGAAGCATATATTCAAGCGCTTCTATCGCGGCAATGCATCGGCGGGCGACCAGCCCGGAATGGGATTGGGGCTTGCATATGTGCGTCTTCTGGTAGACGCGCATGGAGGCGATATATCGGTCAAAAGCCGTGAAGGTGAGGGCACATGTTTTACAATCAGCTTACCGCAATGATGAAGACAATCAAGATATTGCTTGTGGATGATGACTTCAGGAACTCGATGTTGCTGAAGCGTTTCATCGAGGCCGAGGGCTATGAGGTGATATATGCCGATAACGGCAAGGTTGGTCTGAAGATGTATCGTGAGGCGCATCCGGACCTGATTCTGCTTGACATCAATATGCCGGAACTGGATGGGTTCGAGATGGCTCGTATCATCCGGCAGCATTACAAGCGTGTGATTATCTTCTTTCTGACGGACCGTACGGACAAGGTGGACCGATTGCATGGCTTTTCTCTTAAGGGTAACGATTATATTCCCAAACCCTTCTATCCGGAGGAACTGATTGCCAAGATCCGTGAGCGTTTTGACAGCATGACGGTAAACCAGGATGTGGAATATCAGTTGGGGGATACAGTTTTCCGACCGAACCTGACTTCCCTGACGTATGCCGGGGAGACCCATTCGCTGTCCGTGAGGCAGGCCGAGATCCTGCAGCTGCTGGCCGAGAACGCAGGATATCCTGTGGAACGGGACGTGATACTGGAACGTATATGGGGCGATGCGAGCTATTCCAACTCCCTGGCCTTGAATGTCCAGATCACCTATCTGCGCCGGCTGCTGACTGATCCCACCGTCTCGATAATCAACATCAAGAAGAAAGGCTATGTACTGTCAATCGACACCTAAATATGCAAACGATGGTTATAATTGGGGTATTATAAATCGGCAACAAGTTGTTGCCGATTTCATGGGCTTGAATCATCAACGGCTCGTTGGTGATTTTACCGGTTCAAGTCATCAGAGCCGATAGCAGTGGCTGCTGTTCAGAAGAATATTTAAAAATCCATATCGATAGAAAATAGTCATAATATGGTCTTTATTAATGAGTAGATGTATTGTCAACTTGATAATAGGACATAAATGAAGCGAGATATGGATAAGGATGTAAAGGTTGCAGTGGTAAGGACAAGGACAGTCCGAGTAGAAGGGGCATATACTACGTCGGATAATGATCTCCTCCCTACATACGGAAAGGCTACGACTGCATATCGGTTGTACATGTCGCAGGACATTGCCGATGATTCAGTCGTTGCCTGGAATGCCATTAAGGGAATAACGGGTATGGAGGAAACAGAACCTTTCGTGCTGAAGCCAGACGGGCCGTGGGTGGATATGAATGAATCAAGAATATTATGCAAGGAATTGTCGGCTCGGGCAGTGGAGCTCCTGTCGGCCGCTCTGCCTCAGTACACGTTCCAGGTCGCTGATGACAGCAGCGAACTGAGGTATGTACTGACGCCGAACGGTCATATCAAAATGACCACCGATATCACCGGATCGCGCCACAAGGTGTTGAAATACGTTCTCTGGATTGTGGCGCTTCTGGCAATAATCCTCCTTTTGCGATATTTGAGGTAATTAACCTATCTACACTGTCCTGCTGATTAAGGAGGAAACTGTTTACTGCAAGTGGTGTTGGATGGTCCTGACCATTTCGAGGTGGTTTGCGCAGCTCAACACGTACCGGCGGTTGTTTTTCAACCGGATGTAGAAACATTGGCTGCGGTCGGCGTAGTAGCCGAAATACTGGCCTATCATTATATCGCTGAAATATCCCCAGTAGCCGAAGAATCCGCCGCTGCCGCACAGCCTGATTCCTCCGGCCGAAGGATAGCATGTGTCGATGGCCTTGATGTCGGTATACTTGAAAACCTTGTCGCCCGACAGCAGACGGTGAACTTTAAGGGAGTCGGAATCTGCGGTGATACTCACAGGACAGTAATACAGACCTGCGAAGATGGAGATGATCGCGATGGCCGTTATCAACAGACATTCGTTCTTGCCATGTAATGTCGCAACTATTCCTACCAGGAGTGCTGCGATAACCACTGCCGTAATGATGATGCAGTAGGTGCTGAAATGTACTTTGCTTTTCATAAGACTTATATTTTTGATTTTTAAGGGTTTAGTCTCCGTTCTCGAGAATGAATATTGATTCCACCGGTTTACCGAAGAACCGGCTGATTTTTATGGCGAGTGGGGTAGAGGGCAGGAAACGGTTCTTCTCAATCGCCACGATGGTCTGCCGGCTGACTCCTACAGCCTCGGCCAGTTGCTGCTGGGTCACGTCCTTCTCGGCCCGCTCCACCTTAATCCTGTTCTTCATCCTCGCCCATTTTGTTGTAACGGTGGATTTCCAGACGGAACACCACGACATAGATAAACGGCATCAATACGAGATTGACAATCATGAACTTAATGAATGCCATGCCGTTGATGAGCAGAACGGAGGCAATCAGGATGATGGCGTAGATGTACAAGGCGTTCAGCAATGAGGCGAGCCGGATGGACCGGATCATCTCATCCTCGTGCTTCTCCTTGGAGCAGACTATGAAGATCGAGCCGACGGTGATGCCGATAATCACGGCATCGTTGAGTATGGTCTCGATTGTTCCCGCGCAACTGATAGCGCCGAAATAGATTAGAATTCCGAGGATGATTGCCGGAACAAGCAGCACCCATCCCACCGTCCGGAATTCTGTCGGAAATAGTAGATTCTTCATCATGTTGTGGTGTCATGTTTAATCAACGATGCAAAGGTAAATAAAATTTTACAATTAGACAAGTATACTTTACATTTTTGATTAAATTGTGGGCAATATGAACTTGCAATGAATGTGTATCACACAACTTTGTTTTGTATCATGTATGTATCACGTAGGTTATAATATAGGGCATATGTAGGAAGTAAGGCGTGATATATGGGTAATATAATAATCGCGTAACTTGTTTCAATTTAACAAATTACGCGATTGGAATCGTATCCTCGTAGGGAGTCGAACCCTAATCGTCGGAACCGGAATCCGAAATTCTATCCATTGAACTACGAGGACATGTTGCGGATGGCCGCTGCCGCTTGTCGCGGGTGGTGCAGGCACCTGTAGTATGTCAGTACAATCGGCCGCTGCCCGGATTGCAGTTGCAAAGTTAATCAAATTTGGGCATTATTCCATAAGTTTGGGAAAATTTTTATCAAAATATTCGGTATTTGCCGTTTTTGTTGCTATCTTTGTACCGTGCGGAGGTAGATGCTTCAGCCGAGACCTTCGCGAAAACGAAAGTATGCAGCAGGCAGTTATGGAAAGCAACACAGGACAGAATATCAGTGTGGAACAGGATGCGGCGGCGCGTGTCCGGATTGACGAATCCTGGAAACGTGAGCTGATGGCGGAATTCATGCAGCCATATTTCCGTGAGATTACTGAACGGGTGCGCCGAGAGTATTCCACTCCCGGTAATATATGCTACCCGCCGGCACGCGAGATCTTCGCCGCCTTCGACCATACCCCTTTCGACCAGGTCAAGGTGGTGATCATGGGCCAGGATCCATATCACGGGCCGGGGCAGGCCAACGGCTTGGCATTCTCCGTGAATCCCGGCATCCCGTTGCCGAAATCGCTGATCAATATATTCAAGGAGGTGAGCGACGACACAGGTGCTCCGATGCCGGCGAACGGCGACCTGACCCGCTGGGCCGACCAGGGCGTGTTGCTGCTCAACTCCGCGCTGACCGTCCGCGCGCATAATGCCCACTCCCACAACTGGGTAGGCTGGGACCGGTTCACCGAGGCCGCCATACGGCGTCTGGCCACCGAGCGCGACCATCTGGTGTTCCTGCTGTGGGGTTCCGACGCACTGCGCCGTGGTGAGTTCATTGACCGCGACCGTCATCTGGTGATGAGCTGCCCACATCCGTCACCGCTCTCCGCGCACCGCGGATTCTTCGGCAACCATCAGTTCACCCGTGCCAACGAATACCTCGTGGCACACGGCAAAACACCTATCGAATGGTAAGACGAATCATCATACCAATCCTTGTCCTGCTGTCGGCGGTTCCCGTGTCGGCCGACACCGACACGCGCCAGCAGATTTTCTCGCCACGGTTCAAGACGCTGAAAGTGCAGAATATGGATATCTTCGACGCTCCGCCGATTATCCGTCTCGGCAGCGAGGACCGCGTGGAGATAACCTTCGACGAGATCGGCGAGGACAACCAGTTCCTGGAATACCGCCTGCTGCATTGCAACGCCAACTGGCAGCCGTCGTCGCTGCTGGACAGCGAGTACATCGACGGATTCAACGCCGTACGTATCGAGGACTATGCTTTCTCCACCGCTACCTTCGTACACTATGTGAACTACCGCATCGAGATGCCGAACGAGGAGACCGGCCTGCTGCGCAGCGGCAACTACCTGCTGCAGGTGTACAATCCCGACGTGCCGGACGACGTGCTGCTGCAGGCGCGGTTCCGCGTTAGCGAGAACAGTGCGACCATAACCGGCGGATTCAACGCACGCACGGACCGAGGCTTCAACGACTGTTGGCAGCAGGTATGGGCCACGGCCACCGTGGAATTGGGCGACGGATCCAATCCATACAACGACTACCGTCTGGAAGTTACGCAGAACAATAACGACATGTCGCGGCAGATACTGCCTGTGCCGTCGCGCGTCAACGGCAACCAGCTGATATATGACCACAATCCCAAGCTGATATTCCCGGCAGGCAACGAATATCTCCGTTTCGAGTCCACCTCCAACCAATTCCCCGGCATGAAGGTCGACTCGCTGCACTACGAGGGTACCAACTACCACGTCTGGCTCAAGCCGGACTCGCCCCGTGCCGAGCGCGAGTACCAGTTTGACCAGACCCAGCATGGCCGCTATATAGTGCGCGAGTATAATTCCACCGATTCCAACATCGGCGCCGACTACATCACCGTGCACTTCCTGCTGGAGATGGATCAGCTGGCGGAATCGGAGGTTTTTGTGGACGGCGAGATGACCAATGGCCTGTTCACCGACCGTAACCGTATGACCTATGACCGAGGCAAAGGAGCCTATGTGTTGCAGATGCCCCTTAAACAAGGGGCGTACAATTACCGTTATGTAGTCAAAGGCCCCGATGGAGAGTTCACATCGCTTGACGGTGACAAATGGGAGACCGGCAATCAGTATGAGGTCGGTCTGTGGAAACGCCGTCCCGGCGACCGTGCGGACCGTCTGATCGGCATCGAGTTATTGCAATGACAAAGAAGACTAAACCATGTTGCAGATAGGAGATAAACTTGTAAGTCTTGATTTGATTGAGCGTTACTTCGTGTGCGATCTCGACGCCTGCCTCGGTGCCTGCTGCATCGAGGGCGACGAGGGTGCGCCTGTGACGCAGGAGGAGAGCGTCCGCATCGAGGCGATCCTGCCGCAGGTGCGGGAATACATGACGCCCGGCGGCCTGCGCGAGGTGGCGGAGAACGGCGTGGACTACCTGGACCGCGAGGGTGACCGCGTCACCGCGCTGGTGAACGGCTGCGAATGCGCCTTCACATGCCGCGAGCCGGGAGGCAAGTGCCTCTGCGCGCTGGAGAAGGCCTACCGTGCCGGAGCGTTCAAGGAGGATGTCAAGCCGATCAGCTGCCGCCTGTATCCGGTACGGGTCAAGGAGTACGACGGCTTCACTGCAGTGAACCTTCACCGGTGGAAGATCTGCCGTCCCGCCGAGAGGCTCGGCGCGAAGTTGGGCATACGGGCGTACGAGTTCCTGAAGGGACCGCTGACTGCCCGGTTTGGCAAGGAGTGGTACGACGAGCTGGAACTGACGGCCCATGAATATCTAAAAGCATACGGAAAATGATGCCTGCATGGTTGAATACGACGCTTTACATCCTCTATCTGGTGACGATAGCGGCGGCGGTGATAGTGGTCTTGCGCGAGAACCGCAATCCCATCCGATCACTGGCCTGGGTGATCGCGTTGATATTCCTGCCATTCGTAGGACTGATTTTCTACATCTTCTTCGGCCGTTCGCTGCGCGGCCGGCGCATGGTGTCACGCCACAACAAGCGCAGGATGGTGACGGCCATGGCTCCCAGACACGTTGACCTGGACTCGCAGCAGCTGGATGACTCGGAAAAGGTGCTGGTGAAGCTGGCGCGCAACATATCCAGTTCCATCTACAGCAAGAACAACGCCATCGAGGTGTTCACCGTCGGCGCTGACAAGTTCCGCAGCCTGAAGGAGGACTTGAGGCATTCGCGCAAGTCCATATATCTGCAGTATTATATCTTCATGGACGACAAGATCGGCACGGAGATAGCGGAGATACTGAAGGAGCGCGCCCGTGCGGGTGTGGATGTCAAGGTGATGTACGACCATATCGGGTCGTTCAGCACCAAGAACGCCTTCTGGCGCGACATGGAGTCGGCGGGTGTGGACACTCATCCATTCTTCCGCGTCAACTTCCCGCAGCTGGCCAACCGCATCAACTGGCGCAACCACCGCAAGATGGTGATAATCGACCAGCGGATCGGCTACATCGGCGGCATGAACATAGCGGACCGTTACGATATGGGGGCCGAGGGAGGCACCCCGTGGCGCGACACGCATTTCCGCGTGGAGGGCGACATCGTGGAGTCGCTTCTGTTCTCGTACATCGTGGACTGGAATTTCCTGAAGCAGCCGCGGCCGATGGAGTATCCCAAGACCCATCCCAGCAATCTTGCCACCAACGTGGGCATGCAGCTTGTCACGTCCGGGCCTTTGGGCCGGTGGGACAACCTGGCGCTGGTCTATCTCAAGGCCATCTCCATGGCCAGCAAGTGCATCTACATCCAGACACCTTATTTCCTGCCGACCGATGCGTTGCAGCGTGCGCTGGAGATGGCGGCGCTGTCCAAGATCGACGTGCGTGTCATGATTCCGCGCCAGAGCGACAGCCGGATGCTGCAGTTGGCCTCCTTCTCCTACGTGACGCAGTGCCTCAAGGCGGGCATCAAGGTCTATCTGTACAATACCGGCATGCTGCATGCTAAGGGGATGATAATCGACCACAATCTGGTGACGGCGGGTTCCACGAATTTCGATTTCCGCAGCTTCGAGAACAACTTCGAGTGTAACCTGTTGATTTACGACGAGGAGCTGAACCGCAAGATGCGCGACATCTTCTTCCGCGACATGGGCCAGTGCACCAAGCTCAACTACGAGACATGGAAAAAAAGACCCATGCCCCAGAGGGCATGGGAATCAATAGTCCGTCTTGTCTCCCCGATTCTGTAACCGGATAGGTTGATACATGAATTTATGATTTTTTGCCTCCAAGACGTTTTCTTTCCGCTTCGAAGGCATCGAGGAAGTGGATCTCGACAGGGGATAGTTGATATTGGGTTCGCTCACGGAATCTGTCATATTCCTTATCGGCTTTGAGTTTGGCGACTTCAGCTGACACGCTTCCTGCATGGTTCAGTAATTCCTTTCCTGACAGCTTCAGGAAGTCATCGAGTTTCTGAATCCAGTCCTTCATATACATGGGAACATGGCTCTTTGCTTGGAGCTCGGCAAAGTCAAGGTATAGGTTGACAATACGATTCAGCATATCGACTTCCTCTTCTGAAAGATAATTCTTTGCTATCTCAGCCTCATGTTTGGTTGGCATAGTTCCTCGCCACGAAGTCAGACCCATGAAATCCTTCTCCGCATTTGCTCTAACATAGATTACCTCTGAGGCAGTATGTCCGTGGGCAGCGAAGTGCATCTTGTTCTGCACAGTCTTGAAGAACTGTTGTGTGATGGATGTACGAGGGTCATAGTCGATGCTGAGTGCGTAAATCTCCAGAACCTTGCGGTAGAATACCTTCTCCGAGCTGCGGATGTCACGGATTCGCGCCAACAGCTCGTCGAAATAGTTCCCTTGTCCGGCGTTTTTGAGCAAATCATCATTAAGCACGAATCCCTTGATCATGTATTCTTTCAACACTTGCGTAGCCCACTGCCGAAACTGCACGCCTCGATGCGAGTTAACACGATAACCCACACTTATAATCATGTCAAGATTATAGAAAGCAAGATTTCTTTCAACCTTTCGACCGCCCTCATCTTGAACAGTTGCAAAAAATGCAACAGTTCGATTTTGCTCTAACTCACCACTTTCATAGATATTTTTAATATGTCGTGAAATGGTTGATTTATTGCGCTGAAACAGCTCCGCCATCTGGTCGGCCGTGAGCCATACAGTTTCATTGGAGAGTCGAACCTCGATTTTCGTCTCACCGCCCTGCGTCTGGAATAATATTATCTGTCCGTTATCCATTTACAAATCGTATAATCTATTTTTATGACCACGTTTTAATTCCAAGTTTTTAGTAGATGGCAAAAATTGAAATTATGCTGTTAAACATCTAAATTTCAGTCTGTTATATTTGCAAAAGTTCTTGAAAATTAGTAATTTAAAGGAAAAGTTTGGCGACTTTTCTCCATGAAAATTACAACTTCCAAGGACTTGGTCAAAGTTAACCAAATCCTCCCGATTATGCAAGAGCATTTTGGACAAAGTGTGAATCTGGCCCGCATAAAGTTTATGGCTTAGCTCCTCCACGCGCTGAGTGTGGTGCAGACCGTCAGTCTTCATAAACTGGCGGGCGCGATGCCCACGGACGTGGACAGGGATTCCAGCCTCAGACGGCTTCAAAGGTTCTTCGCCAGGGATGTTCTTGACCTTGACATTATCGCCCGCGTGATATTCTCGCTGCTTCCCGTCAAGACGGAACTTGTGTTGAGCATGGACCGCACCAACTGGAAGTTCGGGGAGTTCAACATCAACATACTGATGCCGGGCGTTACATACAAAGGCATGCCTTCCCGCTGATCTTCAGCCTTCTCCCTAAACGTGGCAATTCCAATTGGGAGGAACGTAAGAAAATCATGGAGCGGTTCATCCGTCTTTTCGGTTCGGACTGTATCGATTGCCTGGTGGCCGACAGGGAGTTCATCGGAAAGGAATGGATCGGATGGCTGAACAACAGACGCATCCGGTATTACATCCGTATCCGGCAGAACTTCTGGATCGTCAGGCCTTCCACCGGCAACCGGATACGTGCATGGTGGCTCTTCAATGACCTCAGGGTAGGGCAGGAGAAATTCTACCATAAGATCTTCCTTCACAAGGGTGAATATGTCTATCTTGCCGGGAGCCGGATAAAGAACTCCGATGGTGTCCCGGAATTGCAGATTCTCATATGCTTCAACCGCCCTGAAGGCGCTGTCATGACCTATAAGAAACGCTGGGAGATCGAGACGGCCTCCAAGGCCATGAAATCCTCCGGCTTCAACATCGAGGACACCCATATGCGCGACATGGAGCGCATCGCAAGACTTGTGGCGATGGTATGCGTGGCTCTTGTATGGGCGTATATCGTTGGTGAACATAAGGATATAAATATTAAACCGATAAGAATCCTGAAACATGGAAGAAAAGCTAAGTCTCTTGTCAAGTACGGCTTGGAAGAGATTGCAACCATACTCATGCGCCCGACTTATGCCCCAAAATTCGATGTCTTCAAATTTTTGTCATGTACTTAAATATTCAGTAATAAGCAATGCCGATAACTCTGCGTGATATTTCTTTTTCTTTAAGAGATTGAACAAGGCTGTATCAATCTGGCTGTGCCGAATATATTGCTTTATCTTCTGTTTATTCCAGACATCGTTATAATCCTTTATCTGACGGATTAATATGTGTTTGATAAAAGGCTCTTTACCAAGATGAGCATACGGATAGGCAATTCCCAAGGTAGGTGCTGTGCCTTCCAGTTCACGCCACTTCTTATTGTAAAGCTCTTCCAATTCTGCGGTATAATATATTTTGTTTTCTTTTAATATGTTCTTATAGATCAATTCGAATATAGCTAATAAAAGAATAGCCTTATGAGGTCCGGATACACCCAGAAAGTCAAAACTCTTTAATGAGCGTAATTGATTCTTATACTTATCAAGTATGGGTGCGTCATGATCATTTGATCTGTTGTCATTCAGCCGATTTTTCAATGAATCATCGGCAGTCCTTTTAGTATCGGAAATATCAGATTGTGGTTCAATCAGATAATCTTTGAGATCTCTCTCTAATCCCTCTCTTCGATTGTTCATGAAAACCCAGTATCCTTTGCCGGAATTAATTTGCCTGAAACAACCTCCATATGATTTGAATAAATCATTGAAAGGCGCAGTTTCTCCATAAATGGCAAAAGTCAGATCAGTATGAGGCTTTATCCACATCCTAATAGAATTGGAAGAAGGATTATTAGTTGCCGTTCCAATTGAATTGCCACGCGATGCGGCAGGTTTTTCGTCTTTCGGGTTTATATCTGCTTTTTTAGTTTTAGGAATCTTTGGAATTGATGATCTGTTTTTATTTTCAGACACAGCAACAGCCGGAGTATCTTTTGGGATTTTAATTGTATATGTTAGGCCATTCAATGATATACTCATTGAATCCTGATATTTGTATTGGATAGTGATTGTCCCTGAGTGACCGATTATATCACTAAACACGTCCAACAGTTTTGAAACTTTTGGAGCGATATCGTGGGCAATGGATTCCGTTTCCAATTCTTTTATTTTTTGCTCTATCTCATGCGTTGATAAATTGGCTTTACGTAATATTGATAAAGTCTGGTAAAGTTCTTGCAACAAAACCGATGTCTCGACATCAGGAGCTACATTGCTTTTGGTATTCGATGCAGCATGATTATGAGATGCCCATTCAGTTTTATTTGTTTTGGATGGCTTACTTACATTGGAAGATGTCGGACTAGACGTTTCTCCTTTTGATTTTCGGACTCTTGTCTTATTGATAAAATCTCGGAATTTCCCAGATTTTTCTGCGAGAGTGGCTCGGGTTGGATTCTCAGGATGATTCTCTAAAAATTCTAATCCTTCTATGGTTATGACATAAGTGCCACGTGAAACTCTGTCAATAAAGCCGGCCTGATACAAGTCGGATATTGCCCACGATATATTATTACTATATTGAGGTTGTCCATTCTTTTTAGTTGTTATTGCCTTGTCTTCAGTTGACAATCCCACTAAATTGCTTGATTCGTCAACAATATTATTTATATTTTTTTCTTCGACAGTGCTTAAAACATTAAGCACCGGTATATAAAATTCAAAAAAGTGTGGAACCATATTTTGATTTATTAGATTGCTTTAATCACTGATTCAATGAAGGAGTTATTTTCGTCAGAAAGAATGTGATACACAAAGAATACATTCTCCATTCGATTAGGGGGTATAGATAATTTGTTGGAGTTGCGGATTATATTCAATTGATTTGAGTGACACAATCGCATTAACTGCCTCTTCAATTACTTTGAAAGGAACGATGAACCATTCCTTGGGACGGTGTCCATCAACCGTTACCTGTAACTGAACTGGGGCGAACAGCTTATGAATAAGAGCTTCGAATGTCGATGATTTGACATTGTAGACCTTCCATGTGGCTACTACCTCGACATCAGCACAAAGATAAGTCGGTTCGTTCTTAGCGTTGGCAATGCGACTTTCGACAGATGTGACTGTAAAGCCGATTTTATAGAGATTCTTGATTGCTGCAATATCCGGTCGTGAAGACTTTGAGCGCAGTACATAAATAGTGCCACTTTCAATGTCTTTATCTGTGAGAGTGAAGCATTGCTCAAATTCCTCAGCGGTCATTTCGGACGTGTCAATGACAGAATATCCTGTCACTGAAAGGTTTTTGGTTATTGTCTTATATTTAATATCTGACTCTGACCCATTTTCGTATACTACACGTGTCCGGCCGTCTCGATCGCCATGACGGTTGATTCCTTCATCATCAAATGCGGCGAGATAGCCAAGCATGCCGTCCTCGACAAAGTAACTACCGACCTTGAGATTTCGGACACTGAACTTTGTCAGTTTATATTTACCCAACTTCAAACCTTGCTGAATTTCCTTGAATCCATCAGCATATTTGTCAAAGTCTTCACAAGGACGACGTTTGCCGACATACTCGGCTTCCTTTCGGGCTTCGAGACGCTGGCGCATATATTCGGGCACATCAAAAAGTCCAAGATCGTCCCCGGCCTCTATATCTGCAAGCAGAGGGTCGTTAAGAATTGCTTCAAGTTGTTCTTCCTCAGTAAGCTCATGTTCGTATACGGCCGGAGGCTCCTGGATAGTCTGAACCGGCTGTGGAAGAATGCCAAGATGGTCAAACGGTCTACAACGATCAATCTTTTCCTCGTTTTTCAACAAACCTTTCCACTTGTGGAAAAGCGATGCTTCCGATGGAATGTCTTCGGGTAGTCTGCCATGGGCTTCATAGAAAGCCAGAATCTCCTGAAACCCGGCTATAAGTCGGTCACTCGACGTAACGCGCTTGCGTGGGGCGGTAACATCGGCAAGGAGAGGATCATCGAATATCTTTTCAAGTTCCTTATTCCAGTTCATCATTGCTGCTGTGCGAGTTTATTGCGTTTGAGCTGACGGAGATGTTCAATCGCCATAGCTATGCGGCGAGCCAACGGGTCGCCGTCGGTAATCTCCGGCTTTGTTTTGCCCGGATTTTCCTCACGCCATTTAGGAAGATACTTGGTGAAAAGCAAGATTGCTTCTTCATCAGTCAGTTTCTCAGAACGCTTATCTTCAATTACATATTGAATGGTGCGCAGTACCTCGGGCGTAAGCGATTTGCTCACCACCTCGTAGGCTCGCTGGAACGGGTTGATGTCGGCAATGAGGTTTATATCAAGGTCATTCAGGTTGACAAACTTGTTGGCGATCTTGATGAATTTGTTTCCTGAGTCATCCGGACCTATGACCTGTTCACCCTGGGTGGCTATGGTAAGGATGGTGTGCTTTGCCACTGCATCCACTTCTTCTTCGTTAAGATCCGGATAGGTATCACGGATAATCTTGGGAATGTATACCTCAGTTATCATTTCTGCCATTCCCTCGCCGATGATAGCCTCGCGGATATTCCTATCAGACAGTGTGGTGGCTACAAGCGTGTCAAGGTCATTCTCTACAATAGCCTGTGTCCTCTCGTTAAGTTCAGGTAGCCCTGACACCTCAATTACATGGTCGTTGTCTTCCGGTTTTGTCGTTGGATCAGGATTGTCTTCGGCATCGACTTTAGTCTTGAAGTTCCATTTCGGGGCCATGACTTGCTCCATGAGCAATGAGGCGGAGATGGCTTTCAGGAAGTCGTTGACTGCCATTGACACATCATCCTGTGCAGCATCGGGGCACGGAATAAGGTTAGTGAACTGAGCATGTGTCTTGCCTTCGCAGTCACGAGTACACCTACCGATAATCTGCACAACCTCCGTCAGTGACGCACGTATGCCGATTGTTATGCAATGCTCGCACCATTCCCAGTCGAAGCCTTCCTTTGCGGTACCGAGGGCGATTAATATGTCAAGCGAATCACGGCGGTTCATGCGTTGCAGATATGCCTGTAACACATCACGACATTCAGCCTTATCTTCCACAAGATCGCCTACGGTTAGTATTCGTCCATCAGGGGTCTTAACCTTATACAGGAAATGTGTATAATCACGATCCACGATTTCACCGATGTTCCTGATAATTTCGGCTACCTGATCGTGCTTGTTCATGAACGCCCCTGTCTTGCTGTTAGGATGAGGGATATGGATAAGAGTTTTCTTATGAGTGTCCAGAACCTCCGGAATTGCCGTAAGGTAATTCCCTTGGAAAAAGCTATAACCGATGCCGAGGCTTTTCAGCCATTTGTAGCCGTTAAGCTGCTGATAGTAATTGTAGTTGATTGTTGGCTGAAACATCGCCTCGTCCTCAGGTCGCATCACCGGCACAGCATCGCCACGGAAATATGACCCCGTCATGGCGAGTATATGGGCAGATGTCTCGTTTAAAAGCCGACGTATCAGAGTACCGAGTTGGTTATTCTCATCAGCCGAACCATGATGGAACTCATCGATGCCAAAGAAAACATCATCAAGTTTTCTGGAATCTACATCTTTAAGCGAATTAAGGAGTGTGGCATGAGTGCAGACGAGTTTTGATGCCGTTGGATGAACGAGAAACTCCTGTACAATCGATTTCTTGGAGTTCTCGCTTCCGGCGGCGAGACAAAGATTCCAATATGGAGGAACCACCCAATCTTCAAAGAATCCGAACTTTTTCAAGGAAGTGTCCTTGAAGCTACGTCCGATATTTTGTTGGGGCACTGCTACGATAACTTTCTTCACGCCTTGGTTGGCAAGTTTATCCAGCGCCACGAACATCATTGCACGACTCTTGCCCGAAGCCGGTGGTGCCTTTACAAGAAGATATTGGCGGTTACGCTGCGCATAAACCATAGCCTGCATCTCACGCATACCGAGTTCATCGGTATTGCTCGACTTGCCCGTTTGGGCATATTGTACTTCAACAAGATTAGTCATTTTGTTAAGGAAAGTTTGTTTGTAATATAATTTATAATACAACTTGCTTCAATAAGCATAAATAAAGCATCTGCTTGATCTGGAATGTAATCTTGGGAGAGTAATTCATGTCTTATCCCAGTATTAGGTTGATTAGTAT
>DXXK01000012.1 GCA_019416425.1 Bacteroidales bacterium
TAATAAAACAATGTGCTTTTGCAAGCGACGCTTCCGGGATTGCTCCTTTCAGCTTTCGTTTTCAAAAACGATGCAAAGTTATATAAAATTTTATTTCGGCGGTTATTTTTTTTCAAAAAAATGCGTTTTTGCCGAAATTAAACATGTTTTTTAACACATTAAAGTTAATTTCGGGGCAAAATTAACGGATAATGACCTTCTTCGCAATGTTTCCGCAACGAACTATGTAGACTCCGCGCGGCAACTCGACGTTGCCTTCGCCCCGGATAACGGCAATACGTACGCCCGTCAGGCCATAGATTTCGACAGTCCCCTCTGTGCCGTAGACCGACAGACTGCCCGGACCGGTGGCGATCCGCAGGTCGGATTCGCTCGTCATGACATCCTTCACGCCCGAGATGTTGCGCGTGGTGACCACGGCGAAGCAGTTGGCCGGAACCGTGATTGACTTGTTCGTCACGTTGAAGCGGGCCGATTCCGTACCGTGACTCTGGACTGCGATCCAGTAATCGTCCTGCGACGCCGATACGCTGAAGTCGGCGGCGACGGTCACGTTGCGGTTGGTGTTAGGGTTGATCACGCAGAACAACTCCTTGTCACCGGCCTTGGTGGATATGATGCGGCCGCGCTCCCAGCCCGACAGCTCGGTGACGAAGGACTGGTTGTTGGTTGCGAACAGGTCCTGGTACTCCGGATTGAGACGTATTCGGATCAGAGTGCTGTAGGTCTCCATCAGCGCCTTGTTGTCCGGATCGTTCAGCAGGTTCCAGTTCACGATCTTGGGGTCGGTGTTGTTGCCGCCATTACTGTTCTTGGTGGTCTGGGCGTTGCCCATCTCCGAGAATTGCCAGATCATGTGGCTCCCCGGCTCCAGAATCATCTGTGCCGCCGCCGAACCCAGACGCTGCATCGATACGGCATGGTTGCCCTTGACGTCGTCGGCGCCGAACTGATTCTGCTTGTAGGCCAGACGCTCCTCGTCATGGCTCTCCAGATATGCCACGGTCGAGCCGGCTGTGCGGCCGCCGAATACGGCGTTCATGCCGTTCAGGCTGGAACTCGACGAATAACCCATGGCGAACTGGCAGCCGGCGTTGTTGTAGTTGGCCCAGTTCAGCTCGCCGTCCTGCGCCATCAGGTTCTCCTCCTGCGCGCCGGCCAGGTTCTCGTTGATGAAGTAGGCGTTGGGGTTGACGGCTGTCATATATCCGTGCAGCCGCTTCATGCGGTCCACGCGGCTCTGGTTGAAGGCGTTGGTGGCTGCGTCGCCGTTGTTGGCGTACGAGTCGTTGTCGCCAAGACCCTTCACCAGGTCGAAACGGAAGCCGTCCACCTTGTATTCCTTGAGCCAGAACTGCAGCATGTCGCGCCACTGCTCCTCCACCAGAGGATATCCCTGGTTCCAGTCGTTCAGCACGCTGTAGGCGTGGGGAGCGTCCTGGTTGTAGAACGGATTCTGCTCCACGGGGTATAGCTGGTACCAGGGATGGCAGCCGTCGCTCTGGTTGAACACCACGTCCAGGATTACGGCTATGCCCTGCTTGTGGCACTCGTCGATGAAGCGCTTGTAGTCCTGCGGAGTTCCGTAGGCCTTGTCGGGGGCCATGTAGAAGTTCGGGTTGTAGCCCCAGGAGATGTTGCCGTTGAACTCATTGATGGGCAGGAGCTCCACGGCGTTGATGCCCAACTGCCTCAGGTAGGGTATCTTCTGGATGGCCAGGTTGACCGTGCCGTTGCCGTCGGCCTTGCCCTCGGTGCCGGTGAAGTCGCGCAGCAGCATCTCGTAGATCACCAGATTGTCCTTGGGCGGATACTGGAATGCCGGAGCCGTCCATTTATAGTCAAGCAGGTTGTCGGAGTAGTATGCCAGGAAGGTATTGGACGGAACCTTGCCTTCGGGATACTTCGGCATGTCGGGGTATACAGTGCTGCTGATGTACTTGTCGTTGTAGGGGTCCAGTACCAGGCGTGCGTACGGGTCGCCGACGTTGTACTGGCCGTCGATGCAGTAATAATAGGAGAATGCTCCCTTGATCTGCGATGCCGGGATGGTAGTCTTGAAGTAGCGGAAGCTTGCGCCCTGGATGTTGCGGTCCACGTATTGGCATACGCCTGCCATCGTGGGCTTGAAGTCATTCCAAGAGCCTACCACCACGCAGTTCTGCTTCTGCGGGGCGGCCATGCAGAATGTATAGCTGCCGTCGGCGTTCTTGGTGACTCCTAATGCCGGAATCGTGGCGTCGGAAGCCTGGATGGCGTTGCCGGCGCACAGCACGTTGAATTCCTGCGTCTGCGTGTCGTTGCCCTTCTTGGCCGTGCAGGCTACGGCATACTCTCCTTGGGTCGTGAAACTGTAGTTGGCGGTCAGCGCCTTGACTCCACTCTGCGATGCCACGGGGCTGCCGTTGACGGTGATGGTGATGTCCGCTGTCTGAGTCGTGGCGGCGGTGAAGGTCACGTCGGTATTGGTGCCTAACACATTGTTGGTGTTGCTGCGCGTGAACGCCAGCTGGAAGCCGGTGTCCACCACGTCGACGAAGATGTCGGAGTTACCCACGCCTTTGCCCTCCTTGGAGCAGTTGGCGTTACGGAACACGAAGCACAGGCGCTTCACGGTCTCGTTGGCGGCAACGCCGTAGTAGGTGCGGATGTCGCCGATGTCGAGTTTCCAAAGGTTGGGCGACACATAGGTCAGCTTGTACTTGGCAGCGTTGTCGCCCCAGGTGGGGGCGTATTTCCAGCTTGTGGTGGTGCCGTTGGCGTTCACCACGTCCACGCCGGTATGGGCGTAGATGCCCTCGGTGGCCGGGCTGCCCATCAGGCCCTTGTTGCCCTGGTCCGCATGGAAGTAGATCACCACATTCTGCGAATCCTCCTGTAGCGGCGAGGGCTCGGTCGTGACCTGTGCCCTGAGGCCCGCAACGCAAGTCAACAGCGCTGCAAGCAGTAGATAAAAATTCCTCATGGTTGTTGAGATTGGGTAAAATATTCGTTTAAGACCCCGGCTCTGACATCTGGTTAGGGCCGGAGTCTGTTGTGTGCGGTCGAACCTTACTTGTTGCGTTTGTTCTGCTTGGGCTGGCGCTTGTGGAGCGGCTCGGCCAGCAGAGGGACTTCCAGGACGGGGGTGTCGAAGTACAGGCCGGGACGGAAGCAATGGAACTTGAAGAACTTGGTCAGGTCCAGCTTGCGGAGCGCGTTGAGCGGTTCCTTGACCGTGAAGTCCTTGTCTTTCTTGTATGCGATGGCCTGGAACACGATCCGTTCCATGCCGGGGATGTCGTTGTGGCCTAACTGGCGCAGGTCGGCGATTTCGTTGGGTGCCACCTCGCCGCGGGCGAAGGTGGTCCATTCGCCGGGCTTGGCCACGATCAGCAGCTGGTAGCTCAGAAAATAGTTGGAGTCATTGACCAGGGCGGCATTGAATGTGGTGGTGTCAAGGCGCTTGGCGTCCTTGGGCTCGAACGCCAGGATCACGTTCATGGCGTCGCCGTATTCCGTCTCCTCGATGGGGAAATCCTCCTCCTCGGGTTTGGGATGGACAGGCGCTGCAGGTGCGGCGACCGGCTTGGCCTCCGGCTCCGGCTTGTTGCGTTTCGAGCCGCGGCCCACGTCGTAGGCCTGTTGGTCGAACATCAGTCTCGCCCCCGTGGTGTTGGCATGTCCGGCCGGAAGCACCACCACCAGTTCGTTTACGGCCACCGGCCGGTCGAATCCGTCGTCGTTGACATACGCGATCTTGCCGTCGACGCGGCTCACTACGCCGCCGCCGACCTCGTTCAGGTATCTTACTGTATCTCCAGCCTTTACCATTTCCTGTGTATTCTCTCCTTATTCTTCAGTATTATCGGGTTGCGCCTGGTCGCGGGCCTGGTCCTCCAGCTCCACCTCCTTCTCGCGGTTCTCGTACGCATCCACGATGCGTTGCACCAGCGGATGGCGCACAATGTCTTTTTTCTCGTATTCGATCACGCCTATGCCTTTGACGCCCTTCAGGATGCGTAGGGCGTTGAGCAGACCGCTGCGTACCGACCGGGGCAGGTCGATCTGCGTCACGTCGCCGGTGACGATCATCTTGGAGTTGACTCCCAGACGGGTCAGGAACATCTTCATCTGGTGGGTGGTGGTGTTCTGCGCCTCGTCCAGTATGATGACGGCGTCGTTGAGCGTGCGTCCGCGCATGAAGGCCAGCGGGGCAATCTGGATCGTGTTGGAATCCATGTATTCCTTCAGTTTCAGCGGCGGCAGCATGTCCTCAAGCGCGTCGTAGAGCGGCTGCAGGTACGGGTCGATCTTATCCTTCATGTCGCCGGGGAGGAATCCTAATTTCTCGCCGGCCTCGACGGCGGGACGGCTCAGGATCAGGCGCCGGCATTCCTTGTTCTTCAGCGCACGGACCGCCAGGGCGATGGCTATGTAGGTCTTGCCGGTACCGGCAGGCCCCAGGGCGAACGTCAGGTCGTTGTCCTGGAACGAACGGACCATCCGCGACTGGTTGGCGTTGCGCGGGGCGATGGGACGGCCGGTCTGACCGTAGATTATCACTCCGTCGGACTCCTGGGGGTGCGGAGCCTCGCCACGTACCATATCGATGATGTCGTCCTCGGTAAGCTTGTTGTATTTCGACGCCCAGGCCTCCAGCTCCTTGATCTTCTTCTCGAACTCCGCGGTCTCGCTCTCCTCGCCGATAGCCTTGATGACGTTGCCGCGCGCCGAGACGCGCAGCTTCGGGAAGAGGTTGCGGATCAGGGCCATATTCGTGTTGTTCGGCCCGTAGAAGGTCTGTGGGTCGATGTTGTCGATTATTATTATCCGTTCAATCATAGTATTCAGGTTTATCCCACGGAGCCTTCCAGGCTGACCTGAAGCAGCTTCTGGGCCTCCACGGCGAATTCCATGGGAAGTTTCTGCATCACGTCGCGGGCGTATCCGCCCACGATCAGCGCTATTGCCTCCTCGGTGTCGATGCCGCGCTGGCGGCAGTAGAACAGCTGCTCCTCGTTGATTTTGGAGGTGGTGGCCTCATGCTCGACGGTCGACGACTGGTTGCGCACGTCGATCTTTGGGAAGGTGTGCGCGCCGCACTGGTCGCCCATCAGCAGCGAGTCGCACTGCGTGTAGTTGCGGCAGTTGTCGGCGTCGGCGGCCACGCGCACCATGCCGCGGTAGGAATTCTGCGACTTGCCCGCCGAGATTCCCTTGCTGACTATGGTGGAGCGGGAGTTCTTGCCCAGGTGTATCATCTTGGTGCCTGTGTCAGCCTGCTGGTAGTTGTTGGTCAACGCGACGGAGTAGAACTCGCCCACGGACTCGTCGCCTTTCAGGATGGTCGAGGGGTATTTCCATGTGATGGCCGAACCGGTCTCCACCTGCGTCCAGCTCAGCTTGGAGCGGTGGCCGCGGCACAGGCCGCGCTTGGTCACCAGGTTCAGCACGCCGCCGCGTCCCTGCGCGTCGCCGGCGTACCAGTTCTGTACCGTCGAGTATTTCACTTCGGCGCGTTCCTCAACGATTATCTCCACAACTGCGGCGTGCAGCTGGTTCTCGTCACGCATCGGCGCCGTGCAGCCTTCCAGATACGATACGTAGGAGTCATCATCGGCCACGATGAGCGTCCGCTCGAACTGGCCCGTACCGCTGGCGTTGATGCGGAAGTAGGTGCTCAGCTCCATCGGACACCGCACTCCCTTGGGGATGTAGACGAAACTGCCGTCCGAGAAGACCGCAGAGTTCAGCGCGGCGTAATAGTTGTCGCGGTAGGGAACAACCGTGCCGAGATATTTCTTGACCAGCTCGGGGTAATCCTTGACGGCTTCGGAGAACGAGCAGAATATCACACCCAGTTCCGCTAAGTGCTCGCGGTGGGTGGTCTTGACGGATACGGAATCCATAACGGCGTCGACGGCCACGCCCGACAGTCGTTTCTGCTCTTCCAGGCTGATGCCGAGTTTGTTGAACGTCTTGACCAGCTCGGGGTCTACCTCATCCATGGATTGCTTCAACGGCTTCTTGCGCGGAGCGGCGTAGTAGCTGATGGCCTGGTAATCGATCTCGGGCATGTCGAGGTGCGCCCAGGTCGGGGGCGTCAGCGTCAGCCAGTAGCGGTACGCCTTCAGCCGGAAGTCCAGAAGCCATTCCGGTTCATGTTTCAGGGCCGATATCTGACGTATCACCTCCTCGCTCAGGCCGGGGGGTAACGTATCGGTGTCTATGTCGGATGTGAATCCGTACTTATATTCTGAATTTGTAGCCTGGTCCAAAACCTGTTTGGACTCGCTTAACGTCTCATTCTCCATATTTTGGGTCATCTTGTGGGAGGGCAACAGACCTTCCCTGCAATTGATACGCAAAATTAGCAAAAAAAGTTGAATCTACCGTTATAATAATCCCCGTAAGCCACGGGCATCCTGTGGGCCGGACGATGTACAAAGACGAGTGGCCCGTATAAAATGAGGTGTCCGCCTTTTCCTGCAGAGAAAAGACGGACGGGGGTTTGTGGGGAGTGGGCGCTTACGGATTCGAACCGCAGACCCTCTGCTTGTAAGGCAGACGCTCTAAACCAGCTGAGCTAAGCGCCCAAAAGGGTATGTGTTAATCGGTGGGCGATTACGGATTCGAACCGCAGACCCTCTGCTTGTAAGGCAGACGCTCTAAACCAGCTGAGCTAATCGCCCGATTGCGAGTGCAAAATTACAACGTTTTTTTATTTCCACCAAATTTTTGGCCAACTTTTTTGCAAAATTATCGAATTAATTTTTGGCGGCTTCGCTACGTGCTTCATTTACAAGCATTAACAGTTCGTCGCGGACCATGGGCGGCAATTCCAGATGTCGCTGAGTTATGCTGCGCGCCCAGCCCGTAACGTCCTCCGGGCGCAATGTCAGCAGCACTTCCTGGAATTCCTCGGTCTCCTCGGAAGTGTAATCAGTGCCGTCGCGTCCGATGAACCGGTCCAGTTCCTCGTCGTCGTAGTATTCTATCCTGGATGTCGTCGGACTCAGCGAGTCCTTCTCGCATACCAGATGCTGGCCGCAGCATACCTCTCCGTGCGGTTCCTGGGCCGCAGACTCGGAAGCGGCGGCTTCGGCTACGGTATCTTCCGAAGTTTCGGTTTTCTCAGGCTCCGTCGTCGGTTCCTGATGTGGATGGCGTTTGTCAAGCAGCCACAGGATGAATCCTACCGCTACTGTCGCCGCCAGTATTATCAATGCTCCTTCCATATCATGTCTCTATATTCTTACATCAAATCCGACCCGCTTCAGCTGGTCGTAATAGTCGTCGAACGATTTAGACACCGTTTCGCCATCCTGTATCCCGAGCCAGCGGAGCCGTGTGGCCAGTATCGCCATCGACATGGCGATGCGGTGGTCGCCCCACGCCTCGTACGTCTCGTCGTCCAGTACCGGGTAGCGCCGTCCGCTCCATTTCAATCCCCGGTCGGTGGCCTCCACGGCATATCCGGCCTTGCCTAATTCGGTGCTGATTGACAGCAGACGGTTGGATTCCTTATGCCGCAGATGTCCTAAGTTCTCCAGGTCGAACGGGAGTCCGGCCATGCACATCCCTGCCCCCAAGGCTGGCGCCAGGTCGGGTGTATTGCCTAAATCGAAGGTCATAGGTACTCCCATCCGCTTGTTGCAGGTTATGGTGTCGGCGTTGCCTGTCAACGTCACGGCGCCATATGGATTGTCATCGAGCCGTCGCGTCTCCACGCCGAGCCAGCCGAACAGCTCGCGGCAGATGCTGTCGCCCTGTATCGAGACAGCCGGATCGGTCAGCGACTCGATGGTCAGCTCTCGGCCGGGCTCCGCCAGGGCCAGCTCGTAGAAGTAGCCTGCCGCCGACCAGTCCGTCTCGATTGTGTAACGTTCGGGCCGTGACGCAAATTGTTCCATCACCTTCTGCGTCATGTCCACGTATGGTCTTGACACGATACTGTTGGTGATTGCAGGCAATGTAAGGTCCGGTTCCGGTTCCCATAGCGGACTTGCCAGCAGCAGTGCCGAGATGAACTGCGAGCTGATGTTGCCGGCCACCTCGATCGGCCCTCCCATCAGCTTACGTCCCCGTATCAGCAGCGGGGCATATCCCTCTCGGTGCAGGCAGGTGATGTCGGCGCCATGTCGGCGTAGTTCCTCGATCAGCGGTGCCAACGGTCGTTTCTTCACTCCTTCGGCGCAGTCGATTTCGGCCTCCAGGTCGGGCAGTGACGCCGCCAGGGCCGTGAAGAAGCGCAGCGAGGTGCCTCCGTTGCCAAGGTCGAACCTTAGGGATGTAGGCCGCAGTTCCCCATATTCACGAATAAATGGCAACGGGTCGTGCAGACGGCTGTCCAGCAGGGTCAGTGCGGCGTGAAGCTCGCGTGTGTCATCGCAATCCGGCAGGTTGACCAGCTCGGTGTCAACCCCCAGGACGTAGCGGCAGACCATGGCCCGCGCGGCTATGCTTTTCGACCCAGGCAACCGTACGGGTTCCCAAGGTAGGTCCGGATTGTAATGAATCTTCACGATCGCCATTGCCTATCGGTCTGCGCGGTGGAAGAAACAGGCATCGCCGTAACTCAGGAATCGGTAATCGGCTGCCAGTGCCTGGTTGTAGTATTTCCGCCACAGCTGATTCCCCTCGGCATCGGTGCCCAGGAACGAGCTGACCAGCAGGAGCAGCGTGGACTGCGGCTGGTGGAAATTGGTGACCATCTGGTCCACCACGCGCCATGTGAAGCCGGGGGCGATCATGATGCTGGTGGCGGCGGTTATGGATCGGACATTGCGCTGCTCCATGTACCGGTTCAACGCCTCCAGCGCGTTGACCGTGTCCAGACTGTCGGTTTCGTATGCCTCCCATTGGTCCACATGCAGATTCGGATTCCCGGAATCCTTCATGATATGCAGCCCTAAGTATGGCAACGATTCCAGCGTGCGGACGCTGGTGGTGCCGATGGCGGTGACCTTGCGCCCCTGGCGCTTGGCGTCGATCAGGGCCTGGACTGTCCCAGAGGTTACCGTGAACGTCTCGGTGTGCATCGGGTGGTCGCCGATGGTGTCGCTCTTGACGGGCTGGAAGGTCCCGGCGCCTACATGTAAAGTGACGGGGTAGAAGCCTATTCCTTTGGCCTTGATCTCGTCGATCAGCCGGTCGGTGAAGTGAAGTCCGGCGGTCGGGGCCGCTACCGAGCCGCGCATGCGGGCGTAGACGGTCTGGTAGTCGTCGTTGTCGCTGGCCTCCGACTCGCGGTTCAGGTATGGCGGGATGGGGATGCGGCCTGCCGCCTCGACTATGCTGGCCCAGGTGTCGTCGCTGTCCCAGGTGAATTCAACGGCGAAACTGTTGCCGGGACGCTCGCCGACGATGCGTGCGCTTAGCGTCACCTCGCGTCCGTTTATGTCCAGGATCTTGTCCAGGGTCCCTTCCTTCCAGCGCTTGCGGTTGCCTATCAGACAGTTCCAGGTGCATTTGCCCGTGGACTGGAACATCAGCACATAGTCTTGCGGCTCGATGGGCTCCAGCAGGAAGATCTCGATACGGCTGCCGGTGGGCTTGCGCATCTCGATGCGGGCGTTGATCACGCGTGTGTCGTTGCAGCAGATTATGCTGTCGGATGCAAGCAGGCCCGGCAGGTCGTAGAAATGCATGTGGTGCGCGTTGCCGAGGTCGTCGGCCTCGAGCAGCAGACAGCTCTCGCGGTCCTCCAGCGGGTGCCGCGCTATCCTGCCGTCTTCCAGCGGATAGTCGAAGTCTTGGATGGCTATCCCTTTTACCTTTTCTTCATTCATGCCGCAAAAATACAAAAAATTGAAACGTCTTGCAATTTTGCATATCCGGACTTTTTGTTGTAACTTTACGCTTTAAGAATGTACCGGCTTTTGGAAGTCGATGCTTGAAACCTGAATTACTATGAAATATAACTCGATTGTCTTACTTGCATTGCTGGCGGTGACGTCGGTGAATGCCGCTGACGGGAAGGAAAAGGAACCCGCGGCCGACCGTCAGAAATATGAGGTCATCGTCGACGACCAGGGCGTGATGCGCCGCAGCGATAACGGTCAGGAAGTAAGCTATTACGGTACTAACTATACCGTTCCATTCGCCTATTCATACCGCGCGCTGGGCTATGAGGGCAAGGACCGCAAGGCCGCCATCGACCGCGATATATATCACATTGCCCGCCTGGGCCTCAATGCATTCCGCCTGCATCTGTGGGATGCCGAGTTGGCCGACTCCATCGGCAACCTGGTGGATAATGACCATCTGGACCTGCTGGATTACATGATCGCTGAGCTGGAGAAGCGCGGAATCGACATCGTCTTGACCGCCCAGACCAATTTCGGTAACGGCTATCCTGAGAAGGATAACGACACCGGTGCGTTCACATACGATTACGGAAAATGCGACATCCATGACAACCCGAAGGCCCAGGCCGCGCAGGAGCGTTACCTGCAGCAGCTGGTGCGCCACCGCAATCCCTATACAGGTCGCACCGTGGCGCAGGACAAGGCCATCATCGCGATGGAAATCAACAACGAGCCATGCCATTCAGGCAGCAAGAAGGAGGTCGCCGCCTACATCGACCGTATGTCCAAGGCGTTGCGCAAGGGTGGCTTCAAGCGTCCCATCCTTTATAATGTGACACATAACCCTTCGGTGACCTCGGCTTATTATGATGCCGACGACATCCAGGGCACCACCTACCAGTGGTATCCCACAGGTCTGGTGGCAGGTCATGAGCGTAAAGGTAACTTCCTGCCGGCATTGGACAACTATACCATTCCATGGGAGGATTCGATTCCTGCCTACAATAAGCTGGCTCGCGTGGTTTATGAGTTTGACCCGGCCGATGTGCTCTATTCCCACCTGTATCCGGCCATCGCCCGGACTTTCCGCAAGAAGGGCTTCCAGTGGATCACCCAGTTTGCCTACGACCCCATCGACCTGGCGCAGTACAATACCGAGTACCCCACTCATTATATGAATCTGGCGTACACCCCGGCCAAGGCGCTGAGCATGATGATTGCCGTGGAGACCGCCAAGGAGACACCGCGTGGTGCAGACTATGGTCAATATCCCGACAATACTGTCTTCGGCCATACCACTGTAAGCCATGATCCGGATTTATCGGTGTTCAACGCTCCGGAGAAATTTATATATACCAACAGCAATGACGTTCAGCCTGTGGATGTGAAGGCGTTGAGGCAGGTTGCCGGTCGCGGACTGTCGGCAGTGGCCGGCTATGGCGGCAACGGCGCCTATTTCCTGGACGCCACTCCACAGCCAGGTGTATGGCGTCTGGAGATCATGCCCGATGTGGTGCAGCTGGATGATCCGTTCGGCAATACCTCACTCAACGATGCCAAGATCGTGACAGTGGCACGCAGACACGATTTTGATGTGAAACTTCCGTCACTCGGCACCGGTTACTCCTTATATAGCGTGAATGGCGATTCGTTAGGTGTGGCTTCCGGTGACTCTGTGACGGTAGGACCTGGTGTATATCTGTTGGCGCGGAAAGGAGTTAGACCGGATTTCTCCACTTTGGCCAATGCTAAAGTTGCCGAGTATATAGGAATGTCGGAGTATGTCGCTCCCGATCCGGCGCGTGTCCCCGTCAGCCTGCTGGCGGCGCGTCGTGGAGACTCCAATGTTGATGTCAATATGATTCCTGAGGCATGGAACTTTACATTTGATTACCGTAATCCCAACTGGTTCGATCCGGAACATTATCTGCTGGACATACGCCCGGAGGCAGGCGAAGGTGTGACTGTGGTGCGCCGCAGGGTAGGGGACAAGCTGGAAAAAGTGCCGGAGAATATCGCTCCCAAGGAGATTAAAGTCCAGTTCCTGACTGCTGACCCATCCGACGGGTATAAGCCGGCCGACCTTCCTGCCTATGGTGCCGAGATTGCCGTGGTTTCCCGTGACGGTTACACCTATTCGGCTCCGTTGCGTTTCCAGGAAGTCAAGGCTACGCCGAATATCCCGGCTTCTTCCGCAGTGGCGACTGTACGGCTTGATGAACTCAAGCCTCGTACAGGTATCATCATGCCTGCCCCGTATCCTGTCACTGTTACCCGCGAGATTCCCGTCACGACTTTGCCGCTTGGCGATTTCAGGAACATCGAATTCGTCCAATTGATCCTCCCGAACAAGCCTTCGCATATGCTTTTGAAGGAAATTTGGCTGGAATAATGGAATTCAACCGGAGAATTTTCGACAATTGCCATAAAAAGTAAGGGTATTTCGGAAAAATTTCAGGAAAATTCCAGGGTAGTCCGGAAAAATTTTGAAAATTTTGAAGCCGATAGTGTCGGAAATGTAGTTTGGATACTCTGAATTAACAAAATGATACATAATTTAACATTTATTGATTTGATTGAACCACAACGAGATAAACGGATAGGAACAAGAAAAATGCGAAAATGTTTGCATGGGGTATTGACACGGGGGCGTTTTTGCACTAATTTTGCATTCGCGTTTCGGGGGCAACACCTG
>DXXK01000013.1 GCA_019416425.1 Bacteroidales bacterium
CATCGATGTCGATCTTGCCGTCCTTATTCTTGTCCACGATGATCGGGAAGCCCGGCTGGCAGGCTTTGGCGCCAAGAGACCGCTGGGACTGCGGCATGTTGGTCAGATCATAATTGATAAGACCGTCGTATTTGAAATGATAGTAGGCATTCATCGGTTCCTTAACCTGTTTCTGATAGGGCTTGTAGGCGTAATTAACCTGACGCTCCACCCAATAAGCCTCGTCGTGGGAGAGGTTCAGCACAGAAGTCCACTTGAAGTTGCGGGTATTTATATTGACCGTGCTGACAGAAAAGTCGATACCGGCGCGATAATAGTGGCCGGAATTGACGGGACGGTCACTGAACATGCCGAGCAGTTCTGTCGGGGCCGTGCCGAGCAGGTTGGTAACATCGTTGCGCCAGAAATCAAGGCTGCCCGTGACGCGGTCCTTGAACAGCGACCAGTCGAGACCGATATTCTTCATCACGGTCTTTTGCCAGGTCACGTCGGGATAATTGGCGCCGAGCGTAAGAAAAGGAACGTATGAGGTAGAGTTGTGGTTGAACTGCACGTCCTCACGAGACACACCGACCGTGCCCCAAAGAGTCGTGCCGAGGTTGTCGCTGCCGGTTTCTCCCCAGCTGGCCCTGAGTTTGAGCAGGTTTACGGCCGTGACATTGGCCATCCACGGCTCGTCGCTGATTTTCCATGCCGCCGACACAGAGGAGAACAGTGCATATTTCTTTCCGGGGAAGAACTTGTCGGAACCGTCCCTGCGGAAAGAGGCGGAAACGATATACCGGTCGAGGAAATCGAAAGAGACCCGGGCGAACTGCGAACGTTTCTCGTTCTTCCATCTGCCTGAAGCGGGAATAAACGGTCCGTCTGCCATGGAAAGATTGTCACCGGCGATGTGATCGTTGGCATTGTCATAGGAGATGGTCTCGGTCGTACCCTCGTCAAAATAGAGTCCCACACCGAACATCGCGCTTACATCCACGATTTCCCCGAGTTTGTGCTGGAAATTGAGGAATGCTTCATAGGTGGTCGCCTCCCTGCGGCCGGAGCTTATGCTTCCTCTCGATTTCTCCTGCAAGGCAAAATAGACGTATGAAGGGATGTAGGCATTACGATAGTTGTTCTGCATGTTGATTCCATACACTCCCTTGAGCGTGAGCCAGTCCTTTACGAGAGTGGCATCCAACGAGAAATTGACAAAAGCTTCCGTCATCTTTGTGTGGTCCTGCAGGTCCTGAACGGAAACAGGATTCGGGGTCCTGTCATAGCGGGAATATTTGCCGTTTTCATCCTTCACCGGAAGATAGGACGGATATGTGGTTGCAGCATACAGAGCGCCGGCACCCTGGTTTCCGAGATTACCCTTGTCACCGCCGTTGGTTGAATTGGTATAGTTGTTACGGCTGTAATTCATGACAGCTCCTAAACTGAGCCAGTCGGTAATCTGCGAACTGACATTGGTCCTGACGGAGAAGCGGCGCATATCCGAATTGTGCACGACGGCCGCTTCATCATACCAGTTGGCACCGAGATAATATTTGAATTTTTCGGTGCCGCCCGAGACCGTAGCATTGTGATTGTTGACATGTCCCGACTTCAGCACGAAATCCAGCCAGTCGGTGGTGATGGCATTGCGGATCTGTTCGGGCGAGAAGATCGGCGACCAGCTGCCGTCGTAGGTCGTGCTGCCGTAAGGATAATATCCCCTGTCGTAGAGAAACGACTCCTTGCTGTAGATGTTCACCAGGTTCATGAGTGTCGGGCCGTCGACCATATCAAGGTGCTTGTAGTTGCTGATGTAGGAATAGCTGCCGTCATATGTGACCGTAGGCTTTCCGGTCTTGCCTTTCTTGGTGGTGATGAGAATAACGCCGTTGGCCGCACCGATTCCGTAGATGGCAGCAGAGGCGTCCTTGAGGACCTCTATCGATTCGATATCAGACGGATTGAGTCCTCCGAGGGGGCCGCGGCTGACAGATGACGGAACGGCAAGATTACCTGTACCGGTATCGAAGTCGTTGTTCTGCATCACGATTCCGTCCACGACATAGACTGGCGTACCGCCGCCACGGATGGAAATGCTTACCGAACCGCCGGGCTGGGTCGAATTGATGGCGGCATTCATACCAGCCACACGGCCCATAAGCAGGGACTGCATACTGGAGTTGGCCGCCTTACTGATGGCATTGGGTTTCACTGTCGCAATAGCGGTGGTCAGGTTCTTCCTCGTGGTGGTACCGTATCCGGTTACGACCACTTCGTCGAGGAACTGCATGTCCGATTCGAGAATCACATCAACGTCTGTCCCCAACCCCTTGAGTGAGATTTCTTTGTCGACATATCCGAGATAACTGAAGACCAGCGCGTCTGCCGAACTTGCGGCAATCTCATAGCGGCCGTCGATGTCCGATACTACGCCGGTTTGTGTCCCCTTGATCAACACCGATGCGCCGACAAGAGGGTCGCCGGAAACATCTCTGATAACCCCCTTCCGTCTGACTTTCAACCGGGAAGACTGTTCCCTTGCGGCCTTTGGAGCAGAATCATTGCTAATGGCAATTATATTGCCCTCAATACTGTAAGTAAGCGGAGGAGTGATGACCTTGAGCAGGACATCGGCAAGCGGAGCGTCCTTGAATGAACCGCTTGCTTTAGCTTCCTTGATGTCCGATGTCTTGTAGACGAATGAGCAGCCTGTCTGCTTTTCGATCTCCTTGAGTACATCAGCCACCGGAGTGTTGCGGAATTCCGCTGTCACCTTCTGCGCATAGACCGCGGGGGTCATGACAAGAAGGACGGATAAAACCGCCAGATGTTTTTTTAAGGTTTTTACTATCATATTATTTAAGTTGGTTATTGGGTTATTTCTTTTCATAAACTACAATCCTGCCATCGTTTATCTCGTAACTTACAGGCACCACATGGGAAATGGCGGCAAAGATATCCGAGACCGAATTACTGTCGCTCAGAAGTATTCCGAATTTGGTTGACGACAAGGCGGTCGCATTATTGACGATCTCGACTCCGTAAATGGAGCTGATACGGTCGAACAGATCGTCGAGCAGAATGGAGTCGTACTCGATGCGCCCCTTCATCCAATAAAGACTTTTTTCAACATCGGTCCGTGACCTTGTCACCGTCCCGGAGAGTTTGTCTATGGACAGAACTTCTCCCGGAACCAGCATCATGCTGCATCCCTCGGTATCGAATGATATGCTTCCCTTCTCAAGCACAGCACTGAATGTCTTCTGTTTGGCATATGAAGAGACGGAGAAACGGGTTCCGAGAACGGTGATACAGCCCTCCGGTGTGGCAAGTACGAATGGCAGGGTTTTATCCGGCGCAACATCGAAGTATGCTTCGCCGGTCATGGAAATATTCCTGTTGGTGATGCCGAATCCATCGCCGTAAGTAAGGGTAGAGAGAGCATTCATGAAGACTTTGGTACCATCAGGCAGCGTAACGGTCTTCTTCTCGCAGCTCTGAGTGGCCTCGCACAGCATGGTTTCCACGGCTTCCGTCCCGCTCTTTCCAGGTATCAGCATCACGGCAGCGACAATGCAAGCGGCAAATGCGGCAGCTCTTGCGGACCACCTCGCGACCAGACGGCAACGTATACGCCTGCGCACGTTTTCAAAACCGAAACATTTCTCGAAGTTCTTCGAGGCGCCGGCTTCCCATTCCTTTTCCCACTCGTGGAAGGTCCTGGTATCGGATGCGCGGAAATCCATCACGATCATATCTTCAGACTCATCAGTCCTTCCTTCAAAGAAACGTATGCAAAGATCTTTAATTTCGTTCGTCATATTATGGGCTTTTATATATAAAAACGAAATAATACGGCCCTACCCTACCCTGTTTTTATTAAAATCCCTATCCGCCCCATACAAATCAACCGTTTCCGGGAACTGACATCCTAATTTTTATCCGGCAGAATTAAAAACAGAAGTTTTTGTTTATATTTACGACATGAAATTGACGTCAGAATCTTTCGAGCAACTGTATTTCACCTGCTCGGGCAGGTTGATGAACTATGCCTCCAGATATTTAGGGGAGTCTATGAAACGGGACTGTATCGACATGGTACACGACTGCTTCGTTTCATTTTGGGAGCATTACAAAGGACGCGAAATCGAGAATCCGGAGGGGCTTCTGTTCACGACCGTGCGTAACCGCTGCCTCGACAGTATCCGCAAGAGATGTCCGGATAACACGCTCCTCGAAAGGCATATACGCGATGTTTCAACAGACCTGCTCTACGCACAGTGCTTCCTGTCGGACACAGCCGACTATAAAACCGTCTATGAAGAACTCGAGTCGATATACAACAACGCTGTAGACAATCTTTCGCCGAGATGCCGAGAGATCTTCCTGCTGAGCAGGCGCGACAACCTTTCCAATAAGGAGATAGCTCTCAAATTGGGCATCAGCATCAAGACCGTGGAGAAGAATATCACCAAGGCCCTCTCCGTTCTGCGCGCCACTCTTCCTGCCATCGCAGCCCTTCTTTTCCTCTTCAAGTAGAATTCAGGCACGCAGGACAGGCCCGCCCCCCCCCTTTTTTGATACTATAATGAAAAAGCATCTGCAATAAATGTAAGTAATTGATTTTTAGCTGTTCTATACAGAATATAATCCTGTCCTTGATTATGAGTCAAGCGCTACTGCCCCCCCCCTAAACTAAAGGACCTGAACAATATTCTTTGAAATCCCACATATGCAGACTCCCACATTATAATCAGGACTGTAGATACTAATTGAAAAGTGCGC
>DXXK01000014.1 GCA_019416425.1 Bacteroidales bacterium
ACATCATCCCGGGCAACAACGAGAAACACTACACCCTGGTGCTCCCCTCGCAGCAGATCAACGCCTACCTGATGAGCCAGGAGGAAATACGTGACTACGAGGCCGAGAAATACGCCCGTCGCGTCGTGGCCGAGCCGGGTGCCGAGCCCGACTCGCAGATGGCCGCAATCATCGCCCAGGAGGACCAGCTGACGCTGGCCAACCAGAATCACAACCAGCTGGACGACCTGCCCGCGCCCAAGAACAGCCAGGAGACCGCCGTGACACGCGACCGCCGCGGACGTCAGCAGCAGCATCTGGAGTCCGACGACCTGGCACAGGCCAACGACAACCCAGCTCCGAGCAAGTGGACCAAGAGTTCGAGCAAGAAGAATTCATCCAGAAACAAGAGCAAAGCCAAGGCCGCGCCCACCTCGCATACCGTCAAGAGCGGCGACAACCTGAGCACCATCGCCAAGAGATACGGCACGACGCTGAGCGAGCTGAAGAAGGCTAACGGAATCACCGGCGACGGCTCCATGCTGCAGCCCGGCCAGAAGCTGAAGATCCCCGCCAAGAAGTCCGTATCCAAGTCCAAATCAGGCTCCAAGTCCAGGTCCAAGTCGGGCTCCAAGTCCAGAAAGAAGCGTCGTCGTTAAGCAGTCGTCAGGCAATGGATATGGAATACACAGTATCGTGCCTTGAGGGGCTGCCGGAGGCAGCAGCATGGCTGATCCGTCAGCTAGGCGACCGGCGCGTCGTGGCATTCGAGGCCCCGATGGGCGCGGGCAAGACAACCCTGATCGCCGAGATGGCACGCCAGTTAGGTTGCGTCGACGCAGCCAACTCCCCCACCTTCAGCATAGTCAACAACTACACCGTCCCCGGCGGCAAGCCGGTCTTCCACTTCGACTTCTACCGTCTGGAGGACCCGGCGGCCGTGGCCGACATCGGCATCTACGACTATCTGGATTCAGGCTCGTGGTGCCTGATGGAGTGGCCCCGGGTGGCTTTGCCCTTCCTGCCGCACGACACCGCGCTGGTACGCATAGCCGTAGGATCCGACGGAGCCAGGACCATAGCCCTGCTCAACGTTTAGGAGCGGCTGACGAATCAAACAGTCAATATCTTAACACTGATAGGAATTGAATTACGTATTCTTAGACACCACTGACTCCACGATGAGCTACAGCGCGGCGCACCAGTCGGAGCTTCAGGACATGACGATGGTTGTGGCGCACCGGCAGGAGTCGGGGCGCGGCCAGCGCGGCAACAGCTGGGAGTCCGAGCCGGGCCGTAACCTGACCGTCACCCTGTTTCACCGTCCGGAGGAAACGGTCCCCGAGTCCGCAATGCCTCCCCAAGGCGAGGAAACGGCCCCCGAGTCCGCAATGCCTCCACAAGGCGAGGAAACGGTCTCCGAGTCCGCAATGCCTCCCCAAGGCGAGGGAACGGTCTCCGAGTCCGCAATGCCTCCCCAGGAATTGGCTGTTTCGTCGGCGGGGCGTGTGCAGCACGCCCGTCTCTCGCTCGCCGAGCGGCAGTTCCGCATCAGCATGGCCACGGCCCTGGGCGTTGCCGACACGCTGGGCCGATTCGGCATCCCGGCCATGGTGAAGTGGGCCAACGACGTCTACATCGGCGACCGCAAGGCGTGCGGCATACTGATAGAGCACACCGTGATGGGAAGCCGCATCGAAAACAGCCGCATCGGCATCGGACTGAACGTCAACCAGACGGTGTTTCTGTCGGACGCACCGAATCCGGTCAGCATGTGCCAGGCCGCCGGACATGAATTCGAGCTGGCCATGGTGCTGGAGACACTGTCGGCGTGCCTGGAGACACGCCTGCGCCAGCCCTTCGGACAGATATACGCGGACTTCCGCAAGTCACTGTGGCGCCACGACGGCGCGTTCCACACCTTCCGCATGAGGCAGGGAGACAGGGAACACTTCGAAGCCTGCATCCGCGATGTCCGCAGCGACGGGCCTCTGGTACTGGTCACTCCACAAGGCGACGAGCGGAGTTTTTATTTCAAGGAAATCGAGTTTATTCTTTGATTTTTACTAATTTTGCAACCATGAGTGGAAAATCATTGAATCTGCGCAAGCTGGGAGGGTATCTGGTACGGTGGCTGCTGCCGCTGGCCCTGACGGTGCTTCTGGTGGCCTACATGTTCCGCAAGGTTGACTTCGCCGAGATGTGGCGGCTGATGCGTCACGGCGTGGACTACTGGTGGATCCTGCTGGCCATGGCCCTGAGCGTGGTGAGCCACATCATCCGTGCGGCACGCTGGCGCATCCAGCTGCGCGCCCTGGGCATCCGTCCTCCGTTCATGGCACTGTGCTGCAGCATCTTCGGCACATATGCGCTGAACCTGCTGTTCCCCCGTCTGGGCGAGGTGTGGCGCTGCACCTACATCGCGCAGCGCGAGCACGTCTCGTTCACCGAGGTATTAGGCTCAATGATCGCCGAACGCCTTACCGACACCCTATCCGCTGCCCTCCTGACCCTGCTGGCGTTCATCCTAGCCACTCCGGCCATCGAGGCCTTCCTGATCAAGTATCCTATCGGCCAGGGAATGGTGGGCATGCTCGGCAACCCCTGGTTCTGGTCCGCGGTGGCTGCCGTATGCGTCATCACCTGGGCCGTGTTCCGTTTCGGCCGCGAATGGAGTCCTGTGGCCAAGACCTCGGAATGGATCCGCAATATGTGGCGCGGATTCGCCGTCATAACAAGTATGCGGGGCAAATGGCGGTTCCTGTTCCTGTCGGTGGCCATCTGGACGTGTTACTACATCCAGCTGTATGTGGCGTTCTTCGCATTCGGTTTCACGCGCAACCTGTGCACCCCGGAGCTGGCATGGGGGTTGGTGCCCTGCCTGGTGGCCTTCGTGTTCGGCGCGCTGGCCATGGCCATTCCCAGCAACGGCGGCCTGGGGCCCTGGAACATCGCAATCATATTCGGTCTGGCAATCTACGGCGTTTCCGAAGCCCAGGGCACAGCATTCTCCATGCTGCAGTGGTCCGGCCAGACCGTGATGCTGATCCTGCTGGGAATTTTCACTATGATCTACATCTCCGTGTCCAGGACCGGCCGGGACGCTTCCCTGCCGCAGCCCGACGGAGACCCGACACTTAACAGTCAAAAATAAGGAAATGGCATTCAACGAAGATAATGACAATGACTACTTCGAGGAGGAATATGTCCCCGAGGAGCCCAAGAAACCGAAGGAGCCGAAGAAGCCGGCTCTGAAACCGGAGGACCCGCGCTACTGGGACGAGCCCGAGCCGGAGTTCGAGCACCTGCGGCCGGAGCGCCCCACGCGCATCTGGCTCTGGGTGGCCCTGTGCGGCGTCATCGTGGGCCTACTCTACGCCGGATGGCTCTACGTGGTGAGCCCTGCCGCCACCAACGCCGTGACCTACGGTTACATCGAGCAGATAGAGGACCGCGGAGCTCTGTTCAAGACCTACGAGGGCATCCTGCTGCCCTACAAGAACCTGATGGACACAACCCGTGTCTACGAGGGTGACTTCGTATTCTCCACCGTCAACGACACCACAGCAGTGTTCCTGCGCAAGATGCAGGGCAGCAACCTCCCCGTACGCGTGGAGTACCGCCGATACCGCACCGCCATGCCCTGGCGCGGCGAGACGAGATGCCTGGTGATCAAGGCGGATTCGGTCAATCCGTCACTGATATTGCCGCCGGACCGTCAACCTGCGCTCAACTGATTGTTATATTGATGGAGACTTATTCGTTATATATAATTATTGAATGATGCGGATTCTGACCATACTGACATTGGCGCTCACGGTCCTGGCGGCACGTGGCGCCGAGGTGTGCGACTCAGTGTTGACCGTCTCCGGCCCTATCGCCGAGAGTCAGTTCAGCGACCGCGACGATTTCCATACGGTCCGCATCAGCGGCGCAACCGAGATTCCGGCCTATGCCTTCAACTACTGCTCCAACCTGCGCCGCGTGGAATTGGCCGCCGGTGTGGTCAAGGTGGGCCGCGGGGCGTTCGCCTGGTGCACCCGGCTGGAGAAGGTCAACCTCCCCGCCTCGCTACGCGACCTGGCCAACGACGCCTTCGCCTATTGCATGTCGCTACGCGACGTCAGGATTCCCGACGGCGTGACGCATATCGGCTCCAACTGCTTCTCCTACTGCAAGTCGCTGACCGGCATCGTTCTTCCGTCTGCCGTCCGCGAGCTGGAGAGCTACTCCTTCAACGAGTGCTCGGCGCTGGTCTCCATATCGCTGCCGCCCAACGACCGCCTGTTAGGCGAGATGATTCTGGCCGGGTGTATCGGACTCCGCTCTGTCACCGAGGCCTCGCCGGTTCCCCCTAAGTTCGACTGTTACTCCCAGCTGTTCGACCCCGACGAGTCGGAACGCTTCGACAATGTGGTCCTGTACGTCCCCGCACGCTCCGTGGAGGCCTACCGCAACGCACGGGGATGGCGTCTGTTCAAGAATATAAAACCCATTAGAATATGAAAGTACTGATCATCGGCGCCGGTGGCGTCGGAACCGTAGTGGCCCATAAGTGTGCCGAACATCCTGATGTCTTCACGGAGATAGTGCTGGCATCGCGTACCAAGAGCAAGTGCGACGTCATTGCCGCCAACATCAAGAAGCGTCATGGCGTGGAGGTAGTCACGGACTGCGTCGACGCCGACGTCGTGCCCCAGATCGTTGAGCTGTTCAACCGTCACCGCCCCGACATCTGCATCAACGTGGCGCTGCCCTACCAGGACCTGACCATCATGGAGGCATGCCTCCAGGCCGGCGTCAACTATCTGGACACCGCCAACTACGAGCCCAAGGACGAGGCTCACTTCGAGTACAGCTGGCAGTGGGCGTTCCGCGAGCGCTTCGAGAAGGCCGGACTGACCGCCATCCTGGGCTGCGGATTCGACCCGGGTGTCAGCGCCGTCTTCACCGCCTACGCCGCCAAGCATCATTTCAGCGAGATGCAGACCCTGGACATCGTGGACTGCAACGGCGGCAACCACGGCAAGGCTTTCGCCACCAACTTCAACCCGGAGATCAACATCCGCGAGATTACCCAGAAAGGCCGCTACTGGCAGGACGGCAAATGGGTGGAGACCGAGAACCTGGAGATCCACAAACCGTTGACATACCCCAACATCGGCGTACGCGAGAGCTACCTGCTCTACCACGAGGAGCTGGAGAGCCTGGTGCAGAACTTCCCCACCATCCGCCGCGCCCGCTTCTGGATGACATTCGGACAGGAGTATCTGACGCATCTGCGCGTCATCCAGGACATAGGCATGGCCCGCATCGACCCCGTGATGTACAACGGTCAGGAGATCATCCCCATCCAGTTCCTGAAGGCCGTGCTGCCCGACCCCGGAACCCTTGGCGAGAACTATACCGGCGAGACCTCCATCGGCTGCCGCATCTCCGGACTGGACAAGGAGGGCAAGCCCTCCACCTACTACATTTACAACAACTGTCCGCACCATCAGGCATATCTGGAGACAGGCACACAGGCTGTAAGCTACACCACCGGCGTTCCCGCCATGGTCGGCGCCATGATGTTCCTGACCGGCAAGTGGGTGATGCCCGGCGTCCATAACGTCGAGGAGTTCGACCCCGATCCCTTCCTGGAGAAGGTGGCCGAGTGCGGCCTCCCCTGGACCGAGATCATCAACGAGGACATCGAGATGGACTGATAACCATGCGGCCGTCCAGTCTCCACGGGGACTGAACGGCCGTCATCCAATATAACCCGATAACCAACCTTTCAACAACAACCTTTATGAATCCGATAGTCATGATGGCAGCCGTGCTGGCCGCCAACACAACCGTCATAGACACCCCGCAGGGTGTGGTGGCCGTTACCCCCGTCGAGGGTAACGGCTTCACCATATCCCGTCCGGCACCGGGGCAGAATGCTCCGGAAGTGTTCAACTCCGTCCGTCCCCGCAGCTGGAACGATGCCCGCGTATGGGCGTTCCAGGGCAAAGGCTACACCCTGTACATAGACCGTTCCAACGGCGCGGCGCACTTCGTCACGCTGCAGGGCGACACGCTGCTGTCGGAGACCGCTCCGATGAAGTTCCGCCACAACGGCGCCGGCTTCTATGGCGCCGGCGAGCGCGGCCACAGCCTGCGTCTCAACGGTGACACCCTGGTGCAGTACAACCGCCCGAATTACGGCTACGGCGAGGGTGACCCGCGCATCAGCCAGATGGGAATCACCATGCCGTATCTGCTGTCGGACCGAGGTTACGGCCTGCTGTTCAACGATGACTCCAAGTCCTGGATAGCGTTCCCGCAGGAGGATGTGGTGACCTACACCACCGTCAGCCGCCAGCCTGTATCCTATACCTTCATCGGTGGCTCCGACATGCCCGAGACCGTGGAGAATTTCACCCGCATCGCGGGCCGTCAGGATCTGCCTCCCTTCTGGGCTCTTGGCTACATAACCTCCAAATACGGTTACCATACCGACAAGGAGGCATTAGGGGCCATCGACTCGCTCAGGAACGCCGGATATCCGGTGGACGGCATTGTCTTCGACCTGTATTGGTACGGCAAGGAAACCGACATGGGACGCCTGGAGTGGAACCGAGACCAGTTCCCCGATCCGCAGGCCATGCTGGACTCCATGAAGCGCATGCACGTCAATCCGGTGCTGATACATCAGCCCTACATCAACCAGACCGGTGCGCTGGACAACTACAAGTCATTCCGCGACAAGGGTCTGCTGACCCGCGACTCGGCCGGAAAGACCGCCGATGTCCACACCTGGGTGGGCGATGCCGGAATGTTCGACATGGCGCAGCCTGCCACCCGCCAGTGGCTGTGGAACCGTCTGCACGGCCTCACGGCCCAGGGAGTGTCGGGCTGGTGGGGAGACCTGGGCGAGCCTGAGGTGCACCCCGACAATATCCTGCATGCCAACGGTCTGGGAACCGTGGACTACCACAACCGTTACGGCAACGACTGGAGCCGGATGATCTACGAGGGCCTGCGCCGCGATTTCCCGGAGATGCGTCCTTTCCTGCTGATGCGTGGAGGCACCACAGGCCTGCAACAGTACTCGGTATTCCCCTGGACGGGCGATGTGGCGCGCTCCTGGGAGGGCCTGCAGCCGCAGATCAAGCTGTTCCTGAACTCGGGTCTGTCGGGCCTGGGCTATATGAGCTCGGACATCGGCGGTTTCGCCGTTGACAAGTCGCACCCCAGCGACCCGGAGCTGTACGTGCGCTGGATGCAGTTGGGTGTGTTCAATCCTGTGTTGCGCACGCACGCGCAGTATATGCCTGAGCCTTACCACTATCCGAAGGAGAGTAAGATTCTGCTGGATTTGGTGAAGATGCGTTATCGCTGGCTGCCTTACAACTATACGCTGGCATACGAGAACGCTGCGTACGGTCAGCCGCTGGCGCGTCCGCTGAATTACTATTCTAATGAGCCTGCGGCCGAGGATGAGTATTACTGGGGCAGCGAGGTTTTGGTGGCTCCGGTGATGAAGGCAGGTGCCAAAACACGCAAGGTTCTGTTCCCGCAGGCCGGCACCACATGGATCGACTGGTTTACCGGTCGCCGTTACAAGGGTGGTTCGTCGGCCAACGTGCCTGTGACGTTGAGCACTTTCCCGTTGTTTGTCAAGGCCGGCGCCTTCATTCCGCAGTATGACCGCCCCATCGACAATGTCACCGAGTACGATCCGGCCTATCTGACGGTAAGGTATTTCGCTGACACGAAGCCGAGCCAGTATGTGCTGTTTGACGACAACCGTCTGTCGCCCACGTCGTTGAAGGACCATCAATATATTCTGACCACCTTCAAGGCCGACGGCAAGGGAACCTTTACCATCAGTCCGGTCGGCACCTATGCCGAGGCTCCGAAAGTCCGTCACCTGACCCTTCAGCTGATCGGCGTGTCCCGTCCGGCCAAGATCGTGACGGCAACCGACGGCGCGACAGCAGCCAAGGCTTCAGCCACGGCGACCCCGGCAGGCACCTCGCTCCCCTTCACCTACGACGCACGCACCCGCACGGTGACCCTCACCCTGGACCTCGCGGCCCGCACACCTCTCTCCTTCACCCTGAAGTAACCCACCCCTGCCGGGGCAGGGGTCCGACAACGTAGCCACGGGTCAAATCAGCTATGCCGATTTGACCCGTGGTAATTGTATCCGCGTAGCACCGACCGCGGGGCGGTCGCGCAGCTATTCCAATTATAACAACGATGTCATATACAGCGGCAAATACAGTATCCCGCCACTCTCATACACGTCCTTGTCATGCAGTACCACCGGAGTTGACAGGTAAGGCCCGAACTTATCCATACACTTCCTGAGCGATGACAAAGTATATCGAACGCTGGACTTTACCTCAATAGGGATTATGTTGTGCCGTGATGTGACACGCGATTTTGAAATTAGAAAATCAATCTCCATCCTGTTGGACGCATCATCGTTATCCCCCCGCGCGAAGAAATACAATTTATGTCCCGCACATTTCAGCATCTGGGCAACCATATTCTCTACCAACATCCCCTCATTTATCTCGAGTTTGCCAAGAATCAGCTTCCTGTAGACATCGTGGATTTCCTCCCCATGCTCATCGAAAGCCATGGAAATCAAAAGTCCGGTATCCCCCATATAGCATTTCAATGTTGTGCGAGACTCATTAAGTCGTAGTCCAAGGTTGGGAGCGGTGGAATTGTAACAACAGTTGACGATTCCGGCATCCGAAAGCCAGAAAAAAGCATCGGAATATTCCCTCATTCTCGCGTTGCTCGACAATGAGGAAAGCTTGAACCGCCGTTCATGTCTCTGTAGCTGGCCCGGCAACTCATCGAAAATAGCCGTTACACGTAGTTCCTCTCCGTCAGCGTATTTTCGGATATCCTTCCTATACAGATCAAGTATGTCCCTTTTTACCACATCGACGCTGTCGAAATCCCGGGTTTCCACATATTTCAATACAGCTTGCGGCATTCCTCCTATGATCATGTAGGTTCGGAACAGTTCTATGGCCTTGCGATGAAGCGCCCCGCCCATAGGCTGTTTTTTCTCAAACTGCGACTTTATGAACGGCATCAGCATGTCTTCACCCACAGCCCATAGAAATTCCTCAAAGTCCATAGGATACATCTCTATGGTTCTTTCCTCCGACGGTATAAGTATGTCCTGGACATTCTTCTTTATGGATATCAATGAGCCTGTCCCTATATAATCATATCGGCCATCGGCCACAAGATGCTTGATCGCTGCACGAGCCTTGGGACAGAACTGGATCTCATCGAAAATCAACAACGATTCCCCAGGATATAATCTCACTCCGTAGAATAGCTGCAGACGTTCAAAAAGAGTATCCAAATCATGAAGATAGTGTTCAAACAAATCGAACACTTCCTCAGGAGCTATGCTGAAATCAACTTTCAGGTATGATTGGTACTCATTTCGTCCCAATTCCTCGGCCATATAACTCTTCCCGATTCGTCGAGCCCCCTCAAGCATTAGTGCCGTACCTTCCTTATTTTTCTTCCATTTCAGAAGCGTATCGTAAACCTTTCTCTTCATGTCTTTTACACGTTTTTGAGATTATCAATCACACAAATTTACACGTTTTTGAGATTATCAATCACGCGAATTTACACGTTTTTGAGATTATCACCAAATTTTACCGTGAAAAAAGACAGATTTTCCTCTATGGAACGCCCTATTACTCCGGTCTACGGTTATTCCGCCGGTTCGATGTGGGTGGTGGGGTGGACGGACATGCAGGGGAGGGCCTCCTTGATGTGGCGCTCCGTCAGGGTGGCGATATGGTGGGCGTCACGTACCGACATCTCCGGGTCCAGTTTGATGTGGACCTCCACATAGGCGTCGTTTCCGCTCTTGAACGTCCGCAACGCATGCCAGCCGCGAACTCCCGGAGTGTCGGCCACCGCACGCTCTATCTCATGACACTGCTCGACCGGCAACGACCGCCCCAACATCTCGCCCAGCGCCGGACCTACCATCTTGATCGCCACGATTCCGATGAACACGGCCACTATCAGCGCCGCCACCGGATCCAGCACACGCCACTTCTCGCCAAGGAACATGGCACCCGCCACGCCCACCAGCGTAGCCACCGACGAGAAGGCGTCGCTGCGGTGATGCCACGCGTTCGCCACGACCGCCTCGCTGTGAATCCGCTCCCCCACACGACGCGTGTAGTGGTAAAGCCACTCCTTGGACAGGATGGAGAGCACTAATATTATCAACGCCACATCCGCCGGCTTCGGAATCATCTTCCCGTGGAAGAAATCGATGATGTTCCTGACGCTGTCGATGAATATACCCACGGCCACCGCCAAGAGCGCCAGCGACAATATCGCCGTGGCCAGCGCCTCGTAACGCCCGTGGCCGAACTGATGACCCATGTCAGGACGCTTGTGCGCCTTCCCCACCATGATTATCACCACGATGTCGCTCAGGAAATCCGAGAACGAATGGATACCGTCCGCCACCAGCGCCGCGCTGCGCCCGAAGATACCGCCTAATACCTTCAGCACACCCAACACCGCGTTGATCCAGAAGCCGACCCACGTCACATGACGCGCCTCGCGCACCTCCTCGCGCCCGTTCTCACGACACGAGCAATCCACCGACCCCTTATCCTTTTTCACGTTATCTTCCATTTTAGTCTCCCGCAATCTAACAAACGTGTTTTCCGTACGGTTATAATTAAACGCTGCAAGGGGCGGAATCTGACAAAAAATCAGGCGAAAAGCGAAAATATTTTGTGGATTCGGAAATATTTACTAATATTGTAGTCGCAAAGCGCGAAATATGTTGCCGTATAGTTAATACGGCCCAAGACTACCTATAGTTATTGTTCCCAAAATTACACATCATGAAGAAACTATCTCTGACGCTTGGGATGATTATCCTGTTGGCATTGTGTTCGGTTTCCGAAGCGAATGCCGAATCATTTATGAAAAGGGTTCATTTCGAGGCGGCCTCGGAGTCAAGTTCCTCAACAGCGTTCCAGGCCCCAATGCCCTGGACCTTAGGATGAAAGTTCTTGGCACCGTGGGCAACAGCTCGATGAAGCGCACCACTTACGACGCTTCTCTGGCATGGTATCTCAAGTCCAAGAAATTCTCGCCGTTGGCCGAGATAGGCTACCGATACCTTGATTCCCGCACCACCGGCATCCGGAATTCAAGTCATCTATATATCTCAATCGGCATGCGGTATTAAATACTACGGCAGTAACCATTTCCAAAAAGATGGGCCTAAAAGACATTTTATTTTGCAGAATCAAAATTTTTTACTAATTTTGCAGTCGCAAAGCGCGAAATATGTTCGCAGCTGGCAAATCGGGGCCCATTCGTCTATCGGTTAGGACGAGAGATTTTCATTCTCTAAAGAGCAGTTCGACTCTGCTATGGGCTACTAACTTTAAAAACAGACAATAAGAACGATGGCAAATCATAAATCGTCATTGAAGAGAATCCGCCAGGCCGAGAGCCGTCGCCTGGAGAACCGCTACTGGGCCAAGACCGCCCGTAACGCCGTGCGCCGTGTCCGCAAGATGACCGACAAGGCCGAAGCAACCGCCGCCTACAACAAGGTGTCCGCAATGCTGCAGCGCCTGGGCCGCAAGAACATCATCTCCAAGAACAAAGCCGCCAACCTGTGCAGCAGTCTTGCAAAGCACATCAACAAGCTCGGATAACTCTCGCAGAACAATACACAGCCGGGCCGGCCGTCAGTTACGCTGACCGCCGGCCCGCTACTTTACATATCCTAACCATGAAACGGTTCGACTACCTCGTTATCGGCAGCGGCATCGCCGGTATGTCGTTCGCCCTCAAGGCCGCCCGCACAGGCGCCTCCGTGGCCATAATCTGTAAGACCGACCTCGAAGAGGCCAACACTTTCTTCGCCCAGGGCGGCGTGGCATCCGTCACCAACCTTGAGCTCGACGACTTCGACAAACATATCCACGACACAATGGTGGCCGGCGACTGGATCTCCGACCGCGCCGCCGTCGAGCAGGTGGTACGCAACGCCCCCGCTCAGATTCAGGAACTTCTCAGCTGGGGCGTGGACTTTGACCGCAAGGAGGACGGCACCTTCGACCTGCACCGCGAGGGCGGACACTCCGAGTTCCGCATCCTCCACCACGCCGACAACACCGGCGCCGCAATCCAGCAGGCCCTGGTGCGCCGCATCCGCAACACCCCCAACATCACCGTCTTCGACCATCACTTCGCCGTCGAGATCATCACCCAGCACCATCTGGGCAAGGTCGTGACACGCCGCACGCCGGACATCACCTGCTACGGCGCCTACATCCTCAACGAGGACTCCGGCAAGGTGGAGACCTTCCTGGCCAAAGTGACCGTCATGGCCACCGGCGGTGTCGGCGCCGTCTACACCACCACCACCAATCCCCTGATCGCCACAGGCGACGGAATCGCCATGGTCTACCGCGCCAAGGGTACCGTCCGCGACATGGAGTTCATCCAGTTCCACCCAACCGCCCTGTACCATCCCGGCGACCGTCCCAGCTTCCTCATCACCGAGGCCATGCGCGGATACGGCGCGATCCTCAAGAACATCGACGGCACCGAGTTCATGCAGAAGTACGACCCGCGCCTGTCGCTGGCGCCCCGCGACATCGTGGCACGCGCCATCGACTCCGAGATGAAGATCAACGGCACCGACCACGTCATGCTGGACGTGACGCACAAGGACCCCGAGGAGACCAGGCACCACTTCCCCAACATCTACGAGAAGTGCCTCAGCCTGGGCATCGACATCACCAAGGACATGATTCCCGTGGCCCCGTGCGCACACTACCTGTGCGGCGGCATCGAGGTCAATCTCAACGGCGAGTCCAGCATCCAGCGCCTCTATGCCATCGGCGAGTGCTCCTGCACCGGCCTTCACGGCGGCAACCGCCTGGCCAGCAACTCGCTGATCGAGGCGGTGGTCTACGCCGACGCCGCCTCGCGCCACGCCGCCGAGGTGATCCAGGGCTACGACTGGCGCGACGACGTTCCCGAATGGAACGACGAGGGAACACTGCCGCACGAGGAGATGGTGCTCATCACCCAGTCCGAGCGCGAGGTGAACCAGATCATGAGCTACTACGTGGGAATCGTCCGCTCCGACCTGCGCCTGAAGCGCGCCTGGAACCGTCTGGACATCCTCTACCAGGAGACCGAGGACCTGTTCCGCCGCAGCACCCCCACCCGACAGCTGTGCGAGCTCCGAAACATCATCAACGTGGCCTACCTGATCACCCGCCAGGCCATGAACCGCAAGGAAAGCCGCGGACTCCACTACACTTTGGACTATCCTCACGCTTAAATCGCCGGTTCCAGCCTCCTTTTCCTCACGAATTTTGTTATAGAGACATGAAGAAAATCATACTGACACTCTTTGCCCTGACCGCGGTCGTGGCCGTAGCGCAGAAGAGCGCCGACATGGCGGCCAACCGTGGACTCAACACCTTCGGCGCCATCGTCAAGGAACTGGAGCTGAACTACGTCGACACGATCGACCAGAACCGGGCGTTCACCGAGGCGATCGACGCGATGCTCGCCACCGTCGATCCATACACCGTGTACTATCCCCAGGAGGAGCGCGAGGACATCAGCCAGATGACCACCGGCGAGTACGGCGGCATCGGCGCCGTGCTGCTGAGCCGCGACGGCAGCAGCTACATCTCCGAGCCGATGGAGGGCAGCCCCGCCATCGCCGCAGGCCTCCAGGCCGGCGACAGGCTGATGCGCATCGACACAACCGATGTGTCGAACTGGACCACCGACCGCGTCACCAAGATCCTGCGCGGACGTCCCGAGACACCCGTGCGTCTGCGCGTGCTCAGGCCCTACGTCCGGGACTCAATCATCGACGTCACCCTGACCCGCGCCAAGATACGCCAGAGCTCCGTACCCTACTCCGGGGTCATCGACGGCAAGACGGGCTATATCCGCATCACCCAGTTCATCGAGAGCACCGGACGTGACGTTCGCGCCGCTCTGGACACATTCCTCACCGAGCATCCCGACCTGACGGGCATCATCCTGGACCTGCGAGGCAACGGCGGCGGTCTGCTGGAGCAGGCCGTGGACGTAGCCTCCAACTTTGTCCCCAAGGGCACGGAGATAATCCGTACCAAGGCACGCGAGCAGGAGGCCAACAAGGTGTACAAGACCATCCGTAAGCCGGTCTACCCCGACCTGCCGCTGACCGTCCTGATCGACGGCGGCACGGCCTCGGCCTCCGAGATCCTGGCCGGCGCCATGCAGGACCTGGACCGCGGCCTGCTGGTGGGCAGCCGCAGCTTCGGCAAAGGTCTGGTGCAGACCACACGTCCCCTACCCTACGGCGGCGTGCTGAAGGTCACCGTGGCCCGCTACTACACTCCTTCGGGCCGTCTGATCCAGGCGCTGGACTACGCCCACCGCAACCCCGACGGCTCGGCCGCACGCGTCCCTGACTCGCTGACCCACGCCTACAAGACCCTGCACGGACGCACCATCCGTGACGGCGGCGGCCTCGCCCCTGACTCAACCATAACCTGGCCCAAGATCAACCGGCTGGTCTACAATGTGGTCAGCGACAACTGGGCCTGGGACTACGCCAACAGGTTCAAGGCCAAGCATCCCCGCATCGCACCCGCCGGACAGTTCGTCATAACCGACTCAATCTACAGCGACTTCAAGGCCAGCATCGACCCCGCCAAGTTCAAGTACGACTCGGCCATGGAGGAGGCCACCGAGCAGCTGCGCAAGATAGCCGACGAGGAGGGCTACATCAACCCGGAGACCACCGCGGCCTTCGACAGCCTCAAGAAACTGCTGACGCACAACCTGGACCGCGACCTCGACACGCACCGCAAGCAGATCGAGGAATACCTGGGCGCCGAGATCGTGACCCGCTACTATCTGGAACGCGGACGCACCGAGTACGGCACCCGCGGCGACGAGGCCATCGACACTGCGATCGTCCTGATGAACAGCCCCGAATACCTCAAGCTCCTGAACCGTAAGAAATGACACTGTCCGACTGCACCGCCCTGTTCGTAACCGAGCCCAAGCGCAAGTCCGTCGAGAAGCTGCTGCGTGACGTCAAGTCGCGCCGCTGCATGCTGACGGGCCTGGCCGGAAGCGCCATGCCCATGCTGTTAGGCTCCGTGAAGTGCCCCGGCACCGCCCTGGTCATATGCGAGGACATGACTCAGGCCGGATACATGTACTCCGACCTGGAGGCCGTGGCCGGAAGCGACGCCGTGTGCATCTTCCCCTCCGGCTACAAGCGCGACATCAAGTACGGACAGACCGACGGTCCGCAGCAGATACTCCGCACCGAGACGCTGGACCGCTTAGGGGCCAAGACACCGCCGCGCTGGGTCGTGGCGTGCCCCGAGGCCCTGGCCGAGAAGGTCGCCGACCGCGACGTGCTGGCCGAGAACACCGTCCGGCTCCATCCCGGCGACACCGTGCGCATCTCCGACCTGCAGAAGCGCCTGCTGGAGCTGGGCTTCAACAAGGTGGACTATGTCTACGAGCCGGGGCAGTTCGCCATCCGCGGCTCAATCGTCGACATCTTCAGCTACAGCCACGACATGCCCTACCGTCTGGACTTCTTCGACGAGGACATCGACACGCTGCGCACGTTCAACATCGAGACGCAGCTGTCGGAGGGCAAGGTTGACGAGGCCACCGTCATCGGCGCGCACGCCTCGGATTCCGACGGAGGCGTATCGCTGATCGACACCTTGCCGGACGATACCGTAGTCTTCTGCGCCGATCCCGACTATGTCTGCGCGCGCGTCAAGGCCATAGCCGGCGAGAGCTATTCCGAGTCCGCGGCCATCGCGGGCGAGGGCGACGCCGACGCCATGCAGAAGGTGGTGGACCCCGAGGCGTTCGCCGACCGCCTCGGCAGGCTGCGCCTGGTCCGCTGGTCCGTCAACAAGGAGGCCGACCCGCGGCACGACGGCTCGGGCCTCGCATGGACCACCGTGGCCTTCGACACCGATCCGCAGACCCTGTACCACAAGAACTTCAACCTGATCGCCGAGAGCTTCACCGACTTCCTGAAGCGCGGCTACCGCATTATGGTGCTGTCCGACTCCCCGCGGCAGGCCGACCGCCTCAAGGACATCTTCGAGGACCGTGGCGACAGCATCGTCTTCACTCCCGTGGAGCCGACCATACACGAGGGATTCGTCAACAACGACACCAAGACCTGCTTCTTCACCGACCACCAGATCTTCGACCGTTTCCACAACTACACGCTCCACAGCGACAAGGTGCGCGGAGGCCGCGTGGCCATGAGCCTCAAGGAACTGAACCAGATCGAGGTAGGCGACTACATAGTCCACATCGACCACGGCATCGGCACCTTCGGCGGCCTGCTGAAGATCAACAACAACGGCCATCCGCAGGAGGTGATCAAGGTGATCTACCAGAACAACGACCTGGTTTTGGTGTCCATCCACGCCCTGCACAAGCTGTCGAAGTACCGCGGCCAGGACGGCGTGGCGCCCAAGATCAACAAGCTGGGCTCCGGAGCCTGGCAGCGCCTCAAGGAACGCACCAAGACCAAGGTCAAGGACATAGCCCGCGACCTGATTCGGCTGTACGCCACGCGCCGTCAGGAGAAGGGACACGCCTTCCCTCCCGACAACTACATGCAGCAGGAACTGGAGGCATCGTTCACCTACGAGGACACCCCGGACCAGATCAAGGCCACGGCGGCCGTCAAGGCCGACATGGAGTCACCCCGTCCCATGGACCGTCTGGTCTGCGGCGACGTCGGCTTCGGCAAGACCGAGATCGCCGTCCGGGCAGCCTTCAAGGCCGCCTGCGACAACAAGCAGACCGCCCTGCTGGTGCCCACCACGGTCCTGGCCATGCAGCATTACCACACCTTCCACGACCGCCTCAGGGACTTCCCCGTGCGCGTGGAGTTCCTGAGCCGCGCCAAGAAGCCGGCCGAGGTCCGCAAGATCCTCGCCGACCTGAAGGAGGGCAGGATCGACATACTCATAGGCACGCACAAGATAATCGGCAAGCAGGTGCAGTTCAAGGACCTGGGACTCCTTATCATCGACGAGGAGCAGAAGTTCGGCGTCGCCGTCAAGGAGAAACTGAAGCAGCTCAAGACCAACGTCGACACGCTGACCATGTCGGCCACCCCCATCCCGCGCACGCTGCAGTTCTCGCTGATGGGGGCGCGCGACCTGAGCAACCTCAACACCCCGCCTGCCAACCGTCAGCCCATCAACACCACCGTGACCCGCCTCACCGACGACACGCTGCGCGAGGCCGTCAGCTTCGAGATGAGCCGTAACGGACAGGTGTTCATCGTCACCAACCGCATCGAGAACCTGTACCAGATCCAGAACCAGCTGGAGCGCGTGGTGCCGGGCGTACGCACCGTCGTGGCCCACGGCCAGATGCCCCCGGAGCGCATGGAGCAGGCCATCGTGGACTTCCAGAACATGGACTACGACGTTCTGCTGTCCACCACCATAATCGAGAACGGCGTGGACATGCCCAACGTCAACACCATTCTGGTGAACAACGCCCACCGCTTCGGTCTGAGCGAGCTGCACCAGCTGCGCGGCCGTGTGGGCCGCTCGTCGCGCAAAGCGTTCTGCTATCTGCTCATACCCTCGGACGCGGCGCTGACACCCGTGGCGCGGCGCCGACTGCAAGCCATCGAGTCGTTCGCCGACCTGGGCAGCGGCATTCAGATCGCCATGCAGGACCTGGACATCCGCGGAGCCGGCAACCTGCTGGGATCCGAGCAGTCGGGATTCATCGCCGACCTGGGCTACGAGGCCTACCAGCAGATCCTGCGCGAGTCCGTCAAGGAACTTAAGACCGAGGAATTCGGCGACGAGTTCCAGGATGTTACCGACGCCACCGTGGCCGACGGCGAATACGTCACGGACGTGACCATCGACAGCGACCTGGAGCTGCGTCTCCCGCCGGAATACGTCCCGCAGGAGAGCGAGCGCATCTCGCTGTACCGTCAGCTGGACAACATGGAGCGCCCCGAGCAGGTGGAGCAGTTCCGCGCCGAGCTGCGCGACCGTTTCGGCGAAATCCCCCATGTCAGCGAGGAGCTGGTCAAGGTGGTGCTGCTGCGCTTCGCCGCCAAGAAGCTCGGCATGGAGCGCGTGGTGCTCAAGAACGGCCAGATGCGCGTCTACCTGGTGGGCGCCGAGAACAAGGCCTATTATCAAAGCCGTGCCTTCGGGCGCGTGCTGGACTGGATCCAGCGCAATCCCAAAGGCACGCAATTCCGTACTGCGGGCGACCGTAACATCATCGTCATCTCCGACGTCACATCGGTCAGCCGCGCTCTCGACATCACCGAGGCGATGGTCACTACTTCTCCTGCGACTTGAGCAGGTCGCGGATCTCCGTCAGCAGCTTCTCCTCGGCCGTGGGCTCCGGTGCCGGTGCAGGCGCTGCCTCGGCCTCCTTCTCCTTCTTCATGAACTTCACGGTGACGCGCAGCGCGATGAAGATCGACAGGGCGATGATGATGAAGTCAACGATGTTCTGGATGAACATGCCGTAGTTGATGGCCACCTCCTCGATCGCGGCTTTGCCTGCGGCCGCATCGGCCGGCTCCGCATGATGGATGATGTACTTCATGTTCTCGAAGCCCGTGTTGCCGGTGATCACGCTGATGCACGGCATGATGATGTCATCCACAAGCGAGCTGACGATCTTGCCGAACGCACCGCCGACAATCACGCCGACAGCCATGTCTATCACATTCCCCTTCAAGGCGAACTGCTTGAAATCCTCGATAAATTTTCCCATAAATAAATATTTTTGTTTGTACCTTTCCATAACCGTTGCGGGACAGTGCGTATCCCCATTGCCCCTTGATTAGTCAAGAATTGCCAATATTTGACGCATCCTCACAATTATTAACAAAACTTCTCGCAAAATTGCGAAAAATTTCTTAAATTTGCAATCTGAAACAGAACCCATATAGACTTAAAGCTTTATAAACAATAGACAAACCCAAATTTCATAAAAACCAACGAAATGACAAAGATTGGTATTAACGGTTTCGGCCGTATCGGTCGATTCGTATTCCGCGCCAGCACAAAGCGCGACGACATTGAGGTTGTAGCAATCAACGACCTGCTTCCTGTTGACTACATGGCATACATGCTGAAGTATGACACAATGCACGGCCGTTTCGACGGCACCGTAGAGGCCGACGTCGAGAAGAGCGAGCTGATCGTCAACGGCAAGCGCATCCGCGTTACCGCATGCCGCGACCCGAAGGAGATCAACTGGGGTGCTGTCGAGGCCGAGTACGTTGTTGAGTCCACCGGTCTGTTCCTGACCCAGGAGAAGGCTCAGGCCCACATCGAGGCCGGCGCAAAGTACGTCGTTATGTCCGCTCCCTCCAAGGACGCCACTCCCATGTTCGTATGCGGCGTTAACGAGAACACCTATGCCGGCCAGCAGTTCGTTTCGAACGCTTCCTGCACCACCAACTGTCTCGCCCCCATCGCCAAGGTCCTGAACGACAAGTTCGGTATCGTCGAGGGTCTGATGACCACCGTTCACTCCACAACCGCAACGCAGAAGACCGTTGACGGTCCTTCGATGAAGGACTGGCGTGGTGGCCGTGCCGCCAGCGGCAACATCATCCCCAGCTCCACTGGCGCCGCCAAGGCTGTCGGCAAGGTCATCCCCGAGCTGAACGGCAAGCTGACCGGTATCTCCATGCGTGTCCCCACTCTGGATGTTTCCGTTGTGGACCTGACCTGCAACCTTGAGAAGCCCGCTACCAAGGAGGACATCTGCGCCGCCATGAAGGAAGCTTCCGAGACCTACCTGAAGGGTGTGCTCGGATACACCGAGGACGCCGTAGTAAGCTCCGACTTCCTGGGCTGCCCCCTGACCTCCATCTTCGACGCCAACGCCGGCGTTTACCTGACCGACAAGTTCGTCAAGGTCATCAGCTGGTACGACAACGAGATCGGTTACTCCAACAAGGTTCTGGACCTGATCGCACACATGAAGAAGGTTAACGGCTAATCTCCACAACCCTAAGGCTGACCCCGGTCAGACCTTCAAACCAACCCACAAGGGGCCGGGACGCGGATGCGTCTCGGCCCCTTAACTTTTCAATGGGTGTGATGGGAATTATGGGAGTTATGGGAATTATGGGTATTATGGGCTACACTCCCACTACCCCCACTACCCCCACACCCTGAGTAAAAAAAGGAGGCGCCTATGGCGCCTCCTTCGTTATTGTATGTCGGGATTGTGATTAGCGAACCACTACCTTGACGCTGTTCTTACCGGCCTTTACAACGTAGATTCCGGCGGGAACATTTACTGTCTCGGTTGCGGCGGCAACACCGTTGGCGATCACCTTACCGTCGGCCGTCGAGATGAGAACCTTCTCACCCTCGAAGCCCTTGATAACGATCTCACCCTTGCCGGCTGCTACCAGCTTGCCACCCTCAATGCCGTTCAGACCGCTGGTCTGGTACTTGATGGTAGCCTTGTTCGACATCTTGCCGTCACCCTCTTCGAAGATGGCAACTACAACGTAGGTGTACTCGGTACCCTCTGTTACGTTGCTGTCGGCGTAAGCTGTCTCCTCAACCAGAGCGTCGTTGATCTTGACACCGTCACGGTATACATTGTAACCCTTCAGAGTCAGGTCACCCGTAACACCGCCGGCGGGGATGTAGGTTACATCGTCAATCATCAGCATGAAGGCGTTGTCTGCACAGCTGCGGATAGCGAAGCGCTTGGCACCCTCCGGAACGAAGGCCTCGAACAGAGTCCACTCAGCGGAGATATTTACACCACCTGCATCCTCGATCTTGATGAAGTCCTTGGGATCGGTGCTGCCTGTGCTGTACCATACCTCGATTGTCTCGGGATAGTCAGCGCTGTAGCTCTTGGCATAGAACTCGATGGTCTGCTCAACACCGGCCAGCTCGGGCGAGATCGCCCAGTCGTCGGACGGAGTCTGGCCGTCGTAATTGAACAGGGAGAACAGATACTTGGTGCCGCTGTGGGCCTCGAAGGTCTGGTTGCCGAGCTGGCTCTGATCCCAGATCCAGAAGCTACCCTTGGTCTCACCGGGAGTGATACCCGGGATATCTGTACCCTGGAAGCCACCAACCGCGCTTTCGTCAACGTCTACGAATACCCAGTCGCCATACTCGGCTGCGAATGCGTCGGCATCCTCGAAGTCATCGGTGACAGGCTCGGGAGTGATGTTCTCCATATCGGGCTCGTCCCATGTCAGGGCTACGGCACCCTCGCTGTTGCCAGCGGTCAGTGCGGTGGCACCGGGCAGCATGCTTGCCTTGGGCGATACCTCGACGGTAGCGGTCTTGTCGTTGGCGGTGTCAGCGTCACCCTCCTGCTTAACCACTGCGTAGTAAGCGATGGGCTCGTCGGCTACGGGCGACATAGAGAGATCGAACTCAACGGAGTTCTCAGCGTAGGAAGCAAGCTCGCCGCAGGTCTTCTCGGCAACCTTCTCCTCGTTGGCGTACAGCTCGACAGTGTAGCCGGCTGCATCGGTGATACCATAGTTGGCAACTGTCACACCTACCTTATAGTCGGCGCCTGTGGCAACCTTCTTCGGAGCGGTGATGTCCAGTGCTACCATATCCTTCTGAACCATGTTCACCACATCGTAGCTCTGCCATACGAAGTACTTCTGCTCGGCGCTGAACTCGGTGTAGAGAGTGATGGAAACCCATGCCTTGTTCTGGAACTGGGCGGGCAGGTCGATGATCAGATCCTGATAACCCTCGGCCAGACCCAGGACAGTGTTGACGTCCATGATCTCGGTGCGCGGGATATCGTAGGACTCGGCGTAGATCTTGACGTTCTTGCAGCCGCCTACATAGTAATTCATCTTGAAGGCAACCTTGTCCTTGCCTAAGGTCGAGAACTTCGGCAGGAACCAGTAACCGTAACCGGCGGTAGCGCACTGGCCGACAACAGCTGCGTTTACGGTAGCGAAGTTGGGATCAAGCTTCTCCAGTCCGGCCTGACCCAGATAGGACTGCTTCATACCGCCCTGAGTGTTCAGCATGATCGGAGTGTAGGTCATCGAACCCTTGGTGAAGTCCTCCAGCATGGGCAGGTTGTAGGGAGTACCCAGTACTGTGCTGCTGTACAGGATGACACCCGTACCGGCGGCGTTCGTACCGGCCACACCAAGCTGGAAGGATGCCATAGGCGTGCCATCGGGCAGCATGTTCTCGGTCTGGAACGACATTACGTCCTTGCCGATCTCGCCGATCTTCTGGTCTGCATAGATAGGAATACCCAAGAACTCACCTACCTGAACCTTCCGCCACAGCGAGTAATCGATGCCTGTGCGGTCGATGTAGCCGCCGTTGGCGCCCTCGACGGGAGCCTTGTAGCTACCGGCGATGCCAAGGTTGCTCTCGGTACCGTCAATACGCATGTCGGTGACAGGACCCAGCAGGTCGACACCTGTGTAGACAGGCACGATGGTGGGCATACCCAGGATATTGTTGTTGCTTACGTTGACCTCGATATCATTGTCACCCTGTACGGTGAGCAGGGTAACCTTCTGTGCGGCACCGGGCTTGCCGGTCACGGTCTTCAGGTCAACCAGAGACTCAAGCGTAGCCGTTACGTCACCCTTCAGGGCGTTGCCGGCGTTGTCGACAGTAGGCAGCTTGAAGCTTACGGTAGCGTTCAGGGCACCCTTCTCGCCGGGAACGGCAACCACGTCGGTGATGGCGGCGGGACCGATGATCTTGGCGGGCGATACACTCAGCTTGAAGTTGTTGACATAGAGATAGTACATGTTCTTGGCCGAGCATGCGCGTACGGCGATGTACCACTTGCCCGTCTCGGGGAACTCGAGGTACTTCTTCAGCGTCAGCTTGTTCGAGCTTGTATTCTTGGCCTCAACCTCATCAACGACCTTGATCAGGCCGTCAACGGTGTTCTCGCGACCGATGTAAACCTCGAACTTCTCGGGATAGGATGCTGACTGAGTCCAGTAGTCCATCTGGAACTCATGGAGCGACTCGATGTCCTGAACGTTAACCGGAGGCAGGAACAGATAGTCGTCGGCAGCCTTGCTTGCGTTGTAGGCATAACGGAACGCGGTGTAGTCAGTACCGGCGTAGAATGCCCAGGTCTTGGTATCGTTGTTGTTGTTTACGATTGTGAACAGGTCGGCCTGCTCCTCGGTGGGTGCGAACTCGACGGGCTCGGAGTAAGCCTGGCCGAACAGGATCTGGTTGGAGCTTCCGGGAGCGGAAACCAGTCCGGCGTAGCTGGCGGTAACCTGAGCCACGTAGTTCGACAGCTCGGCGTTCAGAGGAATGTTGGTGGCGCAGCTTGTGGCCTTGATGCCCTCGGCGATAACCTTGCCGTTCAGAGTCACGGTGTAGGTGATTGCATCGGGATTGACATAACCGCCATGGGCACCGGTCGTAACGGCGTTCCAGGTAACGGTCTGGTATGTCAGCTTGACGTTGCGCGGAGTGCTGGGGGTGTCGTCACCTACGTAAACGTCGGCGGTGGCAGCCTTCGACACATGCGAGCCGATAGCGGCGGTGCAGGTGAAGGTAACCATACCGGGGGTCATGTCGATGGCGTTGACCACTACATTCTGACCGGGAGTGGCCGTACCCGTGGCGATCTGGCTGCCGTTGGCGCTGATCACATAGGTCAGCTTGGTGCTACCGGCAATCGCGGTGGCGCCTGCGGTCATGACAGGCATCTGGAACGTTACCTGACCGGTTGTCTGGTTGGTCGGGAAGGAAGCGCCGATGAACTGGGGAGCTACGGGTGCCAGAGGATCGGCAGGCTTCTGCTCGTCGATGTAGAGGCATGCGGTCTCGGGAGCGCCGGGAATCTCACACAGATCGGTTACGGCGTAGGTGTTGGCATCGATCGATACGATGGACGATGTCGCGTCATCGTTCGGGTTGTACAGATAGCTGTCGCTGCTGTAGTCATAGCCGAAACCGCCGATGTACTGGCTGGTAACGTTGATGTCGGCCTTCTTGGTGGCCGCACCGGTGTTGACGTCGACAGTGTACAGCTCGCTGGTGCCGCTGGGCTTGATCTTTACGGCATCGATGGTCTGGGTCTTGCTGTTGAACGTGAAGTTGGAGAAGATCACGTCGGAAAGGTTGGCATACTCCTTCAGCACGGTGGACTCCAGAGTGGAGCAGTCCAGCTTGGCCCATCCCTTGTTACAGAAACCGAAGAAAGCGTTCTCCTCGGGCACATAGGCGCCGCGCTGGATGAACGGATCGAACTCCTCCTGCGAGCCAACCGAACGGCTTTTCTTGACAGCACCGGTGGTCAGGTCATAGACTCCGACCGAAATGCTGCTCACACCGCTCGATGACTGGTTGTACATAATTGCGTACAGCTCGTTCAAGTCGGCGTTGACACCGATGTTGTGGACACCGACCGCACCCTTGACAATGGGAGTGTAGGTACCGGTAGCCACATTCAGCTTACCGGCACCCAGCAGAGCCTGCGGATAAATCATACCGGCATAAATCTTGTCGGTAGTAACCGCTGCCTTGGCGGGCGCCTTCTTAATCTTAGTGACAGGACGGGTCACGTAGTTCTTCTGAACCACGAAACCACGAGTCTCTGCCTGACGAGTCCGTGCGGACTCGAGACCCTTGGCTTTGAAAACCTCCGCGTTTGCCTTGTCGAATGCACTTGCCTTCGCAGCCGTGACGGCCTGCGGAGCTGCGTATGCACCGACGCTCAGCAACAGCGAAAGTCCTAACATAGTCAGTTTTCTCATACTTACGTCAGTTAATTAAACATTAATTTATTTTGTTGCTCTCTCTTTCATTCTAATACCCTAAGGGAAACTGAAAAATCCTCATGATTTCAGGCTTACTCCTAAAGTACTATGCAGCTTTATGTATGTGTGTTCTGTTCGTAATTTATAAGTTGATTTCTTAATGGCTATCCGATACCGCCGAAATCAATGCAACGGCACCTTGGTTTATATTGACGAGCGCTTAAAGCGTCCTGTGTCGACTTGACGTTACTTTCGCCTGCAAAGATACAAAATATTTTTTTGATTTTATAACATTCTTGTATTTTTTTATCCTTTCAGACGCATCAGGTTCAATATTTAACATATTGTCAGGCCAAAAAGAGTGAACTTTTTTACTAAAGGCTATCCGTTGCACCCACCGGGCGAATTGTCAAGGGTGTGCCGACCCGGTCGGCACACCCTTAGCTTACATCAGAGCAGCCCGGGGCGCTCCGGAGGTGTATTTACTTAACCATCACCTTCACGACCTTGCCTGTGGCGCGCTCGGTCACGATGTAGCAGCCGGCAGCCGGCAGCTTCAGCTCGCCCATGCCTTCGGCTACCGTGGAGCCCGTCAGGTCATATACCGTTACCAGATTGTCGCCCGCATAGACCGTTCGGCCTGCGATGCGGAAGGCAGGTGCCTCGGAGCCTACGGACTCGATGCCGGACTGGCCGCCCTGCGTGGTGACGCTGATCTCGTTGCTGAGCTGTGAGTACAGGTTGCCGTCTATGCCCTGCACCTTATAATAATAAGGAGTGCCGGCCTTCAGGCCATCGATCTTGCAGCTGGTGACATTGCCGACCTTCTTGCCGTTGAAGCCGGACAGATATACAGGCTTGCCGTCGCCGTTGTAGGTCAGCACGATGTCGTCCAGGGCCATGGAGCCGCTGGCGCCCGTGCGGATGAAGTCGATGCGCACACTGGTGGTGCCGGCGGGAATATCCTCCACCGTAATGGTCTTGCCTCCCTTGATGCGGGGGATGTTGTCGCTGAAGATCTCAGTCCACTTGTTGTTGCAGAAGCCATAGACGCGGACCTGGTCCTTGTCGCCGGTGTTGCTGCCGCGGCACCAGAACTGCAGGCCGACAACACCGTCGGCGTACTCGCCGGTGGTCACGTTGTCGCCGCTCTTCACCATTCGCAGCGAAGGAATGGCCGCGCCGCAGTAGGACGCCATGCCGTAGCTGTTGGTACTTGTTGAGCTCCAGCCTTCCGGAAGTTCCTTGACTCCGTCGGTGAAGTCGCAGCTTATGCTCTTCCTGTCACCCGCCTTCTTGGTGTAGACATACAGGGAATAGTCCGATGCGTCGGCCAGGCTCTCCCAGTTGGCGGTGAAACCCTCCTCGGTGACGTCACTCGCCTCGGTGGCGACAGCGGCGTAGGCCTCGATGGTCAGGGCCGGAACCTTGACCTCGATCTCGTTGGACTCACCCGAGACATTCCATCCATCCATGACACTGACTGTATAATAATAGGTGGTGCCCGGCTTCAGATCCGTCACCTTATAGCTCGACACCTTGCCGACATTCAGCATGGCGTAGCCCTCGACATTGTGGTTTTTGCCGCCGTTCTTGGTGTATACGGTCAGCAGGTGGTCGTTGTTGCCGGCTTTCCTCCAGTTGGCGGTGAATCCGTAGGGGTGCAGGGCAGTCGCAGCAGTTGCCTGGGTGCCTTCCACCTCGCCGCCGCCATTGATCTTGAAGGTGATGTTGCCGCCGTTCTCGGCGATATCGGTCAACGGCACATCGATAGCGGTACCGTTCCATGTCTTCATCGCCGGATTGGTGCTGGCGGTGAACTCTGTCTTGTTGGAGGTGCCCGGGAATGCGTCGCCCGCGCGCGAGCCATCGCTCTGCGTGCCGTCGGCCTCCTCTATATCCACATACTGGTGGCTGGGGGTGTTGTTCACCTCGTTGCGGTTCCATACCGACTCATTGTAGTCCACATGCCATACCAGCATGCCGTGGCCGGGGATGTATGTGTCCCAGCCTGTCTTCTGGCGGTTCTCCACCAGGAAGAACTCGGTGTCCTTCGGAGTCCGGATCACTCCGGCCACATTCTCGGAGATGGGGGGGAGCATTGCGTTGGCGGGATCCGACATCTCGCGCGGTGCCATCCATCCAAGCGCATAACGCTCGAAGGCACTGTACAGCGGGGGCGTCATGCCGTCGTTGTTGTAGGGACCGTAGTCAAGCGCGCTCCACGCTCCGGGGGTGAAGGAGCTGGTGTAGCGCGTGGCGTACAGGTCGGGCAGTCCCATCACGTGGCTGAACTCGTGGATGAACGTGCCGACACCGTCGGGACGTCCGTTCTCCCACTCGTTGCTGCATCCGTAAGTGTAGACACGGACGCCGTCGTAGTAAAGGTTGGGATATCCTGCGCTGGCCATGTTCCAGGAGTGGGGCCATACGGTATCGGCCGAGCCGCCCGATGCCTCGCCGCGGCCGGCGTAGAAGATGAACACGTTGTCCACCACGCCGTCGTGGTTACGGTCGTACTCGGTGAAGTCAATCTCGTCGTCCAGCTGGTCGCAGGCCTCCTTGACCATATCGCCGGGACGCTGGTCGTCGCCGCCGTAGCCGTTGCCGCCGTACCACGCCATGTTATGGCTCAGGGTGATGGGACCGTAGACATCGAAATCGCACACGAAGTTGCCGCCGGAGTTCAGCTCGAAGTACTCCTTGGCGCAGCCCGTGCCGCCGTAGTCGTTGAAGCCGGTCTGGTTCAGCATGCGGCTGAAGTAGTCATGAGGATCGCTGAGCTTGAACTTGGTGTCCTGGTACTCCACCAGGATGACGATGGCCTTCTGATGGCCGTAGGCGGGGAAGCGGAGGTCCGGGAACAGACCGTAGCCGCGATCGAAGGGAGGCCCTTCCGGCTCATCCTGATCGGAAGCCTTGGCGGGGCGGTCCATCTTGAGGTCACCGACCATGTCGCGGCGCTGGAACTTCTGCGCGTAGGCGCGGACGCGGCCCTCCACACCGTCAAGGTCAACACTGCTCAGGAACTGACCGGCCGACGCGTCGCGCATGGATTTGTCCTGGGCCTTGATGCCCGACGCAATCAATTCCCCGGCGGCGTTGTAGTCGCAGTAGTAGAAGTTGCCGTCCTTCTCCATCAAGGGATAGCCATCTTCGGTGAAATACTGGTGGAAGAATTCATCGCCCACAAGCCGTACGTTCAACTCGCGTCCGTCAGCGGTGCCGACGCGCATCACTCCCGGCTTGGCCGGTACGGCCATCAGTGCCTGTGCACCACACAGTGCAGCCGCTACCAGGGCTGTAGTGAGTAAGTGTTTATTCATAACTAAGTCATTATTGGCATAGAATTGACGCAAAGATAATCTTTTTTTTGTCAATATCATAAAAATTTTATCATTTTGTTAAAAAATTTTAATAATCGCGAAAAAACCACATCCATATCCGAAAAATAGTTATCAAAAATACAAAACAAGGGCAGCAACGGCCAAAAATGACACGGCACATACCCGTAATTAACGGATATGTGCCGTGCTATATTTCGGATGCACGGAGAGCTGCCTCCGGTATGTGCGGTTCAACCGGAGTCTATCACTCGCTGCACTTGGCGGCGATGAACTCGCGGTTCATGCGGGCGATGTTGGCCATCTTGATGTTCTTGGGGCACTCGGCGCTACATGCGCCGGTGTTGGTGCAGTTACCGAACCCGAGCTCGTCCATCTTGGCCACCATAGCCTTGGCGCGGCGGTACTTCTCGACCGCGCCCTGGGGCAGACGCGACAGCTGGGATATCTTGGCCGATACAAACAGCATGGCGGAGCCGTTCTTGCAGGCCGCCACGCAGGCGCCGCATCCGATGCAGCTGGCGGAGTCCATGGCCTCGTCGGCCTGAACCTTGGAGATGGGCAGGTCGTTGGCGTCCTGGGCGCCCCCGCAGTTGAACGATACGTAACCGCCGGCCTGCTGGATCTTGTCGAACGCATTGCGGTCCACCATCAGGTCCTTGATCACCGGGAATGCGGCCGAACGCCAGGGCTCAACCGTGATGGTCTCGCCGTTGGCGAAACGACGCATGTACAGCTGGCAGGTCGTCGCACCCGTGGCCGGGCCGTGGGGATGTCCGTTGATGTAGAGCGAGCACATGCCGCAGATGCCCTCGCGGCAGTCATGGTCGAACACGATGGGCTCCTCGCCCTTCTCGATCAGCATCTCGTTCAGGATGTCGAGCGTCTCCAGGAACGATGTGTCGGGAGTCGTCTCCACATTGTTGTAGACAACGAACTGTCCCGGTTCCTTGGGTCCGCGCTGACGCCAGACCCTAAGGTTAACTTTCATTATTTTGTCTTCCATCTTCTTTTATGACTTATAGTTACGGGTCTGTACCTTGATTGCTTCATATTCCAGAGGCTCCTTGATGAGCTCGGGTGCCGTTGTGTCGGCGCCTTCGTAAGCCCAGCAGGCCACGTAGAAGTAGTCCTTGTCGTCACGCTTGGCCTCGCCCTCCTCGGTCTGGTACTCCGTACGGAAGTGGCCGCCGCAGGACTCGTTGCGGTTCAGCGCGTCGTAAGCGATCAGCTCGCCCATCGTAATGAAGTCGCGCAGACGGAACGCCTTGTCAAGCTCTACGTTCATGCCCTCGCCGCAGGTGCCGGGTACGAACAGGTCCTTCTCGAACGTCTCGCGCAGCTTCGACAGCTCGGCGATGGCCTTCTCCAGTCCTGCCTTGTCGCGGGCCATGCCCACGTACTCCCACATGATGTGGCCCAGCTCCTTGTGGATCGAGTCGACCGAACGGTGACCCTTGATGTCCATCAGCTTCTGCTCCTCCTCCTCGCACTTGCGCTGTGCGGCCTCGAACTCGGGGGTGTCGGTCTTGAAATGAGGAACGGTGATCTGGTCGCTCAGGTAGTTCTGGATGGTGTAGGGCAGCACGAAGTAACCGTCGGCCAGACCCTGCATCAGGGCTGAGGCGCCCAGACGGTTGGCGCCGTGGTCGGAGAAGTTGCACTCGCCGATGGCGAACAGGCCCTTGATGGAGGTCTGCAGCTCGTAGTCAACCCAGAGGCCGCCCATGGTGTAGTGGATGGCAGGGTAGATCATCATCGGGTTGTAGTACTTCACGCCGTCGATCTCCCTGGCCAGCTGGCCGGGATTGACGTCGGTGATCTCCTCGTACATGTCGAACAGGTTGCCGTAACGCTGACGGACAACGTCGATGCCCAGACGGTTGATGGCCTCGGAGAAGTCCAGGAACACGGCCAGGCCGGTGTTGTTCACGCCGTATCCGGCGTCGCAGCGCTCCTTGGCGGCACGCGAGGCCACGTCACGCGGCACCAGGTTACCGAATGCCGGGTAGCGGCGCTCCAGATAGTAGTCGCGACGGTCCTCGGGTATGTCGGCGCCGGTGATCTCGCCGCTCTGCAGCTTCTTGGCGTCCTCGATATCCTTCGGAACCCAGATGCGGCCGTCGTTACGCAGCGACTCCGACATCAGGGTCAGCTTGGACTGCTTGTCGCCGTGAACGGGGATACAGGTGGGGTGGATCTGCACGTAGGCCGGGTTGGCGAAGTAAGCGCCCTTGCGGTAGCAGGCCATGGCGCCCGAGCAGTTGCAGCCCATTGCGTTGGTGGACAGGAAGTAGGTGTTGCCGTAACCGCCGGTGGCCAGTACCACGGCGTGGGCGGCGAAGCGCTCGAACTTACCTGTTACCAGGTTCTTGGCGATGATGCCGCGTGCACGCTCCACACCGTCCTTGTCCTTGACCAGCACCAGCTCGTGCATCTCGTAGCGGTTGAAGCTCTGCACCTTGCCGGCGTTGATCTGACGGTTCAGGCTGGAGTAGGCGCCCAGCAGCAGCTGCTGACCGGTCTGACCCTTGGCGTAGAACGTACGGGACACCTGGGCGCCGCCGAACGAACGGTTGGCCAGCAGGCCGCCGTACTCGCGTGCGAAGGGAACGCCCTGTGCCACGCACTGGTCGATGATGTTGTTCGATACCTCGGCCAGACGGTATACGTTGGCCTCGCGTGCACGGTAGTCACCGCCCTTGACGGTATCGTAGAACAGACGGTAGACCGAGTCGCCGTCGTTCTGGTAGTTCTTGGCTGCGTTGATACCACCCTGCGCGGCGATGGAGTGCGCGCGGCGGGGCGAATCCTGGATGCAGAAGTTCAATACGTTGAAGCCCAGCTCGGCCAGCGTCGAGGCGGCCGACGCTCCGGCCAGACCCGTACCCACGACTATGATGTCCAGACGACGCTTGTTCGCGGGATTCACAAGCTTCTGATGCGCCTTATAGTTAGTCCACTTTTCAGCGACCGGTCCCTCGGGAATCTTGGAATCCGCAGGGGCCATTACTTTGATGTTCTTTGTTAAATCCATATCGCTTAGTACGGTTGTCCTGGAGTGCCAGGTACGGTGAATTCAGGTTTGTTATCGGCGGATTCGAGGTAGTCGAACAGCTTGGCGGCACGCTCCAGACACTTGGCCTGCTTGGTGAGGTTATCCAGCTGCTCGGCGGCGTCGGGATTACCCTTCATGTACTCCTTGCCCTCGGGGCTGTTCATCTGCTCGAGCTGGCTGTTCATCTGCTGCGCCATCTGACGGATACCGTTTGATACGGCCTGGTAAGGGCTCATCTTGATGTTCATGGCCAGCTGGGTGCCTTCGGGACCGAAGTCCTTCTCGACCATCGGGACGAGCATGTCCTTGTACTGTGCGCGGAGCTCGTCGTTGGTCAGATAGTATTTCTCATTGGCACGGACGGTGAACATGACACCCTCGGCCAGGAACAGTACGCAGACGATTGTCACCCACCAGTTGCCGATGCATTTCAGACGGCCCATCCAGACGGTGTTGTTCCAGCCGATGGACTGGAACATGGACCAGAATCCGTGGGTCAGGTGGAACCACAGCGCCACGAAACCGATGGCATATACCACCAGGGTCCAGGGCTGCGCGAAGGCCTCCTGCAGGAACAGGGTGCCGGCTGCCGGAGGAATGGCGCCTTCATCGCCCACTACCTCAGCAAGCTGCATCTTGGCCCAGAACTGGATCAGGTGTACCGCCAGGAACGCCAGGATCACTACGCCCAGCACATACATGTTGCGGCTGGACCACTCCACGCCCGCAGGGCGCTTGGAGACTGAATATTTCACATTGCCGCGGGCCTTCTGGTTCTGGATTGTCAGCACCGACGCCAGCAGAATGTGGAGCACTACGAACACTGCGATGACTACTGTGCCGACAAGAGCGTACCAGTTGGCGCCCAGAAACTCGCATACCGAGTTGTAGGCCGCCGGCCAGAAGATTGCCACGGCATTCATCAGACAGTGGAAGGTTACGAAGACGATCAGGAATGCGCCCGTCAGGGCCATCACAAACTTACGTCCTACGGATGAGTTTGATAACCACATAGAAGTTCTGATTTATTTGATTTTTATTAATATTTCCTGTCTTTAGGTTATACTTGCCTCCGGCTGGTGGTCCGCAGGCCCTCAGCGGCGTCGCTGCGCTCCACGGCACAGTTAGTTTGCAAATTTACACAACTTTCCACAATTACGGAAATATTTCGGCAAAAATAACCGCCCATCACTCATTTTTTCTCCAGGAAAGACTTATGCAGCCCTTCAGCACCAAAGCAAAAAGAGCCGATTCTCTCACGAGGACCGACTCAATTCCTGCTTGGCCTCGGCCTCGCAGACGATAGAAATTACTAATGTATATAACCCAAAATTTAGACAATAATGTTTTCCTCTGACAGGTTTAGATCAAGGCGTATAGTGTCATGAAAAAGTTACGTTTCCTGTGTCCTGTCAAACTCGCCCCACACGTCCGTATTATAACAAGCGTTGCCGGGCGGCTTTACCGGTCACCTTTCCATATCCGTATCGATGTCTGGAGAAACTATTGCTGCTTAGTGTTATTTATATATTGTTATTGATTATTACTCGCTTTTGCATTTGGTGAGTGTATAACGGCAAAAAACACCCGCGTATTTTATACCGCGGGTGCAAAATAATGTTAATTAACAATCTGCAAAAATGTTAACGCAAGTATATGGTGTCTGCCCTGACTGTCGGCAGCACGATATCTCATCTCCTGACAGCCAGCATCAGGATATAGCGCTCGTAGTCGAGGTCATCGAGCAACCTGACGTTCACCTGCCTCCCCTGGTAGGCGCCCTCAACATCGAACAGGTCGTCGGTGTTGGCGTCGGCACCGAGAGGCATCTCCATGTCGGCCATCTCCTGCAGCAACGCGCCGCTGAAGTCGGCCTGCGAGCGCGTGGCATCCTCCTTGCGCTTGTCCCCGGGGTACGGGAACAGGAAGAAGAAGCAGTATTCCCGGACGGAATCGCTGTCGAGGGCCATACGGGCCATGGCCGACACGTCCGGAGCCATGCCGTCGTAACTCAGGCGGTATCCGTCGGCCGAGTCGAGCCACAGGTCCGAGCCTTCCGTGTCTGGCGTCAGGTTCACGGTCTTACGGGCTCCGGCTATGCAGTCCGCACGGGTGCAGCCGTCCTGTATGAAACCGTAGACCTTTGTCATCAGGTCATGGGCGTTGACGGCAACATATCCTGTCGGGAAGCCGGAACCCGGTGCCACACCCTCCTTCGCGGAGGGGGCGGTGCTTGCGCCTTCGGGTGCGCTCGCCAGCAGGGCGCTGACCTCAGCCAGTTTCATGTCTGCGAATGTCGCCGCCGTGACACTGAAGCCACCGGTCGCCAACATCAGAACTGTAAATATGGCTGCAATCCTTCTACCCATAGCTGATTCTTCACTTTATACCTTAACAACCGCGATTCCGCACCTTTGGTTCGGCCTGTTAGTTTTTTTAACATCCTGAGACAAAACAAAAAAGGGCGGTCTCTCACGAGAACGCCCCTCTACAGTAACACTAAAAATTAGATTCAATTATATCATACGGCTTATCAGTATTGCATCATTCGCGTATCAAATCACTGGAAGCGGCGGTTGCCCTGCAGCACAGGTTTGCCGTCGGCAGTCTCGGCCTGGTTCTTCCTGCTGTTGCGCTTCATGATGTTGTAGGCGATCGGAGCCGCGCAGTACAGCGAGCAGAATGTTCCGACCACAACACCGAAGATCATGGCGAATGTGAACGAACGAATCGTGTCACCGCCCAGGAAGAAGATACACAGCAGCACCAGCAGCGTCGAGAACGACGTCATGATGGTACGTGCCAGCGTCTGGTTCAACGACTTGTTGAAAGTCTTGTAGCGGTCCTCCTTGGGATACAGGCCCATCATCTCGCGCACACGGTCAAATACCACCACGGTATCGTTGATCTGGTAACCGATGATGGTCAGCACGGCGGCGATGAACGACTGGTCAACCTCCATTGAGAATGGCAGGAATCCCCAGCAGATGGAGTAGAATCCGATGATCAGGAACGAGGTCAGGGCAACGGCTGCGACAGCGCCGACCGAGAAGGCGATGTTGCGGAAACGCAGCAGGATGTACAGGAACATACATACAACGGCGATACCGACGGCCCAGAAGGCGTCACGCTTCATGTCGTCGGCCACCGAAGGACCGACCTTCTGTACGGAAATGATACCGTGGGCCTCGTCGGCCACGGCGAACGCGTCGCGCGGCATCACCTTGCCGTTGACGGTCAGCTCAGGCTGCAGACCCTCGTAGAGGATGTCGGCGATCTCCTGCTCGATGCCCTCGGTCTCGTCGCTGATCTTGTAGCTGGTGGAGATACGCAGCTTGGAGGGGTCGTCGATGGTGATGGCCATGGTGCTGACGGTCTTGTCGTTGGCCTTCTGCTGGAACAGGTCGGACAGACGGTCCTGGACGGCCTGACGGTCAACATCCTTCTCGAACTGGACCACGTAGTTGCGGCCACCCGAGAAGTCGATACCCTGGTTCATTCCGCGGAACACCAGGCTGGCGATGCCGATCACAATCAGGAACAGCCATACGGCGGAAGCCACCTTCCACTGACCCAGGAAGTTGATCTTGGGATTCTGCAGGAAGTTGCGGCTCAGACGGGTCGTGAAGGTCATGCCGGCGTTGCGGCCGTTCTTGGTGATCAGGTCGAACGCGATGCGCGTCAGGAACACGGCGGTGAAGAACGAGCACACCAGACCGATGATCAGAGTGGTGGCGAAGCCCTTGATGGGACCCGAACCGAACAACAGCAGGATCACACCGGTGATGACGGAGGTGAGGTTACCGTCGAAGATGGCCGAGAAGGCGTTGCTGTAACCCTCCTGGATGGCCTGGCGCAGCTTCTTGCCCGTGCGCAGCTCCTCCTTGGTACGCTCGAAGATAAGTACGTTGGCATCCACAGCCATACCCAGGGCCAGCACGATACCGGCGATACCGGACAGCGTCAGCACGGCCTGGAACGACGCCAGGATACCCAGCGTGAAGAACAGATTCAGGAACAGGCCCACATTGGCCACCAGACCGGGAATCCAGCCGTAGTAGGCCACCATCAGCACCATCAGCAGCAGGATGGCCACGATGAACGAGATGAAGCCCATCTGGATTGCCTCGGCACCCAGACTCGGGCCGATAACGTTGTTGCTGACGACATTGACCTTGGCCGACATCTTTCCGCTCTTCAGCACGTTGGCCAGGTCGTTGGCCTCCTCCGGGCTGAAGTTACCGGTGATCTGCGAGGAGCCGCCGGTAATCTCGCTGTTGACGTTCGGGAACGAATATACATGCTCGTCCAGAACGATGGCGATGGCGCGGCCCAGGTTGTTGCGGGTAATCGTCGCCCACTCCTTGGCGCCACGGTCGCTCATCTTCATGTTGACCATGTTGCCCTGCATGTTGTCGAACTCGGAGCTGGCCGAGGTCACGGCGTCGCCTTCCAGGACAGCCTCGCCCTTCAGGGCGATGAGCTCCCACAGCGGGTCCGTCATGTCGGTGCCGTCGGCTTTCTTGACAACCTTGCCGTTGGCGTCGACGCGCGGATTCTCGTAAGGTTTCACACCCCACATCAGGGTCAGGTCGGCTGGCAGCGTCTTCTTGGCCACCTCGGTGTTCATCAGCGAGTCAACCAGAGCCTTGTTCTGCGGAGTCACCATACCCACGATGGGCGATCCGGGACGCTGTGCGCCGCCCAGCAGGGCGTACAGGTTCTGCGCCTGGACGGTGTCGTTGGCCATCAGCTGGGCCAGACGGCCCAGCTCGTTCTGTATCTCATTATAATTATATACCTCGAAGAACTCCAGGTTCGCGCTGGACTTCAGCAACTCGGTGACACGCTCAGGCTCCTTGACGCCGGGGAGCTCCAGGAGAACCTGGCCGCTCTTGTCCTGCAGTTTCTGGATGTTGGGCGATACCACGCCGAACTGGTCGATACGGGTACGGAAGATGTTGAAGGCAGCGTCGACCTGGCTGTCGACCTGCTTCTGCAGTGCCTCGACGACCTCCTGGTTGCTGGCTCCGCGCTTCAGCTGGCCCAGGTACTCGCCCTCGCGGACAAACAGACCCGACATCGCGCCGGGCTGGATGTAACCGGCCACTTTGCTGATGAAGTCCTTCTCGTTGCTGCGGGCGCCGGAGCCCTCGGCCTTCCGGATGGCCTCGTCGATCTGCTTCAGCTGGGCCTCGCCCGAGGCATACTGACGCAACATGTCGGGAATCGAAATCTCAAGCACGACATTCATGCCGCCCTTGAGGTCCAGACCCATCCCGACCTCCATCTGGCGTACCTGATTGTACGTGTACCACAGATAGACCTTCTCCTTGTCGATCGAATCGTTGAATTGTTTCAGGCTTTGCTTGTAGGCATCGCTCGTCTCATCGCTGGTTTTAGACATCATCGTGGCATACTCCTGCGCCTTCTTCTCGTAATGGCTGGTCACGAGCGAGAAACTCAGGTAAAACGCGCATATCAAAACCAGCAGAATTGCAATGGTGCTTATGAACCCTTTGTTCTGCATTTTGGTTGTTATTTATTTATTTATTTTTC
>DXXK01000015.1 GCA_019416425.1 Bacteroidales bacterium
AGGCGTACGGCAAGGAACTCCTGAACGCCAGGTTCCATGAAGCAAGGCATGTCTACGGCCCCCTTATGGTAAGGGAGTTCGAGGAGACCACGAGGCTGACGTCCTCTATAGGCTGCATAACCAATGCCTCCGCCAAGGGGAAAGGATTCGTCATAACCTGGTTGTCGAAAGGGACAAATAACTATCTGGCCATAGTGAGCCACGACCCATACGACGCCCAGACCATCTCATTGCAGCTTATAAAGGGTTGCAACCCTGTAGAAATCATATATCAAGCGTCAGCTCCGGCGTCGCAAGAAGCAGATGTTGTGCCTCACATAGCGATAACTGAATCCATCACTCGCAGTCTTAAACCCGGAGGCATGATTCTGATTCGTTATGACCAGATTTAGATCTTGCTATGTCATATTTAATCCAATTTCAACATCTGCAATGTTTCAAGAGACTGTCCTGCAGGTTTGAAGCATTGCGGGTATTGAAGTTGGATGGGGTATTATAGGTATTCAAATTTCAAAAAAGAGGCTGTGTCGTAAAACCTTAATTACAACACAGCCCCTTGATATCATCTTCGATTGTATGATTTTATCATCAATCGGCACCTGCTGGCCCCGTTTCTTCATGGACTGTCCCGATTTTCCGGAAGACCATGTTCATCATGCATGTGCTCGGATCCGGGAAGGGGATACATTCAACTTTGCCGTTCTGCCATGTCGTATGGAATTCCATCTCGGGCTCTTTGCTTTTGCTGAGCCAGAATGCATCGCCTGCTAATGGTGAATAATAGTGATTGGAGGACTCAATTGTTTCCCTATCCTTGGATATGGTAAAGTCATAATCCGTATCTTGCTGTATTATCAAGGGCTTAAAGGTCATTTGTGCAGTAATTGATCTATTGGCATTCTGCATCCTATAGGATACCACACCGCTATGGAAATATATCTGTTCTCCACCGGTCCATTCAAGCTGCTGCATGGAATCAAAATGCACCTTATCTCCCTTAACCGATCCTTTAATCCATGTTTCCGGATACTGCGGGAATATACCTTTTATCGAAAACTCGTCGCCGACCCAACGAATGGTAACGGTATGGGTTAGATTCTTATATTCCTCGGAAAGCGAGAGGCGTGGGTCATATAGTCCCAAGTTAAGAGGATAGTGGAAACCATACACCACTGTCCTGCAATTGTCGTAAGTCATCTCCCATGTCTCAACGATAGGATTATGGTTGGGATCGTCAGGGTCAGGGTTTGGTTCTGGATCAGGTTCAGGCTCCGGCTCTGGATTAGGTGTGGCTTCTGGCACAGGTGTAGGTTCCAGATCCTGTGTCGAACATTGGGTAAACGTTGTCAGAACTCCTGTCAGACATATCAATAGTAAAAGCGCTCTCATATTTCTTATAGTTTTATCGATCATTAATTCTGCCTAAACATTGATTCCTACTAAGTTGATCTCTTACTTAATTCCCACTGTCCTTGATTTTACGGAACACCATATTGACCATATATCCGACATCCGGGTATCCGCCCCAATCACATCCGAATACCCAGTCTCCCTTCACATCGCCGTCAAACCAGAAAGAAGGCTTGAGAAACTCCTCGGCAGGCACAAGCCAGTCAGTATGCGCCGTGCGGGCGGTAATCGTATCGCCATTGTCCGATATTGTGAATAAAATCAGATTGTCTCCGGATGTGAAGTTGGTGAAATCCACATTTTTATAACTATCCTTATATTCCCTGACGGCGTAGGTATCATGGTATGCGGAACCCCAGTGGAAATAGATGGGACCGTTCATGTCTATGGCCTGATTGTTCGATACTATCACCTTGTCTCCGTCGACCCTGCATTTTATCCAAGCTTTGGGATACACCTGGAATATGCCTTTTATATACACGTCGTTCCCGTTCCGGACCAATAGGACCTCTCTTTTCAGTTTTACAAGAACGTCACGGGTTGGAATAATAGGATAGTCCGGGTCTTGGTTGTGGCCTAAGATCCCTGTTAAATCGATATGATCGTATATCAAGGCACGGTAGTCATCATAAGTCAGTTCCCATTTCTCCTGAGGCAGGCCTGCCGGTGGTGTTACCAGGCTCTGCGCCGTTCCCTGCAGGTGGCAGATTGCCAGTAATGCCGCTATAGTGATGATTCGCGTTAGTCTGTTCATAATGTATAATAGTTTAGTCGACACAAATATAGATATTTATTTTGATTATTGCAAATTAATTTGTGTACCTGCGAAGAAACCGTTGCGGAATGCGTGATATTTTGCTGTTTTTGGGGATAAGGTTTTGTGAGTACATAAATTATTTGTAATTTTGGGAAAAAGATAATAATCATGGCACAGAAACCTTCGATTCCCAAGGGAACGCGCGACTTCTCGGCATTGGAGATGGCTCGCAGAAACTATATTTTCGACACAATCCGCCGACAGTTCAAACTGTTCGGCTACAAACAGATAGAAACTCCCGCCATGGAAAACCTGTCCACATTGATGGGCAAGTACGGCGAGGAGGGCGACAAGCTGCTGTTCAAGATCCTGAATTCCGGCGACTGGCTGCGCGACGTCAGCGACGAGGAGCTTCTTGGCCGTAATGTCGTTAAACTCACAAACAAAGTCTGCGAGAAGGGACTCCGTTACGACCTGACGGTGCCTTTCGCCCGCTTCGTGGTCCAGCACCGCAACGACCTGCAGATGCCATTCAAACGCTACCAGATCCAGCCCGTATGGCGTGCCGACCGTCCCCAGAAAGGCCGTTACCGCGAGTTCTACCAATGCGACGCCGACGTGGTCGGTTCCGACTCGCTCAACAACGAGATCGAGCTGCTCTCGCTGATCGATGCCGTATTCGCCGACCTCGGCGTGAACATCATCGTCAAGGTGAACAACCGCAAGATCCTGGCCGGTATCGCCGAGACCGTAGGCCATAGCGACAAACTTGTTGACATAACCGTAGCAATCGACAAGATCGACAAGATCGGACTGGAGAACGTCAACGAGGAGCTCCGCTCCAACGGCATCTCCGAGAACGCAATCGAGATCCTGCAGCCCATCCTGACAATGACAGGCACAAACGCTGAGAAACTCGATCTGATCGAGGGTATACTGAAGGATTCAGAGACAGGGACTCTCGGTGTCAAGGAGATGCGCGAGGTGATTGGAGGAATCGAGGACTTAGGACACAAATGCCAGGTGGAGGTTGACCTGTCGCTGGCACGCGGACTGAATTACTACACCGGAACCATCATCGAGGTAAAGGCCGCCGATGTCCAGATCGGTTCAATCACCGGTGGCGGCCGTTACGACAACCTGACCGGTGTGTTCGGAATGCCGGGCCTGTCAGGCGTCGGCATCAGCTTCGGCGCAGACCGCATCTACGACGTGATGAATCAGCTGAACCTCTATCCCAAGGAGATCGAGTCCAGCATCAAGGTGATGTTCATCAACTTTGGCGAACGCGAGGCACGTCAGGCATTGAAATATGTCAAGGCCCTCCGTCAGGCCGGAATACCCTCGCAGGTATATCCCGACTCGACCAAGATGAAGAAGCAGATGTCCACCGCCGATGCCGACAAGGTGCCTTATGTGGCCTTTGTGGGCGAGCAGGAGCTGATCGACGGCAACATCATGATGAAGGATATGGCCACCGGCGAGCAGTGTAAGGTGACAATCGACGAACTGATAGCGAAACTGAGCGATGGGAACAATAACTAAAAGGGAGTTCGACATACGTCAGCCTTATTTCCCCGAGACTTCGGAATTCGACGACTTCTACTTCAAGGTCGCCAACCTGATCGAGGACGGAATCGCCAAGACGGAGTTCGGTCTTGGGCTGTCGGCGCTGATGCGGTCGCATCTGGCGTTGATGTTCGTTGGCTATCTGCAGGATGTGGTCAACGACGCGGGCGTGTGGCGTTCGTTCATCGATACCAACCGTAGTCTGTACGGTTACGCCGTTCCTTTCCATGAGCTGAGCGATGACTACATCGATTATGAGCTGAACCGCGAGGATGTACGGTTCCTGACCTGGTACGGCGTGGCCATGATGGACGTGAACCGACGAGCATTGTATCCGCTGGATGCCAAACTGATGGATATGGCGGACAAGGTCTACAGTTTCCTCGAGAAGGTTTACGATGATGCCCCGATGGAGGTGAAGTACGACATAGTCCGCGGACTGTCGCTGACCGATCCTGCCGACCAGGAAGACATATTCCATCTGGCGCACTGGCTGTTCAACAACTGCTGGCTGATGACTCCGGCCTATTCGCTGACGTTGAACTTCATGGTGAATTCGCCCGAGGTGAAGGCCGATCCGGAAGGAGTGGTGCTGAACAAGATGATCGACGCCGCTGTTTCCGAGGATCCGACAGGACCGCTGGCGCTCTTCACGCCTGAATGGATTTATCTGCTGATCAACCGCAAGCTGCCCGCAACGGCACTCCCACAGCCGGAAGCAAAGGCCCAGGAACTTCATCCATATTATGTGAAGTTCACCCAGGCCACGGGTGGAAAGCGGATTGCATACTTCAAGGAGTATGCCGAGCTGAACCGCTTCTTTATCGAGAAGCTTGGATGGGAGGCAGGCCAGGAACACCTGGTTCAGATGAAGACCTCGCAGGACTTCGTGCTGCTGGTGAATCCGGCCAAGGGAATGCTGCTGGCCAAGGATGTTGCCTGTTGCATAGCCGACCCTGAGAATCCACTGTACGATAAGGAATACGCCCGCATCATGTCCATCGAGCTGTTGGCGGTACGCGGCAAATGCCCCGCCGACCTGCTGAAGTTCGTCGAGGAGAACGACTGGCTTCCCGACGCGCAGTTCCCCGAAAGCGATGACCCCGGACTGGTGCACAGACACTGGGATTTCATAGCCCGCTGCTATCTGCAGGAATTCTATCGCGGCGACTGATTGACAGTCCGGACGAGAATATACTTATTGCATCGGGAAGCGACGTCAAGTTCTGATTAAACTTTTTTGTGTGGTAAGCGTCTATATATAAAAGAAAATTAAAACCTGAAAGCGATGAAAAAACTATTAATGACACTCGGCGTGATCGCCATGTCACTGACCGTTGCTCAGGCTCAGTACGATGACATATATTACAATCCGAAGAACGACAACAGCGACTCCCGGACGGTAAAGCAGAAGAAGCAGAAGAAATCCAACTATATAGCGGATTTCAGCAATATGGACGTCGATGCCTACAACAGGGTTGGCGACACCTACTACACCACTCCGGTGGACACCATCGGAACCCGTGTGGGGGAGGACCAGGATTTCGTCTACACGCAGCAAATCCAGAAGTACTACAATCCCACGATAGTACTCGACAACGCCGACCTGCTGGACGATGTCCTGAACAATTCCTACGGCAACGTCGAGGTTGTGATCAACAACAACGGCATACCTGTGTTCTCGCCGTACTACAGTTCCATCTACTATGACTATCCATTCTATAGCAACCGCTTCTGGGGACCGTCGTGGTCGTGGACATGGGGCTGGGGACCGAGCTGGACCTGGGGGCCGTCGTGGAACTGGGCTTGGGGTCCGAACTGGGCATGGGGTCCCTCCTGGGGTTGGGGTCCGAGC
>DXXK01000016.1 GCA_019416425.1 Bacteroidales bacterium
CGCAAGATGAAGGCATACGGAAAGTAAGTATCCAAAATTAAAATGACCCCGTCGGCCAGGACTTCAAAAGGGTCAATCTAAAATAATTTTACAGGGTCAATCAAGACTGGCGCACGGGGTCAGTCCGCTCTGGATTTTCCAGCGCGGCCACGGGCGGCGGCCGCATGGTTCTGGTAAACCCTGACGGCATCGTTCTGTCGGTAGATCCCACCCCTCAGGAGGTTGAGGTCTTCCTGCAGGAACTCCTCAAGGAGAGACCTGAATCAGCTGATCAGCAGGATGGAGCCGGTGAGCATCTGTGGAGTTGCTTCGGAACCGAAGATTTTTTTCGAAAACGTGTATAGTCTATGTGTTACGGCTGAGCGGCCTATGCCGAGAATCCTTGCCATATTTGCCTGGGGGATCTTGCATTTAATCATTATGGCCACATGCCAGTCCAAAGGAGACAGCTTGTCGGTGGCCAAGTCCGCAAGGGTATTCTTGAGTTTCGGGAATGCCTCCGAAATCATCTGTTCCATATTGCTCCAATACTGGTCGTCATCGCTCATCAACAGATTGCCGTCTATTCTTCGTTTCAGCTCCTGGTATTCCGCAGATCCGGCGATAAGGTCATGCAGAGGTGTGGAAAGTCCTTTTTCAAAGTTCTTTCGCAAAGTGGAGATTAGTTCCTCGCGCGATTGTTGTGCCGGAGGTTGGGGATGTAAAGCACTTTCAAGGCGTTTGATTTCAGAAAGAGCCACGTCTAATTCCAGCTTACGCCGTTTCTGTTTTTCATAAAATAGAAACAGGAGGAAAAACAGAATGGTCAAGGCAACGGACAGAATCGTAATCCATACGCGCTTTTTATAGTTCGCTCGTTCTGCTGCGGCTCGTGCCCGTTCATGCTGCTCATAATTGTAAACTGTATGCTGCAGTATGGCCTGCTCGGCATCGTTCCGATTATAGAAATCCTCAAGGATGTCGTGGTATCTCAGCAAATGGGCCATTAGTGAATCCCCGGGAAGCTCTTGATATAATGGCGTGGAGAAGATAAGCCGATAACCATTGTGCTTATTCAGGACTTCGTCGGACTCTATAAGATTTCTGGCATACATCCATGTCGTGTCTGTGATATTGGCTCGTTCGTAGATGTCAGCCGCGATCGACAGGGCCGCGTTGCGCGATATCCTGTTTACCAGTTCTGGCGCATGTCGGACCAGCTTAAGGGCTGTGTCGTTACGTCCCATCTTGTAGAAAACCTCGGCCAGCAGCATTTTGGATTTTGTTGTCAGATGGACATTGCCATCCGGACAGAGTTCCAAGGCCCTTGAAGCGCACATTCTTGCTGTGTCAAGGCTATGCATCCGCATATAGGCCAGCCTCATGGAATGCAGGTTATGGATGAGACTGACGGTATCATGTCTTTTCTCAGCGATTCTATTCATTTCGCTGTAATATTTTACCGCCTCCCTGTTCAACCGCATGGCGTCAAGCACACGACCCGCATGGATCAGAATCTTGCAGTGGAGGAGACTGTTCAATGAATCGGATGGCAGGTTGTCCAGTGCCTTTTGATAATATCTCAGGGCATTCGGGTAGTCATTGAGGTCGTTGTACACTCGCCCCGCATAATAATAAGCCTCGTCGATAGTCGCAGGACTTTCGTTCCGCTTCGCGTAGTTTACAAACCCCATGATCAGGCTGTCGGAAACATGTGGTACATATATCTTGTCATTGACTTTCACTGACAGGAAGTCACGATAGTAACGGTCAGGGGATTTTAAAGTTTTGGGATCAATGGAATCAAGTAGCCTTTTAGCTGAGTCAGGATTGATGTTCGCAAGTCGGTCTATGCGTTCCAGAATTGGGTCATGCCGCTGTCTCGAACATCCGGACAGGAGACCTCCAAGTAAAATCAAAATGTATACGAACCGTTTCATGTCAGTGTTGGTATTGTCGTTTGAGAGACTATTATTTATTGCGCAAAGATAACCCAAACTTTTCGATTATGCAATATGATGCATGGCAAATCTTTCATAAACTGATAAAAATCTGTCATCCGGACCTGCTTATGTGTTTAGAAAACGTTTATTTCAGGCACTAAACGATTTCTAAACACTTTTCTTGCTGACTTTTCTGATTTTTGCCCTAATTTTGCCCCGAATTTAAACGCCAGCCTGTGATCATGGCGCAAATGAATTACGAACTAAATAACTGAATTTAAAATGAACAAACAAATTGGCCGGCTGCTCCTGTTTGCGATGATGCTGCTCGCATCATGCACATGTACATATGCCGCATCTGGAGTGAGCCATTCCGTGGAGTTCAAGGTCCATGTCCAGACCGGATACGAAGGAAATGAGAAGGATAGGGACCCGGAAACTTTACGCAAACCTATGGCTCCCTTAGTCGGAACCATCGATTCAGAGAATGGTATCCAGATTCCGGGTCTTGACAAATCTCAGGTACTCTCTTACGAATTATACAGTGAGGAAGCCTGTCTGGGAAGCTGGTGTGACGAGGCAGACCTCATTATGCAGCTGTCGGAGCAATATGGTTTCGTTGAAATCCGAATCAATATGCCTGAATATTATTTCTCAGGCTATGCCAACCTTCCTCTGTGATTAATTGTTCAAACGCATTTTTGAAGGAGGTGTAAGTGTATTTAAGTTTTTGTAATTTTCTGAGTGTCGTTATTGCATAGGCATTGAGAAATATACACCATTGTGGTTAATGTTTAGTATGAATAAGGTCAAGTTTATATTGATTATAGGATTTATTTCCTTATTCATTGTTTGGTCTGGATCGTGTTTACGTTCAAGCCAGGAGCAGCGTAGACATGCGGAGAAAATGGTGCGCGAATGGACAGGGAAAGAGGTTCAGTTGCCGGATTCCATGGCTCTCGTCAATGGGGAGACATACTATGCGAACGATGCCGATTTCACCATCCTTTCGTATATCGATAGCGCCGGATGTACCGGATGTCATATGAAACTGCCGTTCTGGAAGCAGTACCTGCCGGTGGTGGATTCCGTTGCCGGCACATCCGTGGTGAGATTCCTGTTTGTGGTACAGCCGAAGTCCCTAACGGATTTGAAGCAGATTGTGGAACGGGCACAGTTTCCATATCCGATTTATGCCGACACAGTCAATGCAATTGCCATGACCAACCGATTTCCTGTTGACCTGGAGTACAGCACTTTCCTTCTTGACCGTGAGCATCGCGTGTTGGCCGTGGGCAATCCGGTGCTGAACAAGTCAGTCAGAAAGGTGTATCTGGATATCGTCGGCAAGCGCGACGGAACTCCTGACTCTTCCCGGTCCTCCAGCTCCCGGGATTACAGTTATGATTTCGGGAAAATACGTCCCGGCATCAAGACGGTGCATACGTTCCGTCTGGAGAATACGGGCGCAGACACCCTTCGGATCGAGGAAGTCCTGACATCATGCGAATGTACCGAAGCCACGGTATCGTCTCGATATATAGCTCCCGGCAGTCGTTACGATGTCACGGTGACCTTCCGGGATACCGTCAAGGGGAAGTTCACTCGGGAAGTCCTCCTGAAGTATATCGGGATTGATAATGATAAAATCTTTGAGATTTCGGGAGAGATATTGTAATTTGTATATAATTGATCGCATGTGTGATGATTAAAGGGACTCTGTCAACACCATGTGAAAACAATAACAATAAGAGTCTCAAGATAATTTAGATGAAGAAAAAATCAGTAATCGTCGCAATGGCGTTCGCGGCACTCGCTGCCGCAGGCATCGCCGTTGCCGACAGTAACCACTCCGGCCTCTCGGATGTCCAGCTGGCAAACATCGAGGCGCTGTCAAATGGCGAAAACTATGAGGCGAAGAAATATAAATGTTACACATCGTTTAAGTACGAAACAGGATCCCTTGTTGTAAATTGCTTGAACTGTTCGTTCTTGCAAAATTATACAGACTCATTTTGGAACCTCCATGATTACTGCTACCGCAAGGGTTAAGCGTTCAAGAGATCTTGTGATAAAGCTAAATAATCACAGCAAATAACAGAAAGATTCAAGAACATGAAAGCGAAAGCCTTTAGATTTTTCTTTTAAGGAGTTACAAATCTCTTTAGGAAGACAGATTTATGCGGCATGAGTAAAAGCTTTGTTTTCATGTTCGAATCTATTGGGATGATATAAAATTATTGTAGGAACTAAATAACCCTGTAATCGATTTAAAAAGGTCAGTAAAGTTTGATTAACGAACCTAACATTGTTAATAACAGTATGAAAGTTCTATATAAACTATTGGAAGTAATCCTGTTTCTTTTTGGAGTCATATCCTGTTCAAAGGAATCCAAGTATGTTGAATACGGACAGGTCAGCTTCATCGACAAGTTTCCTAAGGAGATAACTCTTAAGGAGCAGAAGCCGTATATGTCTAACTTGATTGGCACACTTGACATAGTTGGACTTGACTCCGTCATCGTTTTGCTGAACTGGGAGTCGCCTTACCTCTCTGCATACTCGGCTAATTCAGGTAACCCATTGGGACGTTTTGTGAAACAGGGGCAAGGCCCGGGGGAAGTCAGCGACCTCCCTGCTAATCTATCACTGACACGCAAAGAGAATGACATCATTCTTCGTTTCTCAGATTCAAATGAACTGAAGTATTTCAACCTGAACCTGACAAAGACGTTGGTTGAAGACCGGGAAATGTACGACACCATCAAAACATCGAGACTGTTTAGAGAGGCTAAGGACATTATACCCTTGTCGGAAACCGACACTATTATATATCATCATACGTTCAACGGTGAAGGCGAATTATGTGGCAACATACCTATAAGGCTGGTCAGAAACGGTGTCGAGAATATGATTACTAATCTAAGGTATCGAGAGGGGGGATTTGACGGTATTGGATTCAATACAGTGACTTTCGTGACCGCGTACAATCCCAGATGCGGAATCGTGGCCGAAGCGATGACCAAGATGAATCAGATCAATCTTTACTCCGTCAAGGACACGACATTCCGAAAGACGGTATGTGTCGGCAAGGAACTTGACGATGCTGCCGAGGAATATGCTAAAAACCTCAAGGACTGGAAGGTATGCTATCAGCAGGTGCAGCCGGTCGGCGACGGATTCGCGGCCCTCAGGCTGGAGAACGTCACCTCGGAGATATTTGACGAGGAGAATTTCGAAGCCTCGCTCCAGTTCTTCAGCTGTACGGGCGATCCTCTGCTTGAGATTAAGATCCCATTCACAGTCAACTCCTTCTTCATTGACGGCAGCGGCATACTCTATCTGTTCACACGTATGGGCGACAGCGAGTCCATATACCAGTACGAGGTGCCTGAAATCAAGAAGCTCGCAAGTTGATATGACTTTAGGCCGATTCAGATTGTTGTTGTCGTGCGTCCCGCTGCTGTCAGTGGCGGGATGCTCAAACGCACCCATGCCTGGATTCCTTGAGTATGCACTCAATGCTGCAGGACCGAACCGCGCCAAGATGGAACGGGTACTTGAACATTATGAAGCCAGTCCGGAGAAACTTGCCGCAGCCCGGTACCTGATATCTGCCATGCCGTTCCACGGGACCAGACAAGGCCCTGGATTGGACCGATACCGCGAGTATTACGCCATGTTCTCGAAGTCCGGTATCGACGCGCTGCCCGTCGTGGATTCGTTGCAGAAACTTCCGGATGCCTTCTCGGCCGACCGACTTAAACTGTCACTCGATATCAACGACATATCCGATGAGTATCTGATCCACCACATAGACCGCTCGTTCCGGACGCGTGACAACACCCCCTGGGGCAGACAGGTTGATTTCGACATGTTCCTCAGGTATGTGCTTCCGTACCGTATCAAGAACGAGGAGCCGGAAGCGTGGCTCGACTCGCTGGACAGGGAATGGATTCCGGTACGCGACAGTCTTGCCGCGATTCCCGAGATGCGGGACCCGGTCAAGGTCGCTCTTGCCGTAGCTAAGAAATGGAATGAAAAGGAATTCCACTGGACAGGCAAACTGCCCGAAGGCCCCGGAATCGGGGTAAGTGCCGTAACCGGGAAGGCCGGGACATGCCTTGAGTTCGCCCACGGACTGATCTATCTGCTGCGATGGTTCGGACTCCCCGTCACCATCGATATGGTGAGCGTGCGCGGCACAAACAACTCTCGTCATTTCTGGCCTGTGATGCCGAGTGCGAACGGCACCGTGATGGTGGCCGCTACCGAATATCCCGAGTTCGTCAGCGTTCCTGGATTCGACATTTATGCCGCCAAGATCTATCGGTCGGAATTCGGCATCAATAAGGATTACCTGAGGTTCGCACGGGAGGGAACGGAGTTGCCGCCGCAGTTCGCGGTGCCGCTGATCCGTGACGTGACCGCCGATTACTATGCCGACAGGAAACGCTGTTTCGACCTTACGTTCGAGCTGGACGACTCGGATGACGGCCCGGTGCTGCTCGGCATGTCGCGTTACCGCGACTGGCTGCCTGTCGACATTGTGTATCCCAAGGATGGAAAGGCCACGTTCCGGAATGTGCGCGGCGGCGTGGTCGCCGTGGCCGGAAGGATGAAGAACGGGCGGCTACAGCCAATCACGCCTCCTTGCGTGGTGGATTCCTTAACCGGTGGGTTGCGTGCCATCGTGCCCTCCGGTGAGAAACACCGGATCACCCTCTATTCCAAATTCACTGTCGACAGATACAACAGTGATTTCGTGGAACGTCTGGCGGGAGGCAGGATAGAGGGAGCCAACCGCAAGGACTTCGCGGATGCCGTTATCCTCCACACCATCCGGGAATACCCCTACCGTAAATTCTGTGTCGCAGGGCTCGACTCCACAGCCGGACCGTTCAGGTATGTACGATACATCGGTGCGGATTCCACATGGTGCGACATCTCGGAGCTGTCGCTCTATGCCTCGGCGGCCGACACCGTTCCGTTGACCGGCGACGCCTTCGGCACTCCGGGACTGCCCGATGACGCAGGACTCCATCTGCCTCGCTTCGCATGGGACGGCAACACGTTGACGTCATTCCACGCCGAGACTCCCTCCGGAGGGTGGACGGCTGTCGACCTCGGCAGGCCCCGTCATATCTCAAAGGCCGTCTACACCGGCCGGAACCGCGACAACTACATCAACCGGGGAACGGTATATGAACTCTTCTGGTACGACAACGGCCGGTGGATCTCGGCCGGGAAAAGAAAAGCCGAGGCGGACAGTGTGGTTTTCGAGGTGCCCGTGGGAGCGCTATATTATCTCAAAGGCCATGGTGGCGGAAAACAGGAACGTATCTTCGAATATGATTCCCGACGGTGTCCGCCGCAGATATGGTGGTAGCTCAAACCATGCAGTATGAGGAAACGGACTGTGTACAAGTGGCTGTCGAGGGGTGCGGATGCCGTGATCTGCATCTTCCTGCTGCTGTTGGCCTGGATTCTGGTCCAGGTGGTGTTCGTTGCCTCGTTCACGATACCGTCGGACAGCATGACGCCGACCGTACGGCCCGGCGACCGGATTCTGGTGAACAAGCTTGTGGCCGGCGGACGGATCTTCAATATGTGCCGTCCGTTGAGATACGAGCGGTTCAGCGTCCACAGGCTTCCCGGTCTCGGCAAGTTGCGGCGAGACGACGCGGTTGTCTTCAATTTCCCACACCGGCATGATTGGGACAGCGTGGGTATGGACGTGAACATGTATTATCTCAAGAGGCTTGTGGCGCTTCCGGGCGACACTGTCCGGATCCGCAACGGCATGACCTATGTCATGGAATGGTCCGGGAATCCCTCCGGTACCGATCTCCCAAGAACGACTCCTCATGGTTACCTGCCCGGGCAGCGGAGGATGATGGAGATGATTCGCCGATACGCGCGGATGGAGTCCGATACCTCTAAATGGCCCATCGTGATGCGGGCGTTTCCCAATGACTCCGCCGTGAACTGGACGATAAGCGAATTCGGACCTCTGTTCATTCCCGGAAGGGGGTTGTCCATACGGCTCAATCCCCGCAATGTGCTGATATATGGACGCTACATTGAGTATGAGACAGGGGAGAAGCCGGTGCCGGACAACACGGGGGACTATTTCATCAACGGACTGGGGAAAGTCGCGGAGTATACTTTCCGCGAGAACTACTATTTCACGCAAGGGGACAACAGTTCCGACTCGCGCGACTCGCGGTACTGGGGTCTGCTGCCGGAACACTGCATCGTGGGTAAGGCCGCGATGATATGGGATTCCAAGTCAAGAACAACAGGAGAGAGAAGATGGGAAAGGATAGGCAGGAATCTGGCACTGCGATGAAGTTGATGGAGTCGGCGCTCTGCATAGTGTCCATGGCGATTGTCACCGCCATCGGGGATGCCGAGGCGGTGAGGGGCATACTGCAGCTCATCGGGCATCAGCCGTCACGGCATGCGCTGTATGCCGTGACGGGATCTTTCTACAATCCCGGACCATATGGATGCCTGCTGGGCCTGTCATTTGTAACGGCGTTTGCATTGGCGGGAACCCACGGACTCGATACAAACGCGAGAGTAGAGAAAGCGTTACGGCTGTATGGGTTCGGTTCCATGCTTGTCATCATGGCTCCGTTGGCCGCGTCGATGAGCCGTACCGGGTGGATAGCTGCCTTGGTTGGCTGCTCACTGAACCGGCTTCTTAGACGCTATGCCGTCAGGAATGGAAATAAGGATACCGGGACAAACCGGTGCTCCGCAAGAACTCGTTTGACATGGGTCCTGATTTCGTTGACGGCAGTCGTGGTGTCAGGGGGATTATACGCGGTGAAGGTCCGGTCGGCCCAGGGCCGCTTCCTGATATGGAAATGCGGGATGAAGGCCGCGCTCCACGCACCTCTCCGGGGTGTCGGCGAGAAATATGCGATCGGCGCCTATGGAGAGGCCCAGGAGCAATATTTCCGGTCCGGTACAGGATCCGAGGCAGAGATAATGGCAGCGGGCTCGCCGGAGTATTTCTTCAACGAATACCTGCACATTGCCGTGGCCTACGGAATTCCGGCCTCGGCAGGATTCGTGGCGTTGCTTGTCTTTGCGTTTACCAATGCCGCTAAAGCAAAGGCATATGGAGCCGCTGCCGGTGTCGTAGCCCTGGCAATCGTCTGCATGGCCTCCTATCCCTTCGAATCCCGGCTGTGGGTGGCGACGGCATGCTGTCTGGTGACGGGAGCGCTGGCAGCGCCCGGACTCCAGGGAAGATGGTCCATGACGATTCGATGGCTGGCTGTCGTGTCGGCGATATTGACGGCATGGCATGTTTGCTCAGCCCTGAAATCCCGCGACCTGAACGAGACCCGGCGTCTTTTCGAATACGGGCGTTCGCTTCAGAAAGAAGGACGTTACGGAGAATCGCAGAAAGTGCTGGCTATGGCAATGAAACAATGCTCCGATTACATGATTCCGGCATTGATGTCGAAGAATGCGGACGCCATGGGCGACACGGCTACGGCCAGACAACTCTTGGAGAAGGCTGTGTGGAGATGTCCGGCAAGGATGTATCCACGTTATCTGCTGATGCTGCATTACGGAAACTGCGGCGACACTGTCCGGATGAGGCTGCAGGCCCGCGGGATTCTTGACATGCCTGTCAAAGTCCACTCCACGGCAACCTCTGAAATGAGACAGGCGGCACACTTATTGTTGAACTGAAGATTGACAACTGACAACATGAACGGTATGATAGATATAGGAAAAATCATCACTATACTGAAACTGGCGTCAACGGCGGCACTGCTGGCCGCCGCGGCCGCTTCCTGTTCCGATGCAAAGGATGCGGTCGGCATGAAGGCCGGACGCACCACCGAGCCCAAGGGGAAGACCGCCAGAGTGGCCGAGGTCACGGTGGCGGAGGCAGTGGAGACCGGGTTCGACCATGAGCTGATGAGCAACGGCAAGGTCAGCGGACATGAACAGGCCGAGCTTCGGTTTGACGGCAGCGATGTGATTACGGCCGTATATGTCCGCAACGGACAGAACGTGCGCAAGGGACAGAAACTTGCCGCTATGGACTCGTTCGGAATCGCCTCGGACCTGGAGAAGGCCCGAACCGCCCTGGCCAAGGCCGAGCTTGACATGAAGGACGCCCTGATCGGCCAGGGATACGACCCCGACAATATGGAAGGAGTGCCGCAGAATGTGCTGAGGCTGGCCAAGCTCCGCAGCGGATACACCGATGCCGAGCAGTCAATCGGCACGTTGACGCGCCGGATGGAGCGCACGGTAATGACAGCACCCTTCGACGGGACGGTAGCTGACCTGACCGGAAAGGCCTTCAGCCGGCCTGACGGGTCGAAACCGGTGATGAGGGTCATAGGCGGCAGCAAGGATGTGGTGTTCACCATCCTTGAGAACGAACTCAGGGCGGTGCGCCAGGGGGATGGGGTGGAAGTGGTGCCCTATGCCACAGGAGAGACATACCGAGGCAGGATATCGGAAATAAATCCTGTCGTGGACGAGAACGGCCTCGTTACGGTCACCGCATCCGTGGCTTCGGCCCGGGGACTGTATGACGGAATGAACGTGCGCGTCAGCGTGAAGAAGGATATGGGTCGGCAATTGGTGGTACCGAAGTCGGCAGTGGTGCTCCGTACGGGACGCCAGGTGGTGTTCACACTCTCGGACGACGGCGGCAAGGCAATATGGAACTATGTCACCACTGGACTGGAGAACATGACGCAGTACACCGTTACCGAGGGACTGAAACCGGGAGCCAGGGTGATAGTCAGCGGCAATGCCGAACTTGCACATGAGTCCCCGGTCCGGGTGAAGGCCACAGATAACCGATAAGCTGCTGCCGATTATGGTCAAGTTCCTGTTAGACCGTCCCGTCGCGGTGATCATGAGTTTCCTGGCGTTCGTGATCCTCGGTGTCGTGACCTATTTCTCGATTCCCGTATCACTGTTGCCGGACATTGACATCCCGCGCATTACGGTGCGTATCAGTGGCGATGACATGTCGGCGCGTGAGCTGGAGAACACGGCAACCTCGCACGTCAGACGTCAGTTGCAGCAGGTGGCCGGTGTCTCGGAGATCAGGTCCGTGACACGTGACGGCTCGGCCGTGATATACATGGACTTCGACTACGGCGTGGACATGGACCTGGCGTTCATCGACGCCAACGAGAAGGTGGACGCGGCCATGAACAGCCTGCCGCGCGAGATGCCGCGGCCCAAGGTAATAAAGTCCAACGTGACCGATATCCCGGCCATGTATATGAACCTGACCCTTAGGAATGGCGATGGCGAGGACAACGAGGAGGAGTTCCTGCGGATGGCCTGGACCGCCGACAACACCCTGCGCAGGATTCTGGAACAGCTTCCGGAGGTGGCGATGGTGGACATATCGGGCGTGCCGGAGCTTACGCTTGCTATCAGCCCGGACAGGGACAGGATGAAGTCCGCGGGAATCACCGACGCCGACATTACCACGCTGCTGCAGCGGTCCAACTCCACCCCGGGGTCAATGACCGTGCGTGACGGATACTACGAATACAACATATCCGTATCCAACTCCCTCGCGTCCGCATCCGATGTGGCCGCGCTTCAGCTGTCGCATTCCGGCAGGATGATACGCCTCGGCGATATCGCGGACATACGCCTGACACAGAAAACCCCTGCGGGACTGGCCTACTACAACGGGCGCCGGGCCGTGTCGCTGGCCGTGGTCAAGCAGAACGAGGAGCATATCGACGGTCTTCGGAAAGCTCTGCAGAGGGTGACGGAGGAGTTTGCCGATCGGTTCCCGGACTATGAGCTGTCCGTGAGCCGCGACCAGACACAGCTGCTGGACGCAACCATGTCAAGCCTGATTCAGAATCTGGCGCTCGGTCTCATACTTGTGTTCATCGTGACGGCAGTCTTTCTGGGCGACCTAAGGACGCCCTTCGTGATCGGAATCTCGATTATGGTGGCTCTGGCCCTGACCTCGCTGATGTTCTATCTGTTCGGGGTCTCCCTCAATATCGTGTCGGTGTCAGGTCTGATACTGGCTGTAGGCATGATGATCGACAACTCGGTCATCGTGACGGAAAACATCACGCAGTACCGCGCCAAGGGACTCGGACTGCGTGACGCGTGCGCCGGAGGCACATCGGAGATGATAACCCCGTTGCTAAGCTCCACCCTCACCACTGTGGCTGTCTTCGTGCCGCTGATATTCATGAGCGGTATCGCCGGCGCGATATTCGCCGACCAGGCTTTCTCCATCACGGTCGGTCTGGCCATGTCGTATGTGGCCGGTATCGCACTGCTCCCCGTTCTGTACCGCCTGTTCTTCACGGACCGTAAGGGGAACGAGCGTCAGCTAAGACAGACAATAAGGCTGGATGACGCGCTCGACCGTCTGTACGGCCGGATATACGCACGTATGTTCCGGCGTAAATGGCTATGGCTGCTGGCCTCTGTCCTGACAATACCGGCAGCAATCCTGCTGTTCGTCTCCCTCAGGACGGAGAAGATCCCGGCCATCGAGCATTCCGAGGCCATGGCAAGGATTGAATGGAATGAACCGGTGGACGTGGCTGAGAACGCACGCCGGACAGCTGAGGTGTCTGCGGCTGTCTTGCCCGGAAGTCTGGAGAACTCCGCTGCCATCGGTGTCCAGGACTATCTTCTGGACAACGGCGGCGATCTCGCGGCCGACGAGGCAGAACTTTATTTCCGAACGGATTCCCCGGAATCAGTCAATGTTGTCCGTGACTCCCTGAGGCTTGCCGTGGAAACTGCATATCCGAAAGCCTCGGTCAGCTTCTATGCTCCGGACAATGTATTCGAAAAAATATTCGCGTCGACTGCGCCCGACCTGGAAGTAAGGCTCTTCCCCAAGGAACGGCAGATCGTACCCTCTCCGCAGGAATTCAGGGGCGTCCGCGATGCGTTTGCCGGGAACGTCGGTGTCCCCACCTCCGAACCTGCCACACGCGTACAGACCGATATCGTCCCCGACCGTGACAGAATCGCGCTGTACAACGTCAATCCATCCGAATTGGACCAGGCGCTTGCCTCGGCCTTCCGTGACAGGGAAGTCACGACCTTACGTACCTCGGAACGCTATATCCCCATAACCATGCAGACAGCCGGCCATTCCCTGACGTCAACACTCAATTCCATCTTTGTACGGTCCAATGGACCTGAAGCGGACCATATGGAGTCACGGGAGGGAATGATTCCTGTATCACGCCTGGTCAGCCTGGGAGAGTCGGCCGATTTCAAGGAAATAACCGCAGGAAAGAACGGCGAGTATCTGTCGCTGGGCTACGACCGAGTCCCTGATCCAGGCGCGGCCGCAAGGGAAATCACCGCCACGCTGAGGACAGTTCCTGACTGGGACGGAGAGCTTGGTGGCGCATGGTTCTCATCGCGCGGGATGATCAGGGAAATGATCGTGATTCTGGCTGTGTCGCTGGTGATGATGTACTTTATACTGTGCGCCCAGTTCGAAAGCTTCACGCAGCCGCTGATCGTGCTGTTCGAGATTCCGGTGGACACGGCATTCGCGTTGCTGGCGTTGAAACTTACCGGAAATTCGCTCAACATAATGTCGGCCATCGGAATTGTGGTAACCTGTGGAATCGTGGTGAATGACTCGATACTGAAACTGGACGCCATCAACACATTGCGGCGTCAGGGGATGCCTCTGCTCCGGGCCATCCACACGGCCGGTGTGCGGAGGATCCGCCCGATATTGATGACCTCGCTCACCACAATCATCGCGATGGTCCCGATGCTCTTCACCGACGACCTGGGCAGCCTGCTGCAGCGTCCGTTGGCCATCGCGATGATCGGTTCGATGACAGTCGGAACACTGGTGAGCATCTTCATAATCCCCATTTTATATTATGTCCTGTACCACCGGAGCAACAATGCCGTGGATGCGGCCAATGCAAATAATAATGGACAAGATTAAGATAATATTCCTGGCGGCGGCCATGGCATTGGACACCGTCGCAATGACAGCAGAGTCCAATGTGATGCGGCTGGACCTGAGAACCGCCATACAGATCGCGGCCGACAGCTCCCTGACGGCTTTCCGCGCACGCAACCTGTACCGGGCCGGGTACTGGCAGTACAGAATGTTCCGTGCCCAGAGGCTGCCCAGCCTCTCGCTCGACGTGACTCCGGCCCGTTATTACCGCGAGATCACGTCACGCTACGATTACGACAACAATATCGATGTCTACCGGCCTCAGCAGTCATACTCCGCTTCGGCGGGACTCAAGGTCTCGCAGAACTTCGACCTTCTGGGCGGTACGTTCTTCGCCGAAACCGACATCGATTACATGCGCAACATCGGAGACAATTCGTTCAGCCAGTTCCAGTCCGTACCATTCCGTATCGGATACTCCCAGCAGCTTCTGGGATACAATTCTTTCCGCTGGGACAAGAAAATCGAACCGTTGAAATATGAGGCCGCCAAGAAGGATTTCCTATATAATCTTGAAAGTCTGTCGGAAACGGTGGTTGACTATTATTTCGCACTGGTGATGGCCCGTACGGAATACAGGCTGGCGCAGGAGGCACTTGCATCGGCCGACACGCTATACACACTGGGCGAGCGCAGGTTCAGGATCGCGGCAATCTCGCAGGCCGATCTGCTGACCCTGAAGCTGGACCTGGTGAACGCCCGCAACTCGCTCGAGAACTCGCGCATAGCGCTGAAGAGCGCCAACGCCTCGCTGGCCTCGTTCATCGGTCTGGACCAGACGGTGGAAATCGAGACGGAGACACCTCCCATGCCCGGATTCTGTTCAGTGACGGAAGCCGACGCCATTGCGATGGCGCGTCAGAACAGCCCGAACGTGCTGAACAGACGCACGGAGGTGCTCGAGGCTAAACGCGAGGTGAACAAGACCCGGGTGGAGAACATCTTCTCCGCCTCGGTCAACGCGAGTATCGGATACAATCAGGTGGGGAATTCCCTCCCGGCGGCTTACCGGCATCTGCTTCGCCAGGACCTTGTCTCAGTATCGCTGACCATCCCGCTGGTGGACTGGGGTGTGCGTAAAGGGAAGTACAACATGGCCGTGAGCAATCTGGATGTAGCCCTGACAGCCGAACGGCAGGAAATGCAGAAACTGGAGGAAGAGGTGGCGCAGACCGTGGACAATTTCAATATCCAGCTGCAGCTGGTGCGTTCGGCCGCCGAGGCCATGGACCTGGCCGATACCGCCTTTGCCCAGACCCAGATGCGTTTCATGATCGGAAAGGCCGACATGAACAGTCTGACCCTGGCTTCGCAGCGTCGTCAGGATGCCAACAAGAACTATATCACTTCCTTGAAAAACTATTGGAGCGGTTATTTTAAGCTACGGCGGCTTACCCTTTATGATTTCGAGCGTGGCATTCCGTTGGCAAGGGCCTTCGATGTAGAGAACAACGTGCGATAATGAGGTCTTCCTTTTCCATAATCATCATTTTCCTTGCCCTGTCATTGGCCGGAATCATGTTCGTGCCGATGCTGCCTGTCAAGCTGTTTCCATCGCAGACATTGCCGGAAATCAATGTAGACTTCTCCATGCCGGACAATTCGCCACGTGTTGTGGAGAGCGAGGTCACGAGCAGACTTGAGGGAGCCATGGCGCGTATCCGGGGATTGAAGGAGATAAGGTCCACCTCCGGCAACGGGACGGGACGTATCACACTGGCGTTCGACCGTAACGCCGATATGAACCGCGCGCGTCTGGAAGTCTCGTCTGTGCTGCGGCAACTGTGGAGCGATATGCCCGGTTCTTTGTCATATCCCGTCATCTCCTCCCGCCAAGCCTCGGACGATGCGGGAGGTCCCTTTATGACTTGGTCCATATCGGCCGGCATGGAATCCGACGCAATCGCACGATATGCCGATGCGGTCCTCAAACCTGCTGTCGCGGATATCGACGGTGTGGCACGGGTGGAGATACGGGGAGCCGTACCAATGGAATGGAACCTGGAATACGACGCGGTGCAGCTGCATGAATACGGCATAACCCCGGATGCCATTGCCGAGGCAATCCGAAACCGGTATGGCTCGGAATTCATAGGCATTGTCCCTGACGGGGAACGCTGGATTCGTGTGGTATGCAGGGATTCGGAGGACTCCGGAAGTTTCAATCCTCAGGACATCTCAATAGTTACGCCCGGAGGCAATGCCGTGCCTCTGTCCAGGCTCGTCACCATACATCACCGTGAGGAGAATCCAACAGGATATTTCAGAATCAACGGCCTGAACTCCATCTATTTGAACGTCAGCTCCACCAAGGACGCCAATCAACTCGACGTGAGCCGTGCTGTCAGCGGCGTGATACACCGTCTCGGACCTGGCCTTCCGGAAGGAATGAAGATAGACCTGTCGTACGACTCTACCGAAAGAATCCGTAAGGAACTGTCCACAATCTATTTCCGTACAGCCTTGACGGTCCTGATCCTGCTGGTGTTCCTGGTTCTGGTAACACGGAATATCCGCTATATGCTGCTGACCGTGATTAGCCTTGCGGTCAATCTGGCTGTCGCCGTACTGTTCTACAAGTTGTTGCGTGCCGAGATCCAGCTGTACTCGCTTGCCGGAATCACCATCTCGCTCAACCTGATTATCGACAATATCATCGTGATGTGCGACCATTACATGCGTTGCGGCGACCGACGCGCGTTTCCCGCCATATTAGCCGCCACCCTTACAACGGCCGGAGCATTGCTCGTGGTGTTCCTCCTGGATGAGAAATCACGACTGAATCTGGAGGATTTCGTTACGGTTGTGGTGGTGAATCTCCTTGTCTCGCTGTGTGTGGCCCTGTTTCTGGTGCCGGCACTGGCCGAGCGGATGAGAATCCGGAGGCGGAGGAAATCACGGTCCAAGACACGAAGGCTGCAGGCCAGGATGCTGCGCTTGTACAGTGCGTTCATCCGGATCGCGGTGCGATGGCGTGTGGCCTTCGTAATCGTGATGCTTGGCGTAATCGTGGCGACGGCATGGATGTTCTTCATCGACGTTCGCGACGGCATGTACTGGGGCCGGAACCGGAAGGATGTGTCGATATCCGTCTGGGCGGAACTTCCCGCGGGATCCACCCTGAGGCAGATGAATGCCGTGATGATGCGGATGGAGGAGTTCCTGGAGGGCTATCCGGGCATACGGCAATACCGCACCAGCATCTCAAGCGGACGGGAGGGCTCGATCCGGATATGGTTCGATCCAGAGGTGGAAAAGGGCCCCATTCCACATCGTCTGAAATCGGAAATAATCACCCATGCTCTGAGCATCGGTGGCGGTTCGTGGAGTGTCGGGGGTATCGATGACAACGGCTTCGATAATTCCGTGGTGGAGCATGCCGGGAACTACCGTATCAGGATGACTGGTCCGGATTATGATATCCTGATGGTCCAGGCTGAACATCTGCGGGACATGCTTATGGCAAATCCCCGTATCAAGGATGTCCTGATACGTTCGGAATTCTCGTTCTCCAAGGATTTCTACACGGAGTTCCGTCTGCGCCCCGATATGGATGCGATGCAAAGGGCCGGAATCACGCTTGGAGGTTTCTACGATGCGTTGACGCCTGTTTTCGGACGTGACATCCCGGCCGGCAGGGTCATGACCGACGGACACCTGGAGAACGTGTCGCTGTCGGCTGGTCAGGGTCGTGAGTATGATGTATGGGCATTGATGAACATGCCGGTCCAGACTCCCAACGGACTGTTCAAGGTCAGGCAGCTGGCATCCTTGGTGCGCGAGGCCGCTCCACAGTCTGTGGTAAAGGAAAACCAAAGTTATGTTCTCTGTCTGCAGTATGAATACAGCGGATCTTCCAAAAACGGCGAGAGGATACAGAAGGAAACGCTGGATGAGATACGTCCCGGACTTCCGTCGGGATACACCGCGGAGATCGCTGCCTACGGCAACGGTCCGGACAGGGGATTCGAACGGTACTGGCTGCTTGCCATTGTAGCTGCCATCATCTTCTTTCTGTGCGCCATCCTGTTCAACTCGTTGCGTAATCCGTTGGCGGTCATTTTGATGATTCCCATCTCGTACGTAGGCATTTTTGCAACCTTCCTGCTCTTTCACCTGAGATTCGACGAGGGTGGTTTCGCGTCATTCATTCTTCTGGGAGGCATCACGGTGAATGCGGCTATTTATATAATAAATGAGTATGAGAATATAAGGAGGGAGCATCACGCCATATCAGACATCAGGGCATACATGCTGGCGTTCAGGGCAAAGGTCATACCCATTCTTATGACCGTTCTGTCGACGATTCTGGGATTCGTTCTGTTCCTGATTGGTTCCGACAGGGAAGGCTTCTGGTTTCCCCTGGCGGCCGGTACCATCGGAGGCATGGTCTTCTCGTTGCTGGCTGTGACGGTCTATCTGCCGGTTTTCCTGCTGAAAAGGCCACGCTCTTCGCTCCGGACTAATTGAGTTTCTGAGAGTAATAAAGCGGCCGCGTTCCGGATGGGACGCGGCCGTTGTTATGTGTGGGGTTGATTGATTGAATCAGAGGGAGCTGAGGTTCATGCCGGCGAACTCCAGGTCGTTCTGGGCACGCTTCAGCAGGGTCTTGTCCATCTTGACGGCCTTCTGCAGGTTCTGCAGGGCTGCGCTGTTGGAACCGGTGCGTGCTGCGGCGATGGCCTTCAGGTAGTAGGTGGTTCCGTTGGGAGCGGCAATCTTGTCCAGAATGCTGTTGGCGGCGGTGTAGTTCTTGGCCAGGATCTGGGCAACGGCGGCGTTGTTGGTCTTGATGTCGCCGAAGGCGTTGATGGCTTTCTGAACCTCGCCCTGCGACAGGTAGTATGTTCCCAGGGCGTCGGCGCTCTCCGGTACGCCTGCGGCGGCACCGATCAGCTCGTTGGCCTTGGCCGAGTCATGGTTCATCATAGCTACCAGACCCATGTTCATGGCCGTCTCCTTGGCCTGGGGGTTCAGGCGCAGGGCCTGCTGCCAGTTGGCCACGGCACCGTTGTAGTCGCCGGCGATGAACTGGGTATCACCCAGGTTGTTGAAGGCACGGTAGTCCTTGGGGAACTGCTCGGCGGTGCGGTTGTAGACCTCCATCTTCTTCATGTTGTCGTTGGTCAGGGTTGCGATGTACAGCATCTCGTCGACAGTCAGGGCCTTGGGGTCGGTGTTGAACAGCTTGACCAGTTCCTGGTCGGACTTGCCGATGGTGTTGATGGTAGCCATGACGCGGCTGTAACGCAGCTGCGGCAGGATCTGCTCGGCCAGCTCGTTGAATACGGCCGACATGTTGCGGATTTCGCGCTCGCGCTCAACGGGATCGGGATACATGCGCAGGACGGCCAGAATCAGGTCCTTGTCCTGGATGTTGCTCTTCTCCACCAGCTTCTCGAAGCCTTCCCAGTCCTCGGGGGTGAACTGCGAGGTCAGCTCGCCGAACTCGGTGATGGCGTCCTTCTTGAGCTGCTTCTCCATGTAGCTGGTGGTGTTCTTCTCACGCTGCTCGGCCAGCTTGGTGTTAAACTCCAGCGAGCCTTCGGGGCTGGCGAAGGAGCTGATGCTGATGCCGGCGATCTCCTGGTTGGCGGCCTGGTTGGCCTCAAGCAGTTTCTTGTTCAGGTCGATGTAGTCGGCCTTGTCGGTCTGGTTGGCGCGGATATTTGCCTGGTTGATCAGGAAGTGGATGTCGGCGCTGTACTTCTCGGTGATGATCTTCTGGAAGTTGTCCTTGGCGATGGCGGGGGTCACGCTGGCGGCGTTGGCCAGTGTGGAGGTAGCCACTACACCGTAGCCCACCTTGACGCGCGGCAGCTTGTAGGTCTTGCCTTTCTGCTCCACATTGAAATCCAGGTAGAGGTCGGACTTGGCCATCTCGGGACGGTAGGCGATGGTGAAGGGAATCTGTACCTGACCGCCGTTGACCCAGCTGACCTCCTGGCCGTTGGCGCGGACGTTCTCGCCCTGGAACACTACGGGCTGAGCCATGGCCTCGCTGGAGCCGGCGCCCGTGGACCACTGCAGAACGGGTACGGCGGTTACCTTGGCGTTCTTGACCATAAACTTGGCAGGGATGGATCCCTTGACGGTACCGGGAACGGTTTCGCCCACTGTCTCAAGCGGAGTGGGAACGGTGGTGAAGAAGTCGCTCTGGAACTGTCCGAGCTTCTTGTTACAGCCGCTGAGCAGAATCACGCCGCTCATGGCCGCCACAAATAAAACTTTCTTATTCATGACATTTATTAGGTTGGATATATTTCTATCTCCGTCGGGGAAGTCGTTCAACTTCCATATTTGGGTGTAAAATTAACAAATAAAAATGTGACATCAAAATAAAAAGTGTGATACGCCTCAAAATAGACGTTCCGGGGCTAAAACGGGGTATCGATTCAGGTAGGAAAAGAAGAAAATTGAAGAAAATCTAAATTTTTTTGGTCAAAAATTTGGTCAATCCAAAAAATCGTCGTAACTTTGCACTCGCAAACGGGAAACGACACCGCAAGCGTTCAACGAACGATTAAAGTATCGGCCTGTTACCGACAAATGACTCCGTGGCTCAGTTGGTAGAGCAAATGACTCTTAATCATTGGGTCGTGGGTTCGAGCCCCACCGGGGTCACTAAAGGGTCTATCAGACCGACGAATTCCTCTGAAAATCATTGATTTTCAGAGGTTTTTCTTTTTACCCCACACCCCAATCGGCGCAGAATATTGAAACTGCGGGTGTGCAAGAAGGTGGCAATAAAAATTGCACCTTGTTTTGCCACCTCGAAAGACTCTATTTCATTATTTTTCAAAGATATACGAGAGATATAGCCGTCGGGGGCCTGCCACCTCGCAAGGTGGTTGCAGGTGGCAAAGAACAATTCTGAAATTCAGTGGATACAGGCTTATGAAGTCCACTATAAGCACCCTTGCAGCCCTTTTTAGCTGCCGGCATAGTTAAAAAATGTTAGGCAAAAGGTGGCAATTTGAGGTGGCAATTCAACATTATTCGTTGAATTGGTCGTTTTGCCACCTCGCAACCCCGGATATTTCATTTGTCCTTCGGATTCACAGTTTGTGTAACCGAGAAAAAATTTGTATCTTTAGTTTAACCATTAAAGCCACAAGTCAAATGAAATTATCCAACGAGAGCTACTTCTCACTGAACTTCATGGTCAGGAGAAGCCGCCCCAACAAAGAGGGCGAATTTCCCATTCTGCTGCGAATAACGATGAATGGGCAACGTGCGGAGGTATATACCAACCGGTATGTAGCTCCCAACAACTGGGATGCGTCCAAAGGTCAGTCTAAAGGCAAGACCAAAAAGGACCTTGAACTGAACCGCTATCTTGATACCATCCGTACCAAGATATGTGAAATCCACAACCAGCTCGTCATGCGCGATGAGATGGTCAATCCCGACACTCTGAAAAAGGCATTTCTCGGCAAGCTGCAAAAGCCGACGATGCTCTGCGAGGCGTTCCGCGAACTCAACAAGAAGGTAAAGGACCGCAACGAGCGTGGCGACATCTGCGAGGGTACGCGCCTCCGCTGGGAGCGATGCGTCAAGTATCTGGAGGAATTTCTCATCGACAAGCACGATGTGAAAGATATTCCGATGAATAAACTGACATCCGGAATGGTTGACGACTTCGAGCATTTCCTGCGCATAAAAAAGGGATGCGCCAACAACGCCGCTGTCCGTTATATCCGCTATCTCAAAAGCGTTATACGCACCGGTATCGCAAACAAATGGATTGAAGATGATCCATTCGTGGGCAAACGCTATGTCCGCACCAAGCCGAAGCGAGAGAAGCTCACGGAAGCTGAACTCCAGCGCATCATAGAGCTTGACCTCAGCGAACTGCCCCGTCTCGACCTCGTGCGTGACACTTTCGTGTTCTGCTGCTTTACCGGGCTGGCTTTCGCAGACATTTCCACCCTCAAGCGTGAACATGTTGTCACCGATGACAAGGGCGAGATGTGGATACGCAAGGCCCGCGAGAAAACAGATGAAATGAGCGTAATCCCGATGCTGGAGATACCGCGCAGACTGATGGAGAAATACCGCTGTCACCCACGGGTTGTGGAAAAGGACACCGTCATACCGGTTATCTCAAACCAGCGTATGAACTCGTACCTTGATGAGATAGCAAGCAAGGCGGAAATCAAGAAACACCTGACGACGCATATCGCGCGCCATACCTTCGCCACAATGTCGCTCAACAATCATGTGCCTATCGAGACGGTATCGAAGATGCTGGGACATAAAGACATTGCCACCACCCAAATCTACGCGACCATGCTTGACCAGACAGTATCCGAAGATATGGGCCGTATGAGAGACAAGTTCGATAGCCTGAAAGTTGACATCAAACCGTTGCCGGAGAAGCCGACAACATTTGAGCGTCCGCCACAGCCTAAGCGCGGACGACCTAAAAAGACGAAATGACCCAGCGCTAAATGAAAGAGCGACAATCGAGATTTTACTCAGTTGTCGCTCTTAAATTGTTTAATCGTAATATGCCGGATGGAAATTCTCGTCAAGCAGTTGCTGGATTTCATGTTCCGGATAGAGGCATTTGCCGCATATCATATAATACGAGAGTATTCCCCGGTCACGGTAGTTCTGTACCGTGCGCCTCGTCACTTTGAGGCGTTCTGCCACCTCCTTGTCATCGAGGAAACAGATACCTCCCAATACAGGATGATGGCTGTTGCGGATTATGCCGACGGCTTCAAATGCGTTCTGGGATTGTGTACGGGCTGCGATAATACGTCTGTCCGATTTGGTTATAATCTCATTCCCCATAGGCGCCCCTATTATAATTGATACCGTTACGCTCCATGTAACGGATAACTTCGGTGACAGGATACCTGATGCTTCCGTCATCAATTCTGACATAACCTATCTTACCGCCGTTGCGGAGGGATTGCAGGGTTGTCAAGCCTATATGGAGAAAATCGCAGACCTCGGAAGAAGTCATCATGTCGGCTGTTTCCTTTCGGCGCAAGCGATTTGCCAATACTATGACCATATTGCATAGAAGCTCATGCTCGTCAAGGATACAATCGAGAGTCTCCTTCTCAATCAATAATACTTCCATAAGTAATTTGGATTTAGTGGTGGAATGGATGGGAGTATAAAAAGGCAGCGGGTATCCCTCCCGCTGCCTCACCACTAAATCCACAATCAAAAGTAAAATTTATGACTGCGATTCAGTGGCAAAGTTAGCGATTTCTATCCGATTTTCGGCTATGTTGGGCCGGTTATTTTTGATAGAAATGCGATTTACAGCGGATTGCAGCGTTTTACTCTCCGGCTTCGGGCTTGATTGTCTCTATCATACACAGCAGTGAGCCGGAAAAGTCCTCGATTACCGAGCGTCCGGACTGGTCGCCTTGGTAGAGATCATTAGCCTCGAACTGCCATGTGAGCAGCATCTCGGCGAACTCGCGGCCGGCAAACTCGTCATAGACATACTGGCCTTCGGGCGAGAGATACACATCGTCGCCGTCGAGGGTGACGAGTCCCTTGCGTATGAGGCTGTCCAGAGCGCTGCCGTAGTCGCCGGTTTCCAGCGTGTACGGTACGTTGGTGTGCATCATCTCATCGACATACTCCGCCTTTGAGGTCACGGCGCACATCACATCGGTGAAGGCGTTGGATTCGGCTACCGGGGCATCGCAGGGATATACCGCCGCGTCTGCGATTGTAACGCCTGTCTGGAACGTGCCCGTCTCGGTCACTGCATACGCCTCTCCGGTAAGCTCCCACTTGCGATAGAACACGGCTTCGCCTATCTTGAACTCGACGGTGGCATACTTGCGGCTCGGCTGTTGCTCCACCACCGCCTTCATGCGGTTGAATATGAGCCAGTAGAGCTGCTTTTCCTTTTCAGGCAGTTCCTGGTCTATGGCGCGGAGGGTGATTATCGCATGGTGGTCGATGGTCGCGTCGTTCTCGCCCCAGCGGTAACCGGGCGTGTCGGGGAATACAGTCTGGATATGGCCTCGGAGTTTTTCGGGCAGATGTGAGCAACGTGTCAGGGGCGACGAGATAAGACCCTTGTCATAGAGGCTCTGTGCCAGTCTGAGAGTCTGGGCGGGCATGAAGCCGAGATTGTTGAAGGCGTCCATCTGGAGCGTGAGCAGTGTGTGGAAACGGATATTGAGGCGGTCGGTCTCGTCAACCGTCAGCGTGGCCGATACCGTCTCACCGACAGGGATTTCTTCGGCGACTGCGAGGGCGTCTTCCTCGGCCTCCCAGACGGCTTCGGATTCAAATCCTTCGCCGCCGTTGACATTCACACGGATTGAATGTCCGTCGGGGATACCGTTATAGTTGTCGAAACGGCCGGTAAGGTCGCCCACATAATCGAGGGCGATTGCCTCCTGACGGGTAAGGTCGTATTCAGGTAGGCCGATATGGAGAAATGTCTGGTTGATGTTGTATATGAACATCAGATCCATGCCTTTCGACACAAGGCCGGTCTGTGCGAGGCGGTGCAGGTGTCGCCCGGACTCGCGGAAGTGGAAGGCTCCGCGTATGGCACCGTAGCTGAGGCGCGTGAGCCACATTCTGCTGCGGGGGCATCCGACACGGAAGTGGCGGCAGATGTTGAAGAAGCGTGCCTGTGCGTCGGCTCCGCCGTCGGAGGCGAACACCACTTCCCCTGCTTCACGGAACAGGGGCTTGAGCTGTCGTTCCAGCTCTTTCATAGTTACCGACATACGGAACTTGTCGGGCATGAAGGGATATTCTCCCTCTGCCAGTTCGCACAGCTGAGTCTGGCGGATGAAACGTGGTGGGATGTTGGCGACGGTGATGGTGTCGGATGCGTAGATGCCGTTGGCGGCTTCGGTGTTCGCGCCCAGAGAAAGGGCTACGGTCTTGGTGGCGAGAATATTCTCGCAGATAATAAGAATCATAAATTTAATGTGGGTTTAGGGGTGATTTTATGAAAGTCACGGGGACGGTCGCCCATCCCCGTGACTTGGGGATAGTTGTGTTTGGGTTGACACGGTTGGCCGCAGGTTGGGATACTTATAGCTTTGGTGTGGACATAGTGGTTGGAATCGCGGCTATGCGGCGGCAAACATGTCGGGCGAATCGCAGTATAAAACTGATTGTGGAATATGCGCGGTGAGTGGCGGTCAAGGCTTCGGGCCTTTGGGCTTACGCTGCTGCCTCTGCTGGTTTTCGTCCTTCGGTGCGGTCTGCCCGCGCTGGAGCGGTTCCTGCACGTTCTTGGTCGCCTCGTTGGTCGCTCCGTTGTTGTTCACGGCGTACTGGGTCTTGCTTTCCTCGGCGATGCCCACAACCTTGTCGCGGTCGGGATATACCCGCGTGGTCTCTGGCTGACGCTTTTCGGGATTGTATTGGAAATAGACGGTGCAGTCGTTGCCGAATTTGTCCTTGGTCTCGCCTACGAGGACTTTCTTGCCTGCGAGATAATCGGCCTGCTGCTGTTCGTTCAGCGGTAGCTTGCACCAGTGTTCGAGGCGTTTGACGGAGCCGTCGGGATTGTGCCATGAATCTCGGACTTGCTGTTGCTGGGAACTGTTCTGTTCCTGCTTCTGGCGGTAAACATCGGAATTGACAAACACGATGTCACGTTTAGCGGCGTTGTATTGCAGGTCGGCGGTGAATTTGGCACCGTTGGGCAGTTCCACGTGCTGCTCGCGTATCATGCCGCCGTTTTTGAGTATGCCGATAGCCTGCATATCGAGGCTGATGTTGGCGACTTTGGGCTTGATGTAGATTTTATCCACCGGCATGGCCTCTATCTCATTGGTGAGTCTGTCGATGCTCACGAGGCACTTCTTCATTTCCCCTGTCTTGGGGTCGGCAAGTTCAACGACTTTGCCGAGATTGCCGGTCTTGCGGAGTTCCGCCTTGTCCTCCTTTGTGAAAGTATAGCCCTTGAATTCCTGATCGAGCTGCGGCTCATTGCGGATGAAGTGAGGCACGAGTGAATATGAGCCGTCGGGGTTGCTGCGGAACGAGAGTTTGGCCTGAAGGGAGAATGTCTCGTCGCCGAAACGGGGCGTGACTGTGAACAGCTGCGGCGACTTGTGGTTATAGACCATCTGGTCGAGTGCCCCTGATTTTTCAAGGTCGTCGCGCTTTATGCCCCACTGCTGTTCTATTTTGCCCCAGTCGATGCTGTCGCGGTCGATAGGCGGCTGCTTGATGCCGGCCGTTTCCTGTTGCTGCGGCTGCTGTGCCTGCGCCGGTGCCGGTTCCTGCTTCTCTGCCTGTGCGGGGACTTTCAGTTCCACCTCGTAAGGCTTGAGCATTTCGGCATTGTCGCCGTGATTCTTGATTATGTCTGCCATTGCGGGGCCTACGAGGTCATATTTGTCTTCCTGCAATTTGAAGAAGCTGAACAGCGTGGGGTTCCTGGCCTGCCGCATAAAATTCGACATGAACGCTTCAAGGGGGTTCTGCCCTTTGTTGAACTTTATCAGTTCGCTTAATGGCGTGGATTTGACATCAGCCATCTTGGGAGTGCCGTCGGGATTCTGCCCTACGACTGCTCCCACCTGCCCGCTTGTGTTGTCGCGGGCGATCAGCACTTCCTGCTGGTCGGGAATTTGGTCCATAATGAATTTATGATTTAGTGGTGGTGTGGTTGGCGTTTCCGCCGTTGGTTGATTTCTTCTTCACAGTCTTATAGTCTGGATGGGACGAACTGATGAAGGAGTTTTCGAGAAACCTGTCGAGGTCGCATTGAAGCACAAACTTGATATTGCCCTCTATGCTCTCGTAAACCTTGATTTTTCCTGCGTCGCGGTAGCGTCTTATTGTTTTCTCGCTGACATCAAGTCCGGTTACGATGTCTTCGAGAAGAATAATCGGCTCTCCGTGAAAGTATAATCGCGGTCGGTTTCCCGTTGGGTACTGGCCGGGACTTCTTGCGCGCTGCTCCACAAGTGAAACGTATGCGTTTGCGGCGGTCTTGAAGTCAGCCTCATGCGTGTCGTTCTGCTGCATAGGCTCAGTCGGTGGCTACGTCGGTTTTGCGGAGTGCCGGGACATCGAACCCGATAACCGGGCCGAGTATCTTTGCGGCGGCGATGAGAAACATCGAGCCTAACATCCATGCCTTAGCTTCGTCGGGCATTCCGGCCAGCGGATTGAAGCCGGACTTGCGGGTTGCTGACTTGCGCCCGTTGATGCGCTTTCTCTGTTTGGGCTTCCTGCTGAAGCCTGCGGCGTTTGGGGGAGTTGTTGCTTCCATACGGTTATATGTGTTTTGAGTTAGACTTGTCGAGGATTGCGCCTCGTTTGCAATTATAACCGACTGGATTTTAGAAATGGCGATTTAAGGAGTGTTAAAGTTGTAATGCGTTGAGATTGTGAAGATTCCAGTAATGGAATAATTGTGATGTTAAATCTTGACTGTTGGCGAACAACCAACCGTGTTTTTCCATAGGTAAAGGATTTGAGTGTTGTCCGTAGAATGGATAGAGGCAAAAAAATAGCGTATAATATCTACGCTAACTATTGAAGGCTCTGCAATGCCTATGGTGATAGCTTGAATACTATACGCTATGCTTTAAGCATAGCATAAGCATCACGCTAAGCTCACCATTATGAATTTTGCAGATTCTCAATAGAACTTATGCGGAAGTTATGTTATCCTGTATTGTAAACGCGGCTGACTCCTCAGTCGCTATTCTTTGCGATTTTGCGTTGCAAAGTTACGCATTTTTATCGAGGTAATCAAGCCTCAATTTCTCCGTCGGGATTGATATGGTGCTTTTTACGGAGCTGAATCAGTGTCTTTTCGGACACATTCAGCAGTTTCGCGGCTCCTCTCCATGTCCCGGCACGGATATAGGCTTTTATGATGCGGTCTTTCTCCGCTTTCGGATTGCGGTGGGTCAGGTCTTCGGCGTTCTCCGGCAGAATGTCGCTGAAAACGAGGTCATCGGCAGATATGGTGTCGCCGTCGGCATGGAAGGCAGCCATGAGAACTGTGTCCTTCAGCTCGCGTATGTTGCCGGGCCACGGATAGAGTTTCAGAGCCTTGATCGCCGATGCTTCGAGCCGCTTTCTCGTCTGGGATGTTTTCTGTGCGTACATGGCGAGAAGATAATCGGCAATGTCCGGAATATCCTCGGTCATCTCGCGCAACGGGGGTACTGTGATACCCGACTGGCGCAACATATAGAAAAGGTTGTCGCGGAAATCTTCCTCGGCCAGCATTTTCATCAGTGTGCCGTTGGCGGTGCATATCATCCTAACATCGGGATGTTCCTCCGAGAGAATATGCAGGAACACTGATTGTTTCTCGAAGTTGAGAAGTTGGATGTTTTTCAGGATGATTGTTCCACCGGCAGCGTTCTGGAAGTAACTTTTGATGCGGTTATACATCTCGTTGCGGTCGGATTTGGGGTCGTGCAGACCTACAAGCTCGGCTCCTCCTGCCTCGATTACCGTTATAGGCTTCTGTGTCCGTGAGCTTTGGAGATAGATCTGTCGTGCAATCTGCTCCTTACCCATACCACTTTCGCCGAAGATGATGCAGTTGGCATTGGTTTGGGCTATGCGCCCGATAGACTGTTCAATCTCCTTGAACTTTGCGCTCCGTCGTGGAATCAGGGCGTTGTCAAGCTGAATCACAACGCTTTCCGGTTTGGCATACTTGCCGACGGTTTCGATGAGTCGTTTGTCTATGGCAGGCCGTTGGATTACATCAACGGCACCACCGTTACGCATAACAGATAAAATATCCAATGGATTGAAATTATCCACTACGGCAATCACAGGGAATCGGTATCCCTCTTGCTTTTGCCAGTTTACTAACTCTTGCGCAGTGCCGTGGGCGAATTTCATCGCCGTTACCACGACAGCGCCGGGGGGCAGTTTCGCCACCGCCTCTTTTGCCGCCTCCATACTCCCAACATCAATCGGCTCATAGCTGTGCTTGACAAGCAAGCCCGACATAAGCCGACGGTCGGATTCGGAGGCATCAACTATAAGAACTTTTTTCATGTCTATTGTTGATTTGGTTTAACATTATGTATTCTTTTCAATTTCTATTTCATCAATAGCCCCCGGCAACGATTGCCGAGGGCCATTTGAGATAAGTATAAAAATTTGCTATTATAGTCCTATTTATAATCTGTTTCAATCAAATCAAAGCCTTTCGGGAGTTGGACTTCTTGCATTGAGGTGCCAAATTCTGCGTTCATCTGCGCTCCGGAATTGTTATAGAAGGTCCACTGCAATTCCAGCATATCCTTACGTTTCACTCTATTTGAAAGTTCGTGTCCATACATTTTCTCTGGAAAAGGTCTATTAGAAGCCTCTATTCCTGTTGCCTCAAAGCGATATTTCCCTTCATCGGCATCAGCTTTAAGGATTAGACCCGGCAATCCGCACAATTTCCATGGACCGTCATGAATCGGTATCTCCGGAGTGAACCACACTTTCCAGTGCCGCCCATGATAGTCGGTTTCTGCCATTATACATTCGTATCCGAGGATATTTAGTGTAGAATCGGCGGTTTTCCAGTTTTGTTCGTCCATGTTTTCTTCGTAGTGACCGAGTTCTCCAGCGGCTTCTCCATAATACGTTGTTTTTCTTTCACCAAAATTTTTAACAACGTATGTTCTTGAACCAGGGAGCAAAGACGGTCTCTGTCCTGCTGCATTTGCTGCTTCAACCATACTGTTGAACTGAACAGTTCCTTGTGGCGTTGAAAGCATTGAATCTACAACGAGAGTCATCGGATTATAATAATGTGAAATATCACCGTTAGCCAACAATATCATTTTTTCTTTCTTATTGGCACCTGTCCAGTTTTGGTAACGTTCGGTGTACTCCACTTTGATTTGCGCATTTTTCTGCGCGATAACTGTGCTTACTGTAAAACACAGAAGAAGGAATGTGATTAGTCTGTTCATGTCTTATTTTCTTAATGTTAATGAAAAAAGAAGCTGACGGCCTCGGAGTTGACGCTGCGACTCAAAAGATGAGAGTTGCGAATAAGTGGTGTAGTTGTAGCTTCGTTTGTTGAGAATGTTGGTGAGCGACGCTGCAAACTCTATCTTCTTGTTGAGCTGGAAGGTCAGTTTGGTGTCAAGCATTACTATGTTTTTATAATTATGTTCCGTCAGTTCATTGCGGTAATGTTCGCCGCTGACGGTCCATTGCCATTTACGGTGAGGAATGAAAGTCAGACCCAGTTCATTCTCCATTGTCGAGAGCCACGATTCGCTCAGACCATTCATCGTCAGGCGGCTGTCGGAATAGTCTATACGATAATCGAAACTGAACCAGCGGCAAGGATTCCCGTTGATTTTGCCACCGACACGCCAGCCAGTACTGACCGAATTGACGGATTGCTGCTGCGAGAGCAGATGCGACTCGCTGCGGCTGAACGAACCGTTGACATTACAGCTTCCTCGCATGAAGTCGAGAGTCTTGCCGATGTTGCCCATCGCCATAAGCATTTTGCCGTCGTTCTTGGCGTCGGCATAGCTGTAAACGACATAGTCGCCATAAAGCTGCTGCGCCATAGTGTATGGAACGTGAGACCACGAGTGCATCACCATGCCGTTGGCAAACAAGCCGTGGCGGGTATGTTTGTAGCTGACGCTTGCAGATACGTTCTGCGACGATGAGTTGTAGAAATCATCCACGCCGGATTTCAATGTGCGATAGTTCGTCATTATGAGTCCGGGATGGATAAGGTTGAGGTTCATCGGCGAGCGTCCAAGACCGCCGCGCAAGGTGCCTGAAAAGCGGTTGTTCGGCTTCCAGTTGAAACTTAGCGACGGAGAGAAATAAACCTCGTCTTGGTTTGCAATTGCCTTGTCAAAAGAATAATGTGCATAACTTACGGGCAAGTTGAGCGATAGATTTACCCGTCGCACCCAGTATTCAAACTTAGGAATGGCATATACGGTGAGATAGTTGGTGTTTACCACGTTTTCAGTCAGTCCCGGTAATTCTTCCGGCAATTCTGGCAGTTGCGAATCCATAGATCGGAAATAACCCTTTATACCACCTTCAAGGCTCAGCGTCACGCCTTTTAGATTGAAAGCGTAAGCCGCGCTCTCGTGCGTATAGAAGGCATGGTCGGAGATACGCTGACGGAACTGTTGTCTGTTCATATCAAGATTCAGCGTCTGAGGCAGGGATTCCCATTCGTTCACGCTCTGAAAGGTCACCAAATGTTTACCCTTGAAGCGTTTTATCATCTTGTATTTGTTGCTGACATAGTAATCCGGCAATTTGGCAGACTGTACGTTGGGTAAAGACCCGGTTGTAGTGAGGCTTACATCATCCCAGTTTATGTTTGTCTGGAGCGTGTTGTTTATGAACGTCGTCTTTTGGTTAAGCTCATAGATGAACTTTCCGTTTAAGGAGTGGCTGTGTTCCGTGCCGTTTCGGTTTTCGGTGATCATGCGGTTACCATCGTCAAGAAAATAAGTGGTGATGTTAGAGGCGTCGGCTGTCACGCGATTGAATGAATAGTCGATGTTGGTCTTAAACTCGCCGTTTTTCAACTTCCAAAGACTGTTGGTAGATACCATGAAGGAGCGGTTGAACAGTGTCCGTTTATCGCTTAGTGACGGCACTCCGGGTAGTCCGATTCCGATGTATTGGCTGAGTCCTGTCTGTCGACGGTCTGCGAAGAAATCAGTGCTTGACGACGCAAGGTTCTCGCCGGTATTGTTGGTGCGCATGGTGGTTATGTTCTGAAATCCAGGCATTACTGCCATAGCGAACAGTTCGCCGTCCCATACCGCACCTTCGGGCTGCCACGACCAACCGCCTCCGACATCTCCATGGAAAGTCCAAGTTGCTTTCGCCTTGTTTTTCAGTTTGAGGTTTATTGCAGCTTTGTCAGAGAAGGATATGCCCGACAGTACCTGCATAGGCTGATGGTTCTCCATGACCTCGACCGCTCCAACATCCTCATGGCTTATACCGTTGGTGGCTATGCCGTATTTGCCTCCGAGAAGGTCGGAGCCTTCGATATAGAATTTGTTGATGTCCTCTCCCTGATATTGTATCTTGCCATTGTTGGCAACATCAATACCGGGCATACGTTTCAGCACATCGCCGATGGATCGGTCCTGCTGTTGGGCGAAGCTGCCGACATTGTAGGTGATGGTGTCGCCCTGTTCCCTTATGCGGTCGGCCTTGACAGTTACTTCTTTGAGTAAGGTGGTTCCCGGCTCCATGTAGACGGTTAATGGAAAACTCACGCTGTCAAGAGGAATGGACCGCTTGGCGAAGCTCATCATGGTAACTTCCAGACGGCAACCATTTACCGACGGCATAGTGATAGAGAAGCCCCCGTCGGACCGTGACGAGGCGAATTTCTTTATCTTGCCGTCAGAACCCTTGACAATGACCGATGCCCCAACAAGAGGCTCATTGTTCTCCTTGTCGATAACCTTGCCGGTCACATTGACCTGAGCGGCTGCACTAACCGCAACAGCAAGAGACAGCAGATATATGACAATTCGGTTCATAAGTCGTGGGGATAGTTGGTCTCCTCCAAGTCAAATTTGGGTGCAGGGTCTTTCTTCTCAGGCATTTTCCCATTTCCATATAGAGCGTTCATTTTGGCTCCAAAGTTCGAGTTCTTGTACCTCCACCAGTCATTGAAATACTTATCCCGAGACTGTTTTTTTACGCCCCGTTTGTCATCATAAGCCATGTACCCGACATCAGGAATATCGTTTTGTCGCAGCCCGGTTGCTGTAAAGCGGTACTCATGACGAGTATCGTATGCATCGAGGATAAGTCCCGGCAATCCGCAAAGTTTCCACGGACCATCCTGAACAGGTATTTCAGGAGCGAACCATGCTGTCCATCTTCTGCCTCGATAAGAGGCAATCGCTTTAAAACACTCATAACCGAGTATAAATTTCACAGAGTCGGTCACTTCCCATTGCGGTTTCTCCCACTCTTCTTCATAAACGCGTCGCTCTCCATCAAAATAATTTCTTTCCGTCAGACAACCATTCGGATAATTTTTATAAATGTAGCTCCAATAATGACCCCCTGGGAGATTATGAGTCCCGTTTTTTTTATTCTCTTCCAACGTGGCTATATACACCTCGAATTCGAGACTCGGATTAACTGCTGCAAGAGAATCCTTCCATAATCTATTCACTCCGCAGAACAGTGACTTGGTAGCACCGATGCGCAACATCACCGGATCTTTAAAGAAATGGCTGTCGCGTTGCGTGGTGTCGGTAATCTGAATACGGGTATAATGCACTTCCAATATGGTCGGTTCCGCATCCTTCACCCATTTGTCGGCACTGGCTGTAATAGCACCAATAGCCATTGATATAAAAACGAATATTCTTTTCATAATCAGTGATAATCGGTTTCGAGAAAGTCAATATGTAAATCCGGATTGTCATTATATCGTATGTCGGGCATATCAATTTTACTTCCATCAGGGGTATTCTGTATTTGCATCCTTGTCATTGAATCGCCTTTAAGTAGGAACTTTCTTTGGGCGGTCAACATCTCAATTCTCGATACCTTATCATAGTCTTTCAAATCATAGACAGGCTTCATCCAAATATCTGATTCTTCAATCCCGTCGGCAATGAACGAATGTTGCCCGGTAGAATCGGCAGCCTCTAAAATCAACCCCGGCAATCCACAAAATTTCCAAGGGCCGTCTTGTATAGGGATTTCCGGTGTAAACCAGACATTCCAATGACGACCATGAAAATCTGTTTCAGCAGCTATACATTCATAGCCAAGAATAGTTTTCGTAGAGTCTCCAATCTGCCATCGCATTTCACAAAGCGGCTCTATATAAAAATGGCTATGGGAACTTCCATTTTTGTCATAAAATGAAAGAGTTGAATCATTTCTCGATTTGAATATGTACATCTTGCACTGAGGCAGGGCACTATCATCAAATACACCGGTTTCGACATATTTAGATGCCATATTTTTAATAATTTCACGATATATCGCCTTCCCTGAGGAGGTAGTGCACAGTGAATCTATATATTCACACTTCTGATTGTAGAATTTTGATTCAGCACTATTTGCCAACAATATCATCTGGTATTCGGCAGTGTATGCTTTTGCATCAGTCTTGAGATGCTCTTCATGACATGCATAACTGACCTTGATTTCAGAACGCGGATAGTCCTGCTTCTTCTTTTTAGCGTTTGCTCCGAAAGCCAGGAAAAGGAGAATCAATATTGTGATGGGACGGTTTATTTTCATATTCTTCACCATAAAATTTTGACAAAGTTCGGCAGAAAAAACGAGTTCGGTCTTAACAAATGTATAGACCGAACTAAATCCTTATAAAAAAGTATGAGTTAAACCGATTATTTCCCCAGTTGCCGCCGGATGCGGCTGAGATGGTTGGGGGTAATCAGTAGGAAGGAAGACAAATCTTTCAGGGTAACGGTTTCGACGATTTGGGGATATTGTTCACACAATTCTATATAACGCTGACGGGGTGACTTGCGGTAGAGATTGAGTATCCGCATAAAGACCATGTTGAACAGCGATTTGTATTCGTCAACCTGCGAAGGTGAAAGGTATTCTTTGAAAGTTTTTAATGGCACCCGCAGTATCTCGCAATCAGTGCCTGCGATGATTGACATCTGGGAGGGTTCTCCATGGAATGATGAATGAAAATCGGTAATGAACTGACCCGGGAAGGCAAAATTTACCACTGATTCATCTCCCGAATCATTAAGTGTGACTACTTTGAAATAGCCCGATACCACAAGGGCGGCATAACGGGCTACTGTGCCTTGCTGGACAAAACGCTCTTCCTTCTTATAATGGCACAGCGTTCCCTTCTCGCGACAAAAATCAGTGGCTGCCGTGAGATCCAAAAAGTCGATATATGAGTTGAACTGTGCCATAAGGGACCGCAAAGTTAGCTAAAAATCTCGACATTAGAGGCTTTAGGGCAGAAAACTTTGGAATTATAATAATATTTTATTGCTTCGGAGCCCCGAAAACCATCTTTATCACCCGTTTTTCGAGAGCGTTTTCTCTTGTGTCTATACATTTGTTAAGCCCTATTTCTTTTTCTGTTGCTAACTTTGCAATAATTTTGCTGGCTGCAACGCTGGCGATATGGAAGATGACAGACAGGACAGATGATTTCTTCATACCAGACAACGAGATCAGGCTCCCGGATGAGCTTGATTACAGCCGTGTGGATGAATATATCCGCTCGGCGGAAGCATTTTCTCGCTCATCGTATCAGAGCGTCTATATCATCGACTATTTCAGACAGAACTTTCTATATGTATCGCCAAATGAAAACACCAGATGATTTCTTCATACCAGACAACGAGATCAGGCTTCCGGATGAGCTTGATTACAGTCGTGTAGATGAATATATCCGCTCGGCGGAGGCGTTTTCTCGCTCATCATATCAGAGCGTCTATATCATAGACTATTTCAGGCAGAACTTTCTCTATGTATCACCAAATCCGATGTTCCTTTGCGGTCTGTCGCCGGAGCGAGTGAAGGGATTGGGCTACCGCTTCTATCTTGACTTTGTTCCGGGGGATGAACAGCCGATGCTTCTGACGCTCAACAAAGCCGGATTCGCTTTCTACAACGACATCCCGGTCGATGAGCGTAAGGACTGGTATATCTCCTACGACTTCCACATTTTCAACGAGGGAAAGAAAATCCTTGTCAACCACAAGCTGACGCCGCTTGCCCTCACCTCCGACGGCAGGATATGGCTTGCGCTGTGTGTCGTATCCGCGGCCACACATACCGATGCCGGACATATCGAGATGCACCGGACAGGCACATCGGAATTCTTTGAATACAATATCAGCTCCCGTCGCTGGAACAGACGACAGATGCCCATGCTATCTGACGGAGAGAAGTCGGTGCTGACCTTATCCATTCAGGGCTATACGATGTCGGAGATTGCCGACAAAATATGTCTATCGCCCGACACCATCAAGAAATACCGTAAGCGCATATTCGAGAAACTTGATGTGCATAACATCTCGGAGGCTATAGTGGCAGCAACCAACAACAAGCTACTCTAAGTTCTTGGAGAGATAGAATCTCGGAAAATGCTTGACATTGCGCCCGACAGCGATGTTGGCCGCTATCTTTGCGCAGATGTGCGCCGCTGTCCGCTGTGCCGCCTCGCTCGTCTTGCCTTCTCTTATCTTTGGTAAAGCTGACTGTAACCAGTCACAACCTTCCATATTCCAAAAGGCGCAATACCCGGCCATATACTCGGCAGCCCATAGGCGCAGATTGTCCTTATGTTGTAATTCGTTGTCATCGCCCGGCTTCACTACTATTGCACCGGCTCCGTCAACAAAATCAAAAGGATATATTATAGGTATCTTAACTTCCTCTTTAATACAGTTACGCCCGGCACCGACATATTCAGCTACCATATCGGTAAAACTCATATCAGGCTGTTTCTCCAATGCCGAAATAATAGATATGGACTTGAATCCGGATTTTATAAGTTCTGCCTTTACACAGTCTATAAAATCCGAAACGCCGATAACCATAATCTGGCAGTCTGCAATCATGCGTTTTTCCTCGCTTGTCATATTCGATATTTTTTACTCTGCAAAATTAGGACTATATCAATCGCTATGCCATACCCAAAAGGGTATGTTTTCACTACAAGATGCAATCGTACCCTTTTGGGTATGGCGAGGAATTTTCAACGGCTGTAATTTTGCATCGAAAAATAAGTAAAATAATGAGCAATCTTACGACAATTCACTTCATGCTCCTTGCCACGTTAGGAGCATTTATACACGTAGCTGATTTGAAAGTCAGTTACAACTACCGTCATTATAATCCAACAGGAAAGGGTTTGCAGCGTTACTAACCAACATACTTAACAAACGAAGCTATAACTATACCACCTACTCGCAACTCTCATCATTCGAGAGCTGGCGTCAGCTCCGTGGCCGCCAACTTCTATTCTCGATAACAATAAGAAAATAATCAATATGAAACAGACAATCACAATCTTATTAGTATGCCTTACTGCGATAGCAGTAGTAGCACAATCAAAAGCCGACATCGAGGTCAGCTATGAGGCTCATCATCCCAATCTTCGCAACGGCAAGGATGATCTAACAAGCCAATATATTCTGTTGGCAAACACCACGGATTCAAAATTCTTTTCGCCACTCACCGAGTATCTCGATTCGTTGAACTCTACTCCCGAAGGCAAAGCCAAACTTAAAGAAATGTCACGAGCTGCTTTTACTTCGGGCCATCTCGATGATATACCCAAGCCGGATGGTTCTTTCTATGTCGTCAAATCGCTTGCAGATGGCACGCTAAGACACTATGATCATGGCAGACTTGAAGAAAAATTCGTCTATGATGAACCGATAGCTCAGTGGAATTGGGAAATCGAGGCGGATTCGACAAAGACGGTTTTGGGTTACGAGTGCATAAAGGCCACCACGGATTATCATGGCAGAAAATGGAGTGCATGGTTCGCTCCAGAGATACCTATACAAAACGGCCCGTGGAAACTCGACGGTCTGCCGGGACTGATTCTCGATGCCGAGGCTGAAGGCGGTCAGTACAGTTTCATAGCCACCGGAATACAACAAACCGATAAACCTATCGGATCGGTATATCTTGCCGACGAGTACGAAACCACGACGCGCAAAGACTATCTGAAAGCCAGTCGTGACTTTTTAGATAATCCTCTCGGGAAAATAAACGCCAAGTTTGCCGGACACGGCACAATCTCTGTTTCATCAAGTGACGGGAAGGACATAAATAATCTATTTGTCCCCGCCTCAGTAGTCGACTTCCTTGAAACGGATTACCGATAAATAGTTTATTACCTATTTATTCTATCTTATAAATTAATTTTCATACCCAAAAGTGTATATTTTCATACAGAACCTCAATTGTCAACTTTTGGGAATGGCGAGGAATTTTCAACGACTGAAACTTTGCATCAGAAAATAAACGCTATAAATGGTAAGATGAAACAAAAAGTTAGAATATTATTGGTCGTTATTGTTATAATCATTCCATTCGGCATTAAAGCCCAATCTTGGAACTTTGGATTAGAGGCAGGATATGTCAATAGCGACTTATCGGTTTGCGATAATTCTGCAACATCAAGAAGTGGATTCAAGTTTGGTGCTAACGCTGAGTTCACACTCCGTAATAACATTAGTTTTGAATCTGGACTGTCATACATCCGAAAAGGAGCTACTGTAAGAGGACTTAATATGATGAATACCGCAGTAACTTCCATTAAATTTGCAGAAATGGACTATTTGCAGATTCCTGTGTTGGCAGGATACAGATTCAACTTGGGCAGTAACTTTTCTCTGAACCCGGAACTTGGTGCTTATTTCGCAGTCGGAATCAATGGAGATTCATTTGTAACAGGCGTAGATTCATTTAATCAGCCATACGAAAAGAGAGTACGCACTTTTAGTGGCGCAGACGGTGTCCCATATCGTCCGTGTAACAGAGTTGACGGAGGTCTGTCATTCGCAATTAGTGCAAAATGGCATCAGATAGGCATGAAAGTGGAATATGATTTAGGTCTTGTCACTTCATCATACTATGGTAATGGTAAGCAACGGTGTTTATCAATTTCCTTAATATATTGGATTAGATAAAAACTAAAAAAGTTATGACAGGCGTGGGATAACACTGAGCGGCCAGTATCAGTTTCAGCAAAAGAAAAGCAAATCCAAGGGTAAAGTTGCATCTGAAGCTGATATGAACCGACTATAATAGAAACAGCTTAATCATACATAGACAAAGACAGGTGTTCGATATGCCGGACAAATAGACATAGGCCTGGATTAATAAAATGAAGCATCAATTAATAAGTGCCGTACCCAAAAGTGTATGTTTTCATTCAGAGCTTCAATTGTCCACTTTTGGGTATGGCAAGGAGTTTTCAACAGCTGTAACTTTGCATCAGAAAAGTTAAAAACAAGACGAATATGAAAACAATACTCTCTTTGATTCTTGCTCTAATAGCCACAGTAACAACAATGGCTCAGAGTATAACCGGCAAAGTTGTGGACGAAAACAATTCGCCTCTTGATTTTGTGAATGTGGTTCTTCTGAAAGCCGACTCTACCTATATAGCAGGTACGGTAACTGACGAAAATGGAGTTTTCCTATTCAATGAGAAACAGGATAATCCTAAATTCGTAAAGGTGTCATCTATTGGTTACAATAATCAGACACTCAATATTCCCCCGACAGGAGATTTTGGTATAATTACTCTTAATCCCGAAAGCGTGATGCTCGGAGAAGTAGTGGTGAAATCCAACCGACCTGTTACCGCTATCAAAGGCGATGCTCTTGTCACCAATGTGGCTGGCTCACAACTCGAACACGCCGGTACTGCCAATGATGTGCTTACCCAAGTGCCTATGGTGCTTGGTCGTGATGGTAATTTTGAAGTATTCGGTAAAGGCTCCCCGGCTATTTATATAAATGGTCGAGAGGTACAGGACCTTACCCAACTCTCTCAGTTAAACTCGGCGGACATCAAGAATGTGGAAGTCATAACCAATCCCGGCGCTAAATACGATGCTTCAGTCAAATCTGTAATCCGTATCCGCACAAAACGCCCACAAGGAGATGGTTTTAGTGGAAATCTCCGCGCACAAGGCGTGATGCAAAAATATTTCCGGACAGTAGATCAGGCAAATTTCAAATTCCGAACCGGTGGACTGGAGTTATTCGGTAATTTCGGATATATGGGAGGAAAATTCCAAAGCAGCAACAAGGTTGATATGCTGACTCAATCATCAACAGTATGGAATCAATTTCTTACACAAGACGGTTCCATGAGGACAAATGAGTTTTTCGGAAAAGCAGGTTTTTCGTATATGTTCAATGACAGCCATTCGATAGGGGCTTATTATTCTAATGGATTCACAAAGCAAAAATCTGAACATACAGGAATAAGCCGTGTGTTGGCTGACGGACAGCCATACGACAATATCACAATATATGGCAGCAGTGACAACAATACGCTGCCTAAACATCACGCCAATCTATACTATAATGGAGAAATCGGCAAGTTCGGTATTGACTTTAACATGGATTATATGTGGCGAAAAAGCAGAAACTCCATGTTTAACGATGAAACAAGCGACACTCAAGATAATTCGCTGGTAAACTCTCTTGGAGAGAACAGAAGTCGTATGTTGGCAGAAAAACTCGTATTCAGCTATCCATTTTGGAAAGGTGGTATTGAGATCGGAGAAGAATACACATCATCGCGTTTCTCATCTGATTACAACACCGATGCCTCTTTGGTTGGTGACGCTGATTCAAGAGTTGACGAGAATAATATTGCCGGATTTGTAGAAATCGGTCAGACTTTCGGACAATTCAATTTAGGCGTTGGATTGCGATATGAACATATAAAATTTGAATATCTTGAAAACGGACAGAGAAAGGATGATCAGAGCAAGATCTATAATAATCTCTTTCCCTCGCTTTCACTGTCAACAATGATAAAAAATGTGCAACTGTCAATGAGTTATACACATAAAACACAACGGCCAAGCTATGCAGACCTTGACGGCACTGTGGATTATATCAACCGTTTCACCCTTGAAGGTGGCAATCCGTACCTAAAGCCGGAAAAGATACATTCTGTCGAGCTTATGGGAGCATGGCGCCAGTTCTTCGGACAGATTTCATACACTTATAAGAAAGATCCTATAATGAACACGACATACCCCTACGCTGAAGATGCCGAGGTTAAACTTATAACGATGGCAAACTTCCCCAAGATACACAATCTTCAGGCGTTTGTCGGCGCACAATTTAGAGTTGGCGTATGGCAGCCGAAAGTGAATGTCGGCATTATGAAACAATGGCTTACCATTGATTATGCCAATGGTCGCAAAAGACTTGACAACCCGATAGGACTTGTACAATTCCAAAACGCCATTCATCTTCCCTATGATATTTGGCTGAACGTGGATATGCAGTGGATGAGTGGCGGTAATGATGATAATACTTATCAGAAATCATCTTCTTATCTTAACACAAAACTGTATAAGGCTTTTTTCAACAACCGTTTCAGTGTTACACTTGAAGCAAATGATATTTTCAACAAAAGCAATCGCGATGTAACACTTTTGAACAAGGACGTAACCATCTATAAATTGAATACGACCAATAACCGGACATTCCTGCTCACTCTGCAATATACCTTCAATTCCACACGCGACAGATATCGTGGTCAAGGAGCCGGGGCTAATGAAATAAACCGTTTTTAACATTACGATATGAGAACTCTGATAACTATATTCTTTCTGACTATCATGGCTTTGACCACTAAGGCCAAACCACACTGCCAGAGCTTCAACAACTACGATGACAAGGTGACAATCGTTTTATCCGATGATAATGCCGGAGATAGATACTCAGTATCCGATGTAAAACTCATCCCGTCATTGAAAGGCGAAGAATATAAGGCCTCGTCAATTAGAACGAATGTTAAAGACGGAGTAGCGACTGTAACGCTCATATTTCCACACATCACCCACTTCTCAAATCCGAAGGTAACCCTTAGGATTAATGGGAAAAAATACAAAATCAAAGTTTGTCAATAGTCAATAATCTAATTGACAAACAAAATGCAGGATTGATAACAGCTTATTTCATGCAAGAATAAATATATATACAAAGACAGACAACCTCGGCAGTGATGTCGGGGTTGTCTGTCTTTCGGTGTCATAGTCCGGGAGGACGATAAGACGGGCGAAAAGTCGAAACATGGGGTTTGTAGAGCGGTTGAGGTTCCGCCACCAAAGACTCCTTTGAGCTGGAGGATTGATCCGGATTCTCGACTCGCTGTAATTGCTGTGGCTGCTCATTCCGCTTGACTTCCTCGCCGTCCTTTTCATCGTGCTTGGGAGCAAGTTCAGCAGTGATTTTGCGGTCAAGGACGGCAAGTTCGGATTTCAACGCTTTAAGCTCATCCTCCTTGCCCCACGGCTTTGCGATGATGGCTTCGAGCAGCGGCACATCCTTCCGCATTTTCTCGGTGCGTTCCTCATACTGGCGTATGATTTCGGGCAGACGCTCCAGAGCGTTGACAAAGTTCATGCAGGCGGTTTTTGTGTCGCTCATGGCGATAAAGCCGTTGTTGTACTTATACTTGTACTCGCCCTCAACGACAAATCGGTTCTGTATTGCCTCGATGCCGTCAGTCAAGGTTTTCTCGGAGATAATGCTTATAGGAAAGCCATAGACCTCTCCGACACGGACATACTCGCCGTGGGTGTTGGTATGCTGTGCCAGACCTTGCAAATGGATACCCATGTTCTGAATATCAGTGAACCTGCAACCGTCGAGGGTCAGACCGGGCAACGGATTACCTTCATCATCACGCTTTACGGCTGCCTGAAACTTATCCAGATCCGACTGCATTTTCCGCATGGTAATCTCGTTCTTCCCGATGTCGTCGTTCAGGGAGCGCAGCTTATACTCGCTGTCCGCCTTTCCCTTGCCGTGCGCCTTACGCTCACTCTCCAGTGCGGCGATGCGCTTTTCAAGTTTCGCCTTCTCCAACAGGTCGGTATTCCCCGAAAGAATAGCCATGTATTCTGAGAAGTTCATGCCGGTGTTCTCATCCATAGAGCCTTCATCAATCGTTCTCGCCCCCAACGCGCCACGTTTCAACTGCGATATGAATGTCTGCTTGCAGTGGAGAAGATTGAACTTGTAGGAATCCAGCGACCTCTCCACGGCATAGATTATCACATCCACCTTGTTGTCGTTGTAGAGTTTTGCGACCTCGTTCCCCTTGCGTATGGCACGGCCCTCCCGCTGCTCCAAGTCGCTGGGACGCCACGGTGTGTCGAGCTCATGGACGCAAACTGCTCTTTTCTGGGCATTTACGCCTGTCCCCAGCATGGATGTCGAGCCGAACAGCACCCTTACGGTTCCCTCGTTCATAGCCTCGATGACGGCTTTCCGTGATTTCTCGGTCTTGCACTCCTGTATAAACCGGATTTCATGCGCCGGTATGCCGTAGTCCTCGACAAGTTTGCGCTTGATTTCACTGTAAACCGACCACTCGCCGGGCTTGTATGTTCCCAAATCGCTGAAAACAAACTGCGTGCCTTTCTGGGCGTCGAACTTACGGTAATACTCGGCTATCATACGGGCGCAATGCGAGGCTTTGTTGTCCGGATGATCCTCATAGGAAGGGTCAATCATACGCATATCAAGAGCCATCTTGCGGGCATAGTCCGTAGCGATGAGCATCTTTCCTTTCCTCTCCTTATCCGACAACGCTCCGCGCCCCAGCAAAGTGGCATCGCCTGTTTTGGCAAATTCCATCAGTTTCTGAATGAACTCCTCCTGCTGTGGCGTCGGGGGTATGTTATGGAGTATCTCCCGTTTTTCAGGACGGTCAACACCCACATCCTCCGCCGTGCGGTAGTCCGTGATCTCATTGTAAAACGCCGCCAATTCCGGCACCTTGATAAAGTACCTGAACCTGTCCTTAGCCACAATATTATTGGTGACATTGAACTCGAAGTCCGTGGTCTTTTTTGCAAAGATCGCCGCCCATGCGTCGAAACAGCGGATATCCTGCCTTTCAAGTTCTTTCGGACGCAGGTACTTGAACAGCAGATACAGCTCTGTCAACGAGTTGCTGATTGTGGTGCCGCTGAGGAAAGTGGCTCCCAAATCCCTGCCGTTGCGCTCCTGAATGGTGCGGATTGCATACAACAGGTTGAGTGCCCTCTGGCTACCTTCGCTGTTGCCCAGACCAGCCACACGGTCATGTCTGGTGTTGAACATCAGGTTCTTGAACTGATGACTCTCGTCCACAAATATGTGGTCTATACCCATTTGCTTGAAGTCAACGACGGCATCCTTGTTCTGCTCCATCTGGTACTGGATGGTTGCAATCTTGGCAGTCAGGTTCTCCTTGCGCTTGATAAGACCTTTGAGCATACCACGCGACACATCATGCCCTTGTTGCTTCACCACTTCAAGGTTCTCCTCAACCGTATCAAGTTCAGCCTGAAGGATCTGCTGCTGCATCTCCGGCGACTGCGGTATCTTGCTGAACTGGTCGTGCGACATTATCACGCAGTCGTAGTCGTTGTTCTTGATCTGGTTGAAGAAATTGACGCGGTTGTCAGCCTTGAAACTCTTTTCATCGGCGAAGAGTATCCGGGCGTTGGGATAAGCCGACTGATAGGTCATGGCTATCTCGGCGACATTGGCTTTAAGACCGATAATCATCGGTTTGTGAGCCAGACCCAGACGCTTCATTTCATGTGCTGCAATGCACATTATCAGCGTTTTACCCGTCCCGACCTCGTGGTCGCATATGCCACCGCCGTTCTGTTTCAGCATCCAGATACAGTCCTTCTGAGACTGATAAATCGAGCTGATTCCATAGCGGTCGCCGAGAATTTTCATGTTCAAATCCGGGAAAGTCTGATGGCTGCCGTCGTACTGAGGACGCACGAAGCAATTGAACTTGTTGTTATACAACTCAACAAGCCTTTCCTTGAACTCCGGACTTTGAGCCTCCAGCCATTCCGAGAATCCATTGCGGATTTCATCAATCTTGGCATTGGCGAGTTGGATAGCCTCGTTGTCAGGAACTTTTATGTCGTGTCCGTCCTCATCCTTGCCGATTGACTTTTTTATGTCCGGGATAGTATTGTGCAGGGCATGTTTCAGAAGGCTCATGCCGTCGTATGTACGGTAATAGCCCCTGACGCAGAACTCCTCCCAGATCTTCATGTTTTTGCGTGGCGCATCTGCCGAATACTCATCCATCGAGGAAGAATAGGCTATCTTAATTTCTGTTTCATACAGGTGGCTCATATATGCGGAATAAATACCCGTCGGAATCCATCGCTCGCCGAAGTTGAAGTCCAGCTCATCAAACTCGATACGACGGGGCCGGGCTTCCTCCAACGCTTTGAGAGAGTCCTGCGACATGGCGATGAACGGCTCTATACCGTCATAGCCGGGGAATCCCTTGATGCGTTCTTCCTCGCGGTCAATCCATGCTTTGACTGCCTCGGCTTTAGCCACGACGTTTCCGGCTATGAATCGGTCTTTTATCTCGTAGTTGCTCACGAGTGGATTGTAGTAGATGTGTCCGGCAAGGTTCTCAACCATTGCGTCCTCATCCATATCCACAAGTGACGACATATATTCGAGATTGACCTCTCCGTATTTGTTGAGTGACGCGGTCAGTGCCTCTAACGGAGTATCTACACTTGTAACCTCGTCAAGAGAGAATGAAACAGGATGGTCGAAGATGTCTGCCTTGACAAACTGACCGTTCTCACCACGCTCTAATGCCAGAGCGTCACGACCGTTAGCGTCCATGAGGATGAACTTGACATTCTGTTTCTCGTTTAGGTTGCCGTAGCGGGCTACAAATTCATCGTAATACTGGTTAAGGTGTTCGCGCAGATGTTCTGACGGTTCATGGGTCTCCGCCTCGTAATTGTAGAGCTGCTGATAAGTCTCCGACATGGTGATATACAGCATGGCGCGTTTTTCCTGCTCAGGTTTGAGACCAAGAGGCGTGAATGTGGCTCCGGTCTTTCTGACATCTGACAGGAATCCGACCATGCCGTCGGCAACGACCATCGAGCCGTTCTTATGGAAGAACTGGATATCCTCCGAGAAAGGACGGGGCGACATATCGCGCTCAATAGGAATAGCCGTTACTTTCGGCTGTCGGGTACGACCTCCGGGAATGAAATCGCCTTCGGTCTTTTCGATATATGTCTCTCCGGGGGCTATTCCGGCGGCTTGTGCCGCTTCCTGAGATTCCTTTTCAAGACGCATCTCCTCCATCTGACGATGGGCAATCGACATCATGGTCTCATAGAATCCGTTAATGGGCGGATTGTCCTCCCAGTTCAAAGAGCCGTAAAATGCGAGTTCCTTTTCAGAGAGAGGACGGAATTTTTGAACAGGAATGTCTTTGACCGCAACGCTTGGTTTTGGTTTGGGAGCATCCTCGCTGTGTCTGGGTTGCCGTTTCGGTTTGCCGATAGGCTCCAGCTCTCCGAAAAGATTGTAGGCAAAGAGACGCGGGTCCGGATTGTCCGAATAATCGGGCCTGCCATCGGTCTCTATCTCTTTGGCGGATTCCGGCTTCGGTGGATCGACAGGTTTCTGCTCAGTTTTCGGAGGCTGATTCGGTGTAACCGTCTCGACAACCCTCTGTTTGGTAGTCTTTGTCAGTTTCGGGTCCTCCAACTGCTCACATATAGCCACACGTTTACCGGCTCGCACAAGTTTAGGCAGATAAGTGTCAAGCGCATGATGGGGGAATCCCGCCAATTCAATGCGGTTGTCAATGCCGTTCATTCGGCGCGTCAGAGTAATACCGAGTATTTCAGACGCTTCGACTGCATCCTTGCCGAAGATTTCATAGAAGTCGCCAACGCGGAACATAAGAATGGCATCCGGATGTTTCTTTTTCATCTCCTGATACTGTTTGAGCAACGGCTCATTCTTCTGCTCAATCTTCTCAGCAAGCGGCTTCTGGTCCGACGGTTCCGGCTTGACTTCGGGTGTCGGCTTTACCTCCGGCTTTGGTGTCGGAGTAGGCTTGACAGGGTCTGGCGTGGGAGGTTTTATACCATTGGAATTATACAGCTCCAGATTCAGACGCAGGTGCAGAGATTCATCGAGTGCCTTGCGCAAGTCGTCAGCTATGCTATCCACTCCGCCTTCATGCTTGTAGATGATGGCGGGTTTTCCGAAGGGGTCAGTTCCTACTTTGGCATCGGTGCAGATGACATTCTGCGGAAAAGCCTGAAAGAACTTATTGCCGGGGACTTTCGTTCCACGGTCAACGACAGACTGGATAAAAAACTCCTCATCAGCCGACAACGCTTTCTTACCTGTATGCTTCTGGAGAATGATAAGGTCAGACCCGGCATCGGTTCCGGCATTGTCGCTGAAAGTGTTGTTTGGCAGACGCAACGCCGCCACGAGGTCGGCACGCTTCACCATCTCCATCCTGATGAAAGGACTGCCGGCGTTCATCACACCCTGAGATGCTATGAAAGCGACAAGGCCGCCCTCACGCACTTGGTCGAGTGCCTTTAGGAAGAAATAATTGTGAATTGTCTTGGTCGCCTGACGGTAGGCAATATCCTTGCTCACGGCATACGCCGGGTCTGCAACAGCAAAATCTCCGAAGGGGACATTGGAGGCGGCGACATCAAAATAGCCGTTGAAGTCACGCTCTATCTTTTCAAAACCCTCTATGCGTGTAAGAATAGACGGATGCAGAGCCGAAAGGATTTTGCCCGTAAGCAAATCTTTTTCGTAGGCAAGCACCTCCGCGCCGGGATAACGGTCATTGCGCAGAAAAGAGTCAATGAAAGCACCCTGTCCGGCTGACGGTTCCAAAAAACTTTTCACCTCTATGCCGGAATATTTCAGCGCATCAGATATGGCATCCACGATGCGGTTGTCAGTGTAGAACGCCGTCAGCACCGAGGCTTTCAGAGAGTCCATATATCTGGCAAACTCCTTGTCATCTTTGGAATAGTCATGGATAAGGCGACGCAATTCCACTGTCGGGGCAAACAATTCGATGTCGGATTTGCTCCATTTGGCGGCATGTGCCAATTCGTTTGCATCGTTGAGTATGCACTTCAATCCTCCGAAACCGGTATACTTGCAAAGTATCTCCCGTTCTTCTGTATTCTGCGCCGAGCGTCCGGCTACACCGAGGCGCAGGGCAAGCCTTATTGCCTCGATGTTGTCGCGCATGGTCTGTAACTTATTGTAGGCCATTGTCGGAAAGATAGATTACGATTCTGCCTACAATCTCGGTTTCCATCAGTTCAAGGTCAAGGGCATCAACCCCTATTGCCATGCGGTCAACACCGTCGAACAAGTCCGGGATATCGGTCATTACCTGATTTGTCCAGTATTCCACAGCCTCCTCGCTGTCAAGGTCGATGGTATCCCCGAAATTTTCAAGGATAAGTTCCGATATAGTGTCATACTCCGATGCTCCGATATTGGAGAAAAGCACGGATATAGCCTCGGCTTCCGCCATAGGCACATTGGCCCCGTTGCGCCGAGCATTTTCAAAGGCGTCAAGCGCGGCGATAGAGTTGGAAATAATCTGGGGATGGTCAGGATCAACCTGATATTTGTTGAGCTGGAGATACTGCAACAAATAGAAATAGTAGTAATTGAAGTCAGTAAGACTTCGGTCAAGTTCTAACATGATTGTGGATATTTAGTGGTGATTACTTTGGAGCGAACAGGTGGCTCAGTGCCGGGTCTGACATTATGCGCTCTTTCTCGTCGGCGATGATTTGGATCACATCGGCTTTTACTTGCTCGTAGTTGCGCTGGATAATCGCTTTCATTCGGGATTTGTCCGGTGTGTCGTCCTTGAAATCGGTCAGTACGGGTATTGGCTTGTATCTTGATGTTTCAGCCTTAACTTTCGCGCTGTCTATGACAATCTCGGCATGAAAAATCTTCTGGTCTATGCGCTCGTTGATGTTGTCGCAGACTGCGCCGACGAACATTCCCTGTGTCAGAGTTGAAATCTTGCTTGGCGGGATAAGACTGTCCATCTGCGTGTTTATGGAGTGGCTCACATCCTGACGGTTGATTGAGATTGACTGCCGTTTCTGGAGAACCTTGCCGAACCGCTCGGAGAGTGTCTTGGCGGTTTCTCCCACGACCTGCCCGGAGAAGATATTGCCGACTGTGTTCATCACCACGGCCGCCTCCTTGTCACCGTAGTCGCGTTTGAGCTGGGAGAAGTCCTGAAAGCCGAGGCAGACGGCGACACGGTTGCTTCTTGCGGTGGCAATCAGTTGGTCGAGACCCTTGAAATATATAGTGGGCAATTCATCTATAATAACCCCGCTTTTGAGCATCCCTTTCTTGTTTATGATTTTGACGATACGGGAGTTATACAGACCGAGTGCCGCGCCATATATGTTCTGGCGGTCGGGGTTGTTGCCAACGCACAGGATTTTCGGCTCTTTCGGGTTGTTGATGTCGAGCGTGAAATCATCGCCGGTCATAACCCAGTAAAGCTGCGGTGAAATCATACGCGATAGCGGGATTTTCGCCGACGCAATCTGTCCCATTAACTGCTCCGCTGCGCCTCCCTGCCATGCGTCCATAAACGGCGACAGGTAGTTTTCCAGCTCCGGGTAGCTCGTGAGTATGGGAAACAAATCCTCGTATCTTCTATTCAAAAGCTCGATGGCGTGGGGAAAGGTGCAGTAGATACCGTTCTTGTAAATACGGAGATACCAGATTATAGCCGCGAACAGCACAATCGGGGACTCCACAAAGAAATCGCCCTGCTTGCTCACCCACGACTTGTTGAGATTTAGCATTATAGTGTACGCGCTCTCGTATGCGTCGGCAATATCGGTCATAAAGTCGGGATGTATCGGATTGCACCGGTGGCTACGTTCAGGGTCGTCGAAATTTATCATGTAGAATTTCGGCTTGACTTTGCCGTAACCCTCCTTGTGTGTCAGCAGATGGTTGTAGGCTATCTCGCTCAAATCCGGGCTTTTGAAATCATAGATATAGCCGCTGTAACCTTTCTCTATCATCTGTTTGATGAACGAGTTGATGACGGCGTATGATTTGCCGGAACCGGGTGTGCCAAGCACGATTGTGGCGCGGAACGGGTTGACGACATTTATCCAGCCCTTGTGCCATTTCTTCTCAAAGTAGAATCTGGTAGGCAGGTTTATGGAATATTCGTTGTCCATAAGCTCCGTTTCCTGCATGAAGCTCTCGTTCTCGTCGTTGAAACGGTCGTCCATCATGTTGTTCTTCAGCATACGCCCCGCCCATATACCGCCCATTAGCAGGCAGATGTAGCCCGTGACGGTGGTGATTATATAGGTGTAGCGCATACCGGCATCGAGTGTCCACCAGTTCAGCAGGAATAAGACGGTGCCTATACCAAGCATTATCCCGATATGCCGCCATGTGATGTTCTCGCTCCTTACGCCTCTGGTGCCGAAACACGACAGACCGAGAAGCAGCAGCGCGAAAAGTTTGGCGTTGAAGGTGGTGTTGAAAAGACCGCAGGTGCGGTTGAAATTGGCGCAGATCTTATGGACGGTCGAATAGAACCAGCCGCTGTCCACGGTTTCCACGCGGGTGAACCAGTAAAGGTTGGCGACAACCAGCACGATACTGACAGCCCGCAGGAAGTCCATAATCTTTGCCAACGCTCTGAGGTCATCCTCTTGTTGGCTCATAATAAATGTGGGTTTAAGGATTAAAATTTCGGGCGACGCCCTTTCTTCTTCTTTCGCTGCATACGGCGGCGGAATTCTTCCTCGTCGGGATTGAACGACTGCCCCGGCTGGAACAGGTCAAGACCCGGAAGCGTGAAATCGCTGTCGCTGTAATCAGAGGTGGATTGAGTGGGAACGGATTGCTGTTGGCTATCTGCGGTGTGTTGCTGTTCATCCGACGGAGCATGAGTGTCAGCGTTTTGCTCCGGCTCCGGTACAATAACAGGGGTGTCGGCAACCGGCACATCGTTTGTCGGCTGCGCCTGTGAATTGTTGAACCGCTCGTTGAGTGCGTTTGCCGAGAACTGCTTGCCAAGTCGGGAACCGTTCAGTACCGTCATGGTGTTGTGGTCGATGAATGTAACGCCGTATATGCGGCCCTCGTCGGTATAACGGAAAACAACATCTATGCCGCAGTCTTTCAGCTTGGCAGTGAAATCGTCCTTGTCGGTGGCACGGGCAAGCACATCGGCAACTCTGTTTCTCGTCGGTGCGACATCAATTTTGTCTTTGGCTCGCTCGAAGCGTCCTTCCACGGCGGTACGGCTTGCGAATTTGCCGAGGCGTGAAGCCTTGAACGGATTGGCGATAACCTTGCCTTCATCGTCGGTGGCGAAATACACCAGACCGTGATACTCGCGCCCGTTCACTCTGCCGTCGGTCTGCTCACACTTTATATTATATAAGGAGAGAACGGCATTATATTCGCCCATCGTCTGAAACTTGTAGCGCATACCGACCATTTTGACAGTGTTGGCAACCTGACGTTTTATGTCGCCCGAAGGGTCAACCTTTTTAATCGGCATATCGGGAGTTATCTTTTCGCGCTGTGCCTTGTGGAGATTGTATTTTTCCTCCATCTCGGTGGTGATTTTCTTACTGCGCCGGAAAAGAAAGTCCTGATTGAGCCGCTTGCCCTGTTCGTTGACATTGACTGTCACTATATGGATATGGTGGCGGTCGATGTCCTCGTGCTTGTAAATTATGTAGGGCTGCTCCCCGAAGCCGAGTTTTTCCAGATACTCGCGGGCGAGGATTTCAAAATCCTGATCCGTGAGCTTATCATCCGGGTGTGGATTGAGCGATATATGAAGGACAGCCTTTTTTGTCCGCCCCATCATCGGCATGAACTCCCTGAAATTTTCGGCAATACGAGCGATGTCGATTTGCCCGTCTGCCGGAAGAATGATTTTATTGGCTCCCAACAGACGGCCTTCCTCCTTGTTGATTTTCTCGGAATTGTATGCCAGCGCGCCATAGAGCGAGGAACCTATCGAGATTTTTGCGACCATTGTTCATCGAATTTCTCAGACAAAGCCATGACATCGGTCATCACGGCAATCATGTCGATTGTGGCTTTCTCCAGCTTGTAGAGGGATGCCATTGCTTTCTTTTCGGTGAAATTGGCGCGAAGTTCCTTCACAACGAGGTTGTAGTTTACCCCGATTGTGCGGTACTGGCAGAAGAATTCGGATAGTTTGGCGCAATAGACAGCAAGCGATTTATCGGTGGTCAGTACCCTGAAAGGCTTGCCGAAGATGAGCTGCTTGATGAAAGTGGCCTTGACAGTCGCGTTTGCCCTTTCCATCATCCGGGACAATTCATCCCATTCGAGGTCGTCAAAACGTACCTTGACGCAGTGGCTGCACTTGTTGGCAACCGGAGGCCGTCCGCCCTTGTTAACGAAATCAGTCATAAAATGTGGATTATAAGTGGTGAGTGCATCAAGGGTGTCAATGCCTACGCAGTAAAATCGAGGGATATTCGACTTTGGAGATATATCCTACATAGCAAGGTTGTTTCGTGTGGACTGCCGGTCCCTCGAAACCTTTTCGGACCCCGAAAAGACACCTTGCTATGTCTATGTGGACATTCTTCCTTAATAGAAAATCGGCAATGTCAGTCAATGATGCCCGGTATCATTATGATGACAATGAGAAAAGCCACTTTTCATCGCCCGGAGGAAGAAAAATCCCGTGATGCTGATATAAAGATACGAAAAAAATCCCTGATTTGCCAGATATGAGATAAAAATTCCGATAATTAAGAAACAGGCGATGGAAGCAGCAAAAAAATTTGCGCGGCGAAATGTTAAAAATTCAGCCGAGTTTTTCGGACATAACCGGACATAGTTGGACACAGCCGGACAATGTCCTTAATCACAGTAAATTGGCTTATTTTTGTATTTGCCAGTTTGCAGAATTATTTGTTTCTTTGTGTAGAGATTGACAGTTAAACCTGCCTTCAAGGAGTTCAACTTACAGATTTTATTATAGAACTATCCATTGAACTGCAAGTATGATTTTCAATCTGTCTTGAGAACATTGGTTTTATTGATAGATATATCTGCTTTTAGACAAATCTGTATCCTTCCTTAAAGTTCAACTTATAGATATGGAATTGGAACTGTTTAATGAACGATAAAGACACAGTCTTATAGATTTATGTATCTGCAATATTATTTACTGTTTGATTGACAAATCTATTTATCTATAATTCATAGCTTGATGGCTTCAAGGCTTGTCAGCTATGGGTTACAGACAGAATACACCACTAAACTCCACATCCAAACCCGAACCAGACATGACTGACGAACCCAACCATTTCCGGCTCACTTAGCCGATGCCCTCCCGACAGCGGAGGAAGGTCGCTATATGCGGCATAGAAAGTTGTCAATCCCCGCATAGTATATGCCGGCACTGTTTCACACCGATAGAAGCCCGGTCTATCCGTGTCAGAAGATACGCTGACGGCAACCGCTATGCAACCACCACTACATCCAAATCCAATTTTAATTTTATGACAGACCCCAAATTTGTCGCTTTCTCCACCCAGAAAGGTGGAGCAGGCAAGACCACTCTGACCGTTTTAGCGGCGAGTTACCTCTACTATGTGAAGGGGCTTAAAGTCCTTGTTGTGGACTGCGACTATCCTCAGTTCAGCATCGAGGAGATGCGGCAGCGCGACAAAGACCTGATCGAGTGCAGCCCCCAGTTCAAGAAACTTTTTTCCGACAATCTGCGCCAGACCAGGCTTGCACCTTATCCTCTCCTTACGTCAAAGCCGGAGGAAGCCATGCAGAAGGTACGCGACATCATCGAGGCAGGGAACGAGATAGACATCGTTTTCTTCGACCTGCCCGGCACGGTCAACAACCGTGGTGTCGTGAATGTGATTGACTGTATGGATACGGTAATAGTGCCGGTCGCCGCTGACAAGGTGATACTTGAAAGCTCCCTCGCCTTCGCCATGAAGATACAGGAATGGCAGACGACAGGGCGCACATCGGCAAAGCAAATGTATATGCTCTGGAACCTCGTCGATGCACGCGAGAAAACAGACCTCTACGACCAGTATGAGGCGGTTTTCGAGGAATATGGTCTTATGACGCTTAAAACCAAGATACCGGATACCAAAAAATACCGGCGTGAAGGGTCAAAGACGCTCAACCGCGCCGTGTTTCGCTCGACCGTCATGCCTCCTGACAAGACACTGCTCAAAGGTACGCGCCTGCCGGAACTTACTGATGAACTGCTCGACTTACTCAAACTCTGACCGACATGGCAAAGAAATATGAGTCGGAAATCGATCCCGATGAGTTCATCAGGTCATTCAGAGAGGAGTCCTCCTCGCTGTCAACACTGAAAAGGAAGCCTAAAGAAAGTCCGACGCCTGACATACCCGGTTCGACAGAAAATAGGGTTGAGTCCACTGAATCCAATCATGTGCCCCCGGAACAATCTTCAACCGATACAAAACGGGAGGCTCTGTTCCGTGAACGGTTTATCACAAGGACAACATATCTGCGCCCGCAGGTCAAATTCCTTATGGTAGAGATAGACCCGGTTCTGATTGGTAAAATCAAGAGGCTTATCGCTTTCGAGAATGGTTCCTGCTCCCTCAAATCGTATATCAACAACGTACTGGCATCCCATTTTGAGGAGTATGCCGATGTCATCAACCCCAAACTCTAACCAGCTATGCCCAAATCACCACTTGTAACCATCAACGTGAATCCGGCCACTGACATTGATGTCAGAGCCGCAGAGGAGCGCAGGAAATATGCCGCCAAGTTTCTCCGGCCCGGCATTGTTCGCTCCAACACCAAAGTGTATATCTATCCCGAAGTCCATGCCGTCCTGAGTCGTATGGCAGAACGGTTCCGCGATACCGGTGCCTCCATAGGCTCGTATGTATCCGAGATACTTCTCGACCATTTCGCAAACAACCGCGAGGTCATGGAAGGTCTCTATGACGAAAACAGCCAGCCGCTATTCTGATGGAAACGCTGTTTATCATCGCATTGCTCGCAAGCAATGTATGGCTTATCAGGAAAGTGCTGACAAAGCCCGACTCCCAGGCTGCCGGCAAGAATGACAACTGCATACCTCCGGAACAACCGCCCGCAGATGAAGTGCCCGTGGAAGAAGTCGTAGGCAAAAGTTCCTTCGATGCCGATAAGTTCATGGACTCGTTCCGGGAAATCGCCAAAGAAGCCGCTGCCGAAGCAGCAAGGGAAGTCGTGCCGCTTATTGTCATGGAACTGGGTAAACCCTCCGATGCCGGACTGCCCGATACACCCGAAGAAAAGCCGTCGGTCCAGATACCTCCTGAAAAACTGGATGAGATATTCTCTACTCATTCGGTAAGTGAGCTTACAGGCGAAATGCCGACTCCGGCCGAGGCAAATGCCGACGGTATAGACTTCGAGGAAATGCAGACAGCCATGAAGGTGCTGAAAAATCAGCCTCACACCACAGAGGATGAGCAGACTGCACGACGGGTAATTTCCGAACTTGAAGGCACCGAGATAATCGAATATGTCAAACTCGACCCGGTTGTGCGCAAGCGCATACTGATGATTGAATGTCAGTTGCCCGACGTACCTGAATATGCTCCGGCTGTGAAAACCGACGAGGCTATTGAGAAAGTCCGCAAGATAGTATTCCATGCCGACATAGACACAACCGATATTGATGCCATCGACTTCAATATCCTCCACTGACCATCACTAAATCCAAATCAATTATTTTATGACTAAATTCTTCAAGTCGCTCTACAAGCGCATCGTGGAGTTTATGAACGCTCCCGGTATGCGCCGCCCAATGGCCGCCATGCTCACACTGATGATATGTGCCGCCAACCTCTATGCCGCCGGTAACGGTCTGGCAGGCATCAACGAGGCAACCTCGATGATGACGTCTTATTTCGACCCCGCCACGAAGCTGATTTATGCCATCGGCGCAGTCGTCGGTCTTATAGGCGGTGTCAAGGTCTATGGCAAATTCAGCTCCGGCGATCCCGACACGAGCAAGACCGCCGCATCGTGGTTCGGTGCGTGTATCTTTCTTGTGGTCGCGGCCACAATCCTGCGCTCGTTCTTCCTCTAATCCCTGCCACTGATGGAATATTCTATTAACAAGGGCATAGGCAGGACGGTGGAATACAAGGGGCTGAAAGCGCAATACCTCTTCATCTTCGCCGGAGGTCTTATCGCTGATTTCATACTGTTTGTAATCCTCTATATGTGCGGGGTGCAGCAGGGTCTGTGCATAGGCTTCGGTGCCATAAGCGCGTCGGTGCTGGTGTGGTACACCTTCCATCTCAACGGCAAGTACGGGCAATACGGACTTATGAAGCTCACATCGGTGAAATACCGCCCCCGCTACATCATCAACCGTCTGCGTGTGCGTCGTATTCTGAAAGGAGGTCGCAAATGAGAAATATACTGAAAGCCACAACTCTGGAGTCTAAACTCCCACTGTTGGCAGTGGAACACGGCTGTATCATCAGTAAGGACGCCGACATAACCGTGTGCTATGAGGTTACGCTGCCGGAATTGTTCACCGTCACATCGCAGGAATACGAGGCGATGCACGCCGCTTGGTGCAAGACAATCAAGGTATTGCCGCGCTTTACGGTGGCGCACAAGCAGGACTGGTTTGTGTCGGAGAACTATAAGCCGGAACTGCAAAAAGATGATTTGTCTTTTCTTGACAGGAGCTTCGAGCGTCATTTCAACGAGCGTCCGTATCTGGCGCACAAGTGCTACCTGTATCTGACAAAGACCACAAAGGAGCGTATGCGCCAGCAGTCGAATTTCTCCACCCTCTGCCGTGGGCGTATCACTCCGAAGGAACTCAATCACGAGATGATTGTAGGCTTCATGGAAGCCGTGGGCCAGTTCGAGCGCATAATCAACGACACCGGATATATCTCGCTGCGCCGCATGGGTGACGATGAGATTGTCGGCACCGACAGCACATCGGGCATTATAGAGAGGTATCTCTCGCTGTCAACCGGTGATGTAACCTGTCTGGAGGATATAGACCTGTCGCCGAAAGGAATGCGGGTCGGCGACAAGATGCTATGTCTGCACACGCTGTCGGATACCGACGACCTGCCCGGAAAGGTCAGCACCGACAACCGGTATGAACGCCTGTCAACTGACAGGAGTGATTGCAGACTGAGCTTCGCCTCTCCCGTGGGCCTGCTCCTGCCGTGCAACCACATCTACAACCAGTATGTGTTTATCGACGACCACGACGAAAATCTGGCGAAGTTTGAAAAAACGGCGCGCAATATGAACTCGCTTTCAAGGTATAGCCGTTCCAACGCAATCAATAAGGAGTGGATAGACCGCTATCTGAACGAGGCACACAGCTTCGGCCTTACTTCGGTGCGCTGCCACTGCAATATCATGGCTTGGAGCGACGATGCCGAAGAACTGCGCCGGATAAAGAACGATGTCGGCGGTCAGCTTGCGACTATGGGGTGTATGCCGAGGCACAACACCATCGACTGCCCGACGCTATTCTGGGCGGCTATGCCCGGCAACGAGGCGGATTTCCCCGCCGAGGAAAGTTTCTATACTTTCATCGAGCCTGCCGTGTGTTTTTTCACAGCCGAAACAAACTACCGTAGCAGCCTGTCGCCATTCGGCATAAAAATGGTGGATCGCCTCACGGGTAAGCCTGTCCACTTGGATATTTCCGACGAGCCTATGAAGCGCGGCATAACCACGAACCGCAACAAGTTCATCCTCGGCCCGTCGGGTAGCGGAAAGTCTTTCTTCACCAACCATCTGGTGCGCCAGTATTACGAGCAAGGCGCGCATATCCTGCTGATAGACACTGGTAATTCATACGAAGGTCTGTGCAACCTTATCCACAACCGCACCCACGGCGAAGATGGCGTGTATTACACCTACACCGAGGAAAAGCCGATTTCTTTTAATCCGTTTTTTACCGACGACGGCGTGTTCGATGTGGAGAAGAAAGACAGCATCAAGACGCTTCTTCTCACGCTCTGGAAGTCGGAGGATGACAGAGTGACAAAAACAGAAAGCGGTGAATTAGGCTCTGCACTGTCTATGTTCCTTGAAAAGATGAGGAAAGACCGCGACATTGTTCCATGTTTCGACACTTTCTACGAGTTTATGCGTGATGAATACCGTGCTGAAATGGCACAGCGTCCTATACCCATCTACAAACAGGATTTTGACATCGACAACTTTTTGACAACGCTGCGCCAGTATTATCACGGCGGTCGCTTCGATTTCCTGCTGAACTCCAGAGAGAACATCGACCTGCTCAACAAGCGTTTCGTGGTGTTCGAGATTGACGCTATCCGCGACAATAAAGACCTCTTCCCGGTGGTGACAATCATCATCATGGAAGCCTTCATCAACAAGATGCGACGCTTGAAAGGCGTGCGCAAAGTCCTTATCTGCGAAGAGGCTTGGAAAGCGTTGTCAACTGCGAACATGGCTGAATATATGCGCTATATGTTCAAGACCGTGCGTAAATATTTCGGCGAGGCTGTGGTGGTTACGCAGGAGGTTGACGACATCATATCGTCGCCGATTGTCAAGGAAACCATAATCAACAACTCCGACTGCAAGATACTGCTCGACCAGCGCAAGTATATGAACCGCTTTGACCAGATACAGGAGCTGTTAGGCTTGACCGACAAGGAGAAGGCGCAGATACTCAGTATCAATATGGCGAACAATCCGAGCCGCAACTACAAGGAGGTGTGGATCGGGCTGGGCGGAACGCAGTCAGCGGTGTATGCAACCGAAGTGTCGCCGGAAGAATATCTCGCCTATACGACCGAGGAAACTGAGAAAATGCAGGTACTCGCCCGCGCACGTCAGCTCGGCGGCGACATCGAGGCGGCTATAAAGCAGTTAGCCAACGAAAGGAGGGAGAACTGATGTATGAAAGTCAAGCAATCCATAATATTCATCATTTCAGGTCTATTCCTTTTCCTCGGCCTCCTCCTTGTATCAGCTTACCGGCTGTTTACAGCATTAATCAGAATCATTGTGGGCATGGCTCACAGAATACGATAAATCCACTTAACCCACTTAATCCACAATCAGATGAAGCAATTAAAGTTTCTTATCCCCTTAATCGCCCTGTGCCTTCTTTTAGGCACGGGCAGGGCAAACGCCCAGTGGACGGTCATAGACCCGTCCAACATTGCGCAGTCTATCGTAAACAATTCTAAATCACTCGTACAGGAGTCGCAGACGGCTACGCACATGGTGAAGAATTTTCAGGAAACTGTGAAAATCTACCAGCAGGCGAAGAAATATTATGACGCGCTCCAGTCGGTGAACAACCTTGTCCGCGATGCCCGCAAGGTGCAGCAGACGATCCTGATGCTCGGAAATATCTCCGGCTACTATGTCAACAATTTCCAGAAGATGCTGTCAGATCCCAATTTCACAAGTGCGGAACTTTCGGCAATCGCATCGGGCTACACCCGTATTCTCGAAGAAGCCAACGGCGTCCTCGGCGATTTGAAGCAGGTAGTCAATATAACTACACTGAGCATGACCGACAAAGACCGTATGGATGTCGTTGACGACTGTTACAAGGAGATGAAGCGTCTGAAGAATTTGACGGCGTACTATACCAACAAAAATATCAGTGTGTCGTACCTGCGCGCCAAGAAGAAAGCCGATACAAAACGTGTTGTGGCTCTCTATGGTGACGGCTCCGAAAAATACTGGTGATGCCTATGCTGTGCGCTATTGATTTTTCAAATCTCCACACCATCCTGCGCTCTCTGTACGATGAGATGATGCCTCTTTGCGAGGATATGGCAGGAGTGGCGCAGGGCATAGCCGGATTAGGCGCGCTGTTTTATGTCGCCTATCGTATATGGCAGTCGCTGGCAAGAGCCGAACCGATTGATGTGTTCCCGCTGCTGCGTCCGTTTGTAATCGGTTTCTGTATCATGTTCTTCCCGACTGTGGTACTTGGCACCATAAACTCCGTCATGTCTCCGATTGTTCAGGGTACCGCCTCGATGCTCGAAGGGCAGACCCTCGACATGAAGAAGTACCGTGAGGAGAAAGACCGTCTGGAATATGAAGCGATGATGAACGACCCCTCTACCGCTTACCTCGTTGATGATGCCGAATTTGACAGGCAGATTGACGAGTTGGGCGTGACGGAGATAGGCACCGCCGCCGGAATGTATATCGAGCGTGGGATGTATAAGGTCAAGAAGGCAATCCAGAATTTCTTTCGTGAACTGCTGGAGATGCTATTTCAGGCAGCCTCCCTGACGATTGACACGATAAGGACATTCTTTCTCATAGTCCTTGCAATCCTCGGACCGATTTCATTCGCTCTATCCGTCTGGGACGGCTTCCAGTCAACGCTGACACAGTGGATATGCCGCTATATTCAGACCTATCTATGGTTGCCGGTGGCAGACCTCTTTTCGACGATATTGGCGAAAATACAGGTGCTGATGCTCCAGAACGACATTTCGGAACTAACTAATAATCCGAATGTTGACCTTGACGGCAGCAACACTGCTTACACAGTATTCATGATTATCGGTATTATCGGGTATTTCACTATCCCGACGGTGGCAGGCTGGATTATTCAGGCCGGAGGCGCAGGTAATTACAACCGTGCTGTCAACACAACCGCAATGCAGGTCGGTTCAGGCGCGGCAAGTGTCGCCGGTGGAGTTGCGGGCAATGTGGCAGGTCGGGCCGGTAAACTTCTCAAATAATCATGCCTATGGAGTTCAAATCATTAAGGAATATCGAGACATCGTTCCGCCAGATACGCCTTTTCGGTATCGTGTTCGTTGCGATGTGTGCCGTTGTGGTGTCGGTAGCCATGATAATGGTGTTCAATTTCGCCGAGAAGCAGCGTGAGAAAATCTATGTCCTTGACAACGGCAAGTCGCTTATGCTTGCCTTGTCGCAGGACATGAGCCAGAACCGTCCGGCAGAGGCGCGTGAACACGTGCGACGCTTCCATGAGCTGTTTTTCAACCTCTCACCGGATAAGTCAGCCATCGAGCATAACATCAACCGTGCGCTGATTCTCAGCGACAAGTCGGCATACAATTACTACACCGACTTTTCGGAGAAAGGTTATTACAACCGTATCATAGCCGGAAATATCAATCAAGTGGTGCAGGTTGACAGCGTGGTATGCGATTTCAACACATATCCCTATACCGCCAGAACATACGCGCGCCAGATGATTATCCGCGAGTCCAACATGACGGAGCGCACATTGATAACGGTATGCCGTCTGTCAAATGTGTCGCGCTCCGACGACAATCCCAACGGGTTTATTATTGAAGGTTTCAACATCCTTGAAAACAAGGATATAATCACTACCAAACGATGAATGTATTTTCAAATCTCCGTGCCGCGAGAGACACCGTATATAATAAGGTGTGGCACACCCCGAAAGGGAAGCTCTCTTCTAAATTGAGGGGCCTTTGCGACGGTATTCCTCAAAAACAACGGCTCTTGGTCGTAACCATTATGCTCTGCGCCTTCGTCCTGATCGCCTTCTTCGTGTTCGGTCATGCCTGCTATAAAATCGGGCTGGGACACTCCGGCCGACTTGTGGAGGTCGAGCATATCCAGCCGCTTGAAATAAACAATCCCGATGTCAAACCGATAGCTCCCGCTGCCTATGACGATGCAAGAATGGAAAGCGAAGATTAACGGTTTCTTCCAGCCAAAATCACAGGCTGAACGGCAGAAGATGATGAAATATCTCATCGTGATGCCGGCCGCCATTCTCTGTGGAGCCGTGATACTATGGCTTCTTTACAGCAGTCTCAACAAGAGCGACGGGCATGTAGGCGATGCCTTCAACACCGAGATACCGGAAGGTGAAAACGAAGGTATGAAGGATAAGATGTCGGAATATGAAGCCGCAGCAGCCGCTAAAGAGAAAGAGTCTCAACAGACAGCGATAGCGTCGCTGGATACTCTCTCGACAAGTCGGGAGGTTGCCGCCAATACACCATCCGCGGTTGAGACATCGGCGCAGGTTTATCAGGAAGTACAGGCTTCGCTAAACGATTTCTATATTCCGGAGAGTACCGAGGCGGCGCAGGTCGCAGAGTTGCAGGCCCGGATAGATGAGCTGGAGGCTCAGAATATTACGGCGCAGCAACATGTTCAGCAGCCGAATGAGCTGGAACTTATGGAACGCTCCTACCAGTTGGCGGCTCAGTATATGGGTAACGGCGGCAATCAACCGGTACCTGTATCAGCCGACGATGAGAAAGGGAAACGCAATGTGCAGCCGGTGGCGCAGGTAAACAGAAATGTGGTTTCAACTCTCGGATCATCTTCGACAGTCAGGGGCTTTACGACAGCGGTCGGAACGATGAAAGAGGTTTCCAAGAACACAATCGCCGCAGTTGTCGCCAGTAATCAGAGTGTAACCGACGGAGAGAGTGTGAAGTTACGGACCACTGAACCTATGTGGGTAGGCTCACGCCTTATTCCCCGCAACACCGTAATTGTCGGCTCTGCAAGAGTGCAGGGTGAGAGGTTGGAGATTGAAATATCCTCCATCGAGTGCGACGGCTCTATCTACGATGTGGAGTTGCAGGTCTATGACTCCGACGGTCAGGAAGGTATCAATATCCCCAATTCTATGGAGAGCGATGCGCTTCATGAAATCGGCGCCAATATGGGCAGTACGATGGGTAGTTCAATCAATATCTCCACCGATGCGGGAGCGCAGATAGCCTCCGATGTTGGTCGCGGTCTGATAAACGGTGTCAGCCAGTATCTCAACAAGAAGCTGCGGACCGTGAAAGTCCACCTCAAAGCCGGCTACCATGTTATGCTCCACCAGCCGGAAGATATATGATTATTTACCACTTAATCCACAATCAAATGAATTTCAAATTATTTTTTCTTTCTCTCGTTGCCGTCGTCGGTATGGCAACACCCGCCTTCGCAAAAGGCAAAAGGACGGTCAATAGTGCCGATAACAATGTGTCGCCTGACACCGAACAGGTAATAACCAAAGCGACTGAACACGACTTGAACGTGTACGGCGACAACTACACCGACGGTGACAAGTTCAGCGGTCTTACCCGAAAAGTCGGCTTCGACCGCATGATTCCGCCTCACGCCTTAGAGGTATGTTATGACAAAACGACGCACATCATCTTTCCGGCAGAGATCACCTATGTCGATTTGGGCAATGAAAACCTTGTCGCCGGACTTGCCGACGGTGCGAAGAACGTGCTGCGTGTCAAATCAGCCTTCAAGTCGTTCAAACAGGAGACCAACCTCTCGGTAATCACCGATGACGGCTCCTATTATGTATTCAATGTCAAGTTTGCCAAAGAACCGCTGTTGCTCAGTATCGAAATGACGGACTTCCTCCATGACGGCGAATCGGTGAACCGCCCCAACAACGCGCAGGAAATCTATCTTGAACGCCTCGGCAGTGAAAGTCCTATGCTTGTCAAGCTGATTATGAAAAGTATCTACAAGCAGAACAAGCGTGAAATCAAACATATCGGCTCAAAGCGTTTCGGCGTTCAATTTCTCCTTAAATCCATCTACGCCAACAACGGTCTGCTGTATTTTCATACGGAGCTGAAGAATACATCCAATATTCCTTTCGACATAGATTTTGTATCGTTCAAAATTGTGGATAAGAAGGTTATCAAGCGTACCGCCATGCAGGAGCAGGTCTTGGAGCCTCTCCGCGCCCAGAACTATGTCGTGGGCGTTCCCGCAAAATCCTCTGAACGCACTGTGTTTGCGCTGGAGAAATTCACAATTCCCGATGATAAGCAACTCGTGATCGAAATTGCAGAAAAAGACGGCGGCCGCCACCAGTCCTTCGTGGTGGAGAACGAGGATATTGTGCGTGCAAACGTAATCGACGAACTTTCAATCCAGTAATCTATGAGAAAAGCGATAATGATAATCGCTGCCATGCTTGCCCTCTGCGGAGGGCAGGCAATGGCCCAGCGATGCCTCCCCGGTATGTCAGCGGTGGAAATAAAGGCTGATATGGCAGACGGTTTCTATACCGGCAACTCCCGCGACTGCGGATATTCATTCGGAGTGTTTTACTCGGTGTTCAAGGGTAGTGCGAACACTTGGAGCTTTGGCGGCGAGTATCTTCAGACCTATAAACCATACGCCGAAAAGGGCCGTATCCCCGTAGCGCAGTTCACGGCGGAGGCGGGATACAATCTGCACCTTGTCAGCGACTATTCGCAGACATTCCACCTCTATGGCGGCGTGTCGGCTCTCGGTGGCTACGAAACGGTGAACTGGGGCAGACACACCCTGTCTGACGGTTCCACGCTCCACAACGGCGACGCCTTCATCTATGGCGGTGCGCTCACTCTCTCGGCAGATTTCTATCTCTCGGATAAAATCGCCCTGACAGCCAATGTGAAAGAGCGGTTTGTATTCGGCAACTCAACCGGGCATTTCCATACGCAGTATGGTGTCGGCGTCAAGTTCATAATCGAGTGAGCTATGGGTATCAAAGTATTCGACCTTGACATACACAATCTGCCTCTCGCGGATTTCATGCGGGCTATGGGCTATGAGCCGACGGCGCGCGACGGCAACCGTCTGACATACGACAGTCCGTATTCTTCCAACGGCTCAATCGTCGTGGATACCGAAAAGAACGGCTGGTACGACAGTCAGGAGCCTGAGAAATGCTACGGCGGAATATACTATCTCGCCTATGAGATAACCGGCAGTTGCAATCGCTCGGAATTAAATCTTTTCATCGCCTCCGAGATGAAAAAGATTATGGATTTCAAATGTTACGAGGTTCTGGGTAACGGCAAGAGTGCCAATGCTGATATGATACTGGCAATGCCTGTCAAGAACAAAGATGGCAAAAGAGCCGATGCCGTGCAGGAGCAGCCGAAGGAGGAAACCCCGAAACCGAAGCTCGGACGCAAAATGCGCTTTTAGCCTATGGATATAGACGCAATCAAAGGAATATCCCTTGTGGATTTCCTGCACCGCCTCGGCTACAATCCGACGGGACGCGACAGCAAGGGTCTGTGGTTCTATGCTCCGTACCGCAACGAGAGAAAGCCATCGTTCCATGTCAACCCCCGAAAAAACGTGTGGTTCGATTTCGGTACAGGCGAGGGCGGCGACATCTTCACGCTCGCCGGTGTATTGTCGGGCAAGACCGATTTTGTTGAGCAGGCACGATACATCGCCGAAAAGATGAATATGCCTGTGGCAGAGCCTTACAGACCTGTACCGTTTGTCGAGGAACCGACTTTTGAAAATGTCGCAATATCCCGGCTGGAGTCGCCCGCGTTGCTCCGCTATCTGGCAGAGCGTGGCATACCGAAAGAGGTTGCGCAACGCTACTGCGTGCAGGTTGACTACGAGCTTCACGGCAAACACTATTACGCTATCGGCTTTGAGAACAACGCCCACGGCTACGAGCTGCGCAACCCGTTCTTCAAGGGGAGCTATCCGCCAAAGAACATTACGCGAATATCCGGAGGCAATCCCCGATACAACGTGTTCGAGGGCTTCATAGACTTCCTTTCGGCAGAACGCCTCGGCTACAACGACGGCAACGACAGTGTTGTGCTGAACTCCGTGGCTAATGTCGGAAAGGCAATCCCGGTTCTTGCGGAATATCCGCTGATACTGTGCTATCTCGACAACGACACCGCCGGGCGTACCGCAGTCGCCAGACTGCGCCGAGAGTTCGGCGACAGGGTGAGCGACAAATCCGCGCTCTATCCCGACCACAAGGATCTGAACGACTATCTGATGTCGCTCAATCCGAAACAAATCACTAAACCCAAATTCAAATTATGACTACAAATTTCTTTTCACGCATCGGCGATATTCGCCTCACTCCCGGCCGTTTCTTCGGCTTTTGGATTGTTCTGTTCACAATCGTAATCTCCATGACTTCCTGTTCCGACGACCTCGATGTGCAGCAGTCCTATCCGTTCACGGTAGATGTGATGCCTTACGCTGACAAAATCACGCAGGGGCAGACTGTGGAACTGCGCTTTGAGATAAAGCCGGAGGGCAATTACACCAATACCCTCTACACAATCCGCTATTTCCAGTATGACGGCGAAGGCACTCTAAAGCTCGTTGATGGCCCGGTGCTGGTCAACAACGACCGTCTGCTTCTTGAAAGCAAGACATTCCGACTGAACTACACCGCCAAGAGTGCCGACGCCCACAAATTCCTCGTGGTTGTTGAAGATAACTTCGGCTCTACCCCGTGGGAGCAGACCTTCGAGTTCAACGGCAAGGACAAAGGCGATGATAACGGAGGTACGATCATTGGCCCGGTTGTCGGTCCAGTAACACCGGTTATCCGATGAAAAAACTGTTATTTTTCTTCGTGGCGTTGCAGTCCCTTGTGGCGGCAACGCCCGCCGCCAACGCTAAGAGGTCAATAATGGAGCTACCGCCGTTTGAACGTGCCGTGCTGATAATAAAAAAGTTTGAGACGCTCCACAAACCGAAAGACTGGCCCTATGTCGGCTATGGTCACCAAGTCCAGCCGGGAGAGCCTTACCGTCGTGGCGTACAGCTCACCGAAAAACAGGCGGATTTACTATTACGAAAAGACCTCCGCAAGTTTTGCGCCCTGTATTCGCAATATGGCAAGGATTCTATTCTGTTAGCCTGCCTCGCCTATAACTGCGGCCCCGGTGTCGTCAACAAAAGCAGCGTACTGAAAAAACTGAAAGCTGGAAACCGCGACATCTTCAAAGCCTACACCGCCCACTGTCGTTACAAAGGTAAATTCCACAAGCAACTCCACCAACGCCGCCTGACCGAATTTGCCGCATTATATATTTATTGATGTTAGTCCGATGTGTGACAGTATTATCACGCATTGGACTATTATTTTTTACAAATAATGTTACCGGGAAAATCCAATAATTTCGTTGCAAAGGTAAAAAATAACGATTGTCTATTTATCTTTTCTCCCGGTGAATCTTGAATATGCCTATCCACTAATTTCCAAATAGATTTATAGAAACTGCCATAGTATTTCAACAAATCATGGAAAGTTATACCCGCCTTTTTGCATTTACTCTTAAATCGTTCTGTATTATATTTCAGAGTGGTATCAACACCATTAAGTCTTGAAGTGTGAAAGACATTAAAACTGGTCTTGTATAAACCAAAATTTGGATTCTTCGAGATTTCTTTATCTATAAAAGTGCGATATTTACGTTCAATATGCCATCTAATGAGTGTCTTAAGGAGTTCTTCCTTATTCCCATCATCAAATAGATATAATGCGTATTTGCTTTTTTCAAGTTCCACGAACTTCGTGTTTTCTTTTAGACAGCAATCATCGTTATTGAAATTTATTTCCAAACGTAGCACAGTGTCTTCTGACTCGGTTACATCTTTCGATAGCCATAATTCATTTATAGACCCAATTTGAGAATCATCAATAAATATTCCGTTGAAGCCAGTAAATGAATCTATAATTGGTTTCATCAGATTATCCAAATCTCCAATAGCATCAGTTTCCTTTTTTCTTACAGCACTAAAATACCATGTAAAATCCAAATTAACATCTCCATAAATAATCCACTTAAATTTCGCCAATTCATTATGGATTGCATTTTTTAATTCTCGTATTTTATCTTTTGATGATTGAATCGTCGCAAAGTTTTCAGAGGTAAAAACAAAAATCAACTTAGACGTAGCCAATCCTATGCCTATTTCATCATCAGAATAATAAGC